>NZ_CP101283.1:2870756-3199695 GCF_024298925.1 Phenylobacterium sp. LH3H17 | reverse complement strand
AATAAGGGGCACGAAACGCGGCTCAGGCTTCCGCCGGCGGATCGGCGCCGAAGCGGGCCACCAGGAGCCCGATCAGATCGGCCGACACGATCGGCTTCCCCAAGGTTGCGTCGAACAGGCCGCGCCATGGCTGCGGCGTCGCGGGCGAGGCCTCCGCCGTGAACGCGACAATCGGCGTCGAGGCGTTGCGGCCGGGGGGCGAGCGGATCAGCTGGGCCGCGGTCGGTCCGTCGATCCCCGGCATGCGGATGTCCATCAGGATCACGTCGAACGGGGCCGACCTCGCAACCGTCACGGCGTCGGCGCCACTAACCGCTTCGGTGACGACGACCGCGGACGGCTCGACGATCCTGCGCACCAGTTCGCGATTGTACGGCTGGTCGTCGACGACCAGGAGCCGAAGCCCACGCAGCGCCCGTGTCGACGCAGGCGTCTCTTCTCGGCGCCGCTCGCGCCACGCGTCGACGTCGCCGAGTTCGCAGGGAATCCGGACCCAGAAGCAGCTCCCTTCGCCCGCGATACTGAGAACGCCCACCTCGCCGCCCATCGCCTCGGCCAGCCCCTTGGAGATCGCCAGGCCAAGGCCCGTGCCGCCGAAGTCCCTGTTGGTCGACGCGTCCACCTGGGAGAAGCGCTGGAACAGCCGGTCCAGGCGGTCGGCGGGAATGCCGGGACCGGTGTCGATCACCTCGTATCGCAGCATCCCGGCGACGCGGTCGTAGGCGCAGCGCAGGGCGATGCTGCCGGCGGCCGTGAACTTCACCGCGTTGCCGATGAGGTTGGCGAGGATCTGGCGCAGCCGGGTGTCGTCGGCCTGGACCAGGGCCGGGACGTCCACGGCCTCGAAGCTGCTGGCCAGCCCCTTTGTCTCCATCGCGGGCTCGAACATCTCCAACGCCTGACGGCCCAGCGCGAGCGGGTCGGTCGGCCGGCGTTCGATCTCCACCTGGCCGGCCTCCAGCTTGGAGAAGTCGAGCACCTCATTGATGGTGGTCAGCAGGGCGGTGCTGGCGTCGTACACGCGAGACAGATATTTGCGCTGGGTGTCGTCCATGGCGCCCCGCTTGGCGAGCAACTCGGCGTAGCCGATGATGCTGGTGAGCGGATTTCTCAGCTCGTGGCTCATGTTCGACAGGAAGGCGCTCTTCGCCGCCGCCGCCGCTTCCGCCATCTCGCGCGCGACGCCGAGGGTGGCGTTGGCTTCCTTCAGGCGTTCTTCCGCCTCCTTCAACGGGGTGATGTCGGTCACCATGACGTAGAAACCCTGGACGACGCCCTGGGGGTTCACGTCAGGGACGTATTGCGCCCAGGTATGGCCGATCTCGCCCGAAGGCTTCCGCAGCGATCGTTCGAAGGTCTGGGGCTTTCCGGCCAGCGCTCCCCTTATGAAGGGCTCGTTCCTGTGGAACAGCTCTTCGCCCATGAGGGCCTGCATCGTCAGACCGACCATCTCCTGCGACGTGCGGCCGAACCATTCCAGGTATTTGTCGTTAGCGAACCGGCACTTCAGGTCCAGGTCCCAATAGGCGATCATCGCGGGAACATGGTCGATGATCGTGCGCACCTCGCGCGCGGCGCGCTCCCCGTGCTCGACCGCCGCCGCCAGGTCCTGTTCCCGGCGCTTCGCCGCGGTGATGTCGCGCCAGCTTGCCGCGATCCCACCGTTCGCCAGCGGAAAGATGCGGGTCTCGGTCCACCGCCCGGTGCTGGGGCTCAGCACGTCCAGGTGGACGGCCTCGCGGCTCTGCATCACGTGCTTCAGGGCCACGGCCAGATCAGTATCTATGGCGGCAGGGAAACAATCCCAGACGGTCCGCCCGAGCAACTCCCTGCGATCGCGGCCGAAGAAGCGTTCCGCTTGGCGGCTGAAGAAGGTGAAGCGCCAATCGGCGTCGAGCGCGTAGTTCGCATCGCCAATCCCGTCGCGGATTTCTTCCGTGAGCAATTGTTCATACCGAAGTGAGGCGCAGTGGAAGACTATCGCCCAAGCGCCTCGGGGGCTGCCTTGACGCATCGCAACGGCGTGGCGGGGCGTCATGTGCTTATGTTCCTGGTTTGTTCTTGACTCATCACCCGGTCCATGAGAGCCTTCCCGCCTCACCTGACCCGCTGGAGCAGCCATGCCATCCCCGTCTTCGCCGCCGGCGCGCGCCGGGGGTCGGGCGCCTGTGCGCTATTGCCCGGAGCTGGGGCGGGCGATCTGCGCGCGGATCGCGGCGGGGGTGAGCCAGCATGAGCTGGCGCGCGAGCCGGGGATGCCGTCGCGGCGGACGTTCCGGGACTGGGCGCTGCGCGAGCCGGAGTTCGGCGCGGCCTATGAGGCGGCCAAGGACCAGGCCCGCGCACGGCAGGTGGTGCTGGACCGGAAGGCCGACGCCGGGCGGATCTGGCGGCGCATGCTGAGCCGGGCCGGGCGGCGCGGGGGCAGCGTCTCGATCTATACGCCGGAGCTGGGCGAGGCGATCTGCGCGCGGATCGCGGCCGGCGAGAGCGTGCTGGCCATCGGCGACGACCCGGCCATGCCCTGCACGGTGAGCATCCACAACTGGGCGCGGCGCAATGACGCGTTCCGGCAGATGTACCTGGCGGCCAAGGACATCGCCGCCGACCTGATGTTCGACCTGGCCCGCGACATCGCGCTGGAGACCACCGAGGATACGGTGCGGTCCGACACGCTGCGCATCTCCACCCTGCGCTGGCACGTGGCCCAGGTGGCGCCGAAGAAGTACGGGACGCGCCGGGCGCTGGGGCCCGCCGATGACCAAGACGGAGAGGGCGGCGGGCGGCCGGTCCTGAACGTCACGATCCAGCGGTTCAGCGGCAAGGACGACGGCGGGCCGCAGTTCGTCAACCTGGCCGGGGATGCGGTGGCGCGACCGCCGGGGATCTGAGCGCGCCGGCTGGAGGTCGCAGGCGCGTCCGTCCAGCCAGATGACTCAGCGCCTCCGGGGTCGCGTGGCTTGCGGCCGCCCGTCAGCCCATGCGGTGGAGAGCGCAGAGCTTGTTGCCGTCGGGATCGCGCAGATAGGCCAGATAGAGCTTGCCCATTCCGCCGGCCCGCACGCCGGGCGGCTCCTCGCAGGTGGTCCCGCCGCTGGCGACGCCGGCGGCGTGCCAGGCGTCGGCCTGTTCCGGCGAGTCGCAGGCAAATCCGATCGTGCCGCCATTGGCGAAGGTGGCCGGTTCGCCGTTGATGGGTTCCGACACCGAGAAGATCCCGGTCGGGGTCATGTAGAAGATGCGGTGGCCGTCGACCCGGGCCGGTGGCACGCCCAGGACGCCAAGCAGCGGGTCGTAGAACGACTTGGCCTTCTGCAGGTCGTTGGTGCCGATCATGATGTGCGAGAACATCGTGTTGTTCCTCCCCAGTGGCGCGGCCTTTTGGCGGCCGGCATGTTGTCGCGTCTAGCGCGCCTACCAGATGCCGCGCCATCGCGGCGGTGACAAGACTGGGCCGCGACGCGCGGGCGGGCTCAGGGGCGGAGCCGGCGGCGGAAGAAGGCGAGGATCTCGTCGCGGGCGGCCAGCGTCGGCTGGCCCGCCTCGTCGATCAGGTGGGCGGTGACCACGCTGTGGGGGAAGGCCACATGGCGCTGGAAGAACGGCGGCGGCTCGGGATGGGCGGCGCTGTCGGGCAGGACGCGGGCGACGAAGCGATCGCCCAGGGCCTGGGAGAGGGCGGCGAACCGCTCGGCGCGGCAGACCTGGTCGCCTTCGAAGCGGTAGGCCAGGACGGTGAGGTCGTCGGCCCGCAGGCGGGCGCCCACGGCGGCGAGGTCGTCAGGGGCGATGTCCAGGCCGCCGGGCTCGTCCAGCGGCAGGGAGGGCTGGGAGAGCACGGGGGCGAGGACGGCGGGCTCCAGCATCATGGTGAGGGCGAAATTGCCGGTGAAGCACATGCCGATGGCGCCCACCCCCGGCCCGCCGCAATCGGCGTGGGCCTGGCGGGCGAGCGCCCGCAGCCACTGGGTGACCGGGGCGGTGTGGCCGGCGCCGAAGGCGCGGAACTCGGCGCTGACGCAGGCCCGGCGGAAGACCGCCGCCCCCTCGTCGGCGTCCGGAACCGCGCCGTCGCGGCCGAACAGGGAGGGCATGTAGACGGTGAAGCCGGCGTCGCGGACCCAGCGGGCGAAGCGGGCCACGTGCGGGCTGATGCCCGGCATCTCGGTCATGACGATCACCGCCGGGCCGGTCCCGGCCACATAGACTCGCTTCGCGGCGTCCTCGAAGGTGAAGTCGCGGCGCTGGAAGTCCTCCAGGGGATCGTCCTGGGTCATGGCGGTCTGGGGCATGGGCGGCGTCCTTTCGTCCGGCTGAGGTTTGCGCAGGGGCGCACCGGGCGGTAGGGTCGAATACGACACCTTTCAGGGATAACTCGCCAATGACCCGCGTCCGCGTCCTGGCGCTGCCGGACGGCATGGCCTCAAGCCTGGCCATCACCCTCGACGCGCTGGAGACCGCCAACCAGGTGAGCGTCAACGGCGGGCGGCCCGCGCCGTTCGAGGTGGAGACCCTGCGGACCGGCCGGGCGCCGGCGGCGGCGTTCGGGCCGCGGGACCTGCTGATCGTGCCGGGCCTGGGCGTGCGCTCGGAGGCCGAGCTGCTGGCGCGGCTGGCGACGCCCGCCGTGCGTCGGGCGGCTGGGATCGCCACGGAGGCCCGGGCGGCGGGAGCCAGCGTGGCGGCCTCCTGCGCCAGCACCTTCATCCTGGCCCAGGCGGGGCTGCTGGCGGGGCGGCGGGCCACGACCACCTGGTGGCTGGCGCCGGCCTTCCGCCGGCTGCACCCCGAGGTGGAGCTGGTCGCCGACCAGATCGTGGTCGCCGACTGGCCGATCGCCACGGCCGGGGCGGCCATGGCGCAGATGGACCTGATGCTGGCGGTGATCGCCAGGTTCGCCAGCCCCGGCTTGTCGGAAGCCTGCGCCCGCTACCTGCTACTGGACCAGCGCCGCTCCCAGGCGCCCTACATGGCGGTGAGCTTCCTGGCCGGGCAGGACGCGCAGGTGGCCCGGGCCGAGGCCTGGGCGCGGGCCAATATCGACCGCGACTTCGGCATGGACGAGCTGGCGGCCGCCGCGGGCCTGGCCCCGCGCACCTTCGCGCGGCGGCTGGCGGGCGTCTGCGGCCTGTCGCCGGTGAGGTTCGCCCAGCGCATCCGGATGGAGGCGGCCGAGCGGCTGCTGGAGACCACGCGGCTCTCGGTCGACGAGGTGGCGCGCCGGGTGGGATATGCCGAGCCCTCGACCCTGCGCAGGCTGATCCGGCGGGAGGCGCGGCGCTCTCCGGCCGAGCTGAGGCGCCGGCCCCATGGCGCCGGGCCGACGGATCGGCTTTGATGGCGGGCCTGAACCGGAGGAGACGCCCGTGACCGATATCCTGACCGTCGAGCGCAAGGGCGCGGTGGACTGGGTGACGCTGAACCGCCCCGAGCGGCTGAACGCCATCAACCAGCCGATGTCCGAGGCGCTGCTGGCCTATTTCGAGGCGCGGCGACGCGACACCGAGGCGCGCGTGATCGTGCTGGCCGGGGCCGGGCGGGCCTTCTGCTCGGGGGCGGACCTGAAGGCCGGCGGCCAGCCGGACGCCCTGCGCGACGGGCCGAACGGCGACTGGATGCTGCGCGACACGCTGAAGGCCATGCGCGCCTGCCCGCAGCCCATCGTGACCCTGGTGCAGGGGGCCGCGGCCGGCGGGGGCCTGGCGCTCGCCCTGGCGTCGGACGTCATCGTGGCGGGGGCCAGCGCCGCTTTCCATCCGGCCTTCATCAAGATCGGCCTGTCGGGCTCGGAGCTGGCGGTGAGCTGGCGGCTGCAGCGGACCCTGGGCGTGTCGCGGGCCCGCGAGATGCTGCTGACCGGCGAACCGATGGGGGCCGAGGAGGCCTGGCGCACCGGCCTGGTCTCCAAGGTCCTGCCCGACGAGGCCCTGGCCGCCGAGGGCGAGCGGCTGGCCGACGCCATGCTCAAGGCCGCCCCAGACGCCCTGCGGATCTCCAAGCGCACCTTCGACGCCACGCTGGAGGGCCTGAGCTTCGACGCGGCCCTGGAGCTGGAGGAGCGCGGCCAGATCCAGATGATCCGGGCGGGCGCGGCGGCGCGGGCGAAGGCGACCTAGCGCTGCACGAAGGCCCCGGCATAGTCGATGACGCACATGGCGCCGTGGACGGCGTGCGGGCCGCAGGCGATGCCGGCGGCCTGGTAGGCGCGGCGGAAGATGTCCTTGCGGTGGCCGCGGCCGGGGACGCCTGAATCGACCACCAGCTGGATCACCACGTCGCGGGGATTGTCGTAGCCGTAGGAGAGGCTCTCGGCGGTCAGGCCGGCATAGACGCCGTGGCGCTGCAGGCGCGGACCCAGGGCGTCGGGGCCGCGGCCGTGGCCCTCGTCGCCGCGCCGGGACTGGGCGCCGACGAAGGCGTGGGCGGCGGCGGCGAGGCCCTCGTCATGGCGCAGCGGCGGCAGGGGCGGCTGGGACCGCAGGAAGGCCACGGCCTCGTGCAGGGCGTCCTCGTCGGCATAGCCGACGCTGGCCAGGCCCCCGCCGTACTGTCGCTCGGCCGCGGCGGTGCGCAGCTCGCGGGCGTAGCCGGCCGGGTTGGCGCGGGCGTAGTTGATCTCGGCCAGGACGTCGTCCTCGAACGATCCGGCGGCGGCCGGCGTCGCGGCGGCGAGGGTGAGGAGGAGGGCGAGGCGAAAGGCTGCGCGCATGCTGGCGTCTCGTCGATTGGCGTCCCCCGAAGGCGGTGTAACAGCGGTGCGGTTAAGTTGAGGTTGCGGCATAGCGCGCCTCGCCGGGCGGGGTTATGGCTGGGGCCACACGCCCACGAAGGATATCCCATGTCGAACGAGAGCCGCGCCCCGCGCCTGGCGGTGCTGATCGACGCGGAGAACGCCTCGGCCCGCATCGCCGAGGCCCTGTTCACCGAGATCGCCACCATCGGCGAGGCCAGCGCCCGGCGGATCTATGGCGACTTCTCCAGCGCCCAGATGAACCAGTGGACCAAGGTCCTGGCGCGGTTCGCCATCCAGCCGCAGCAGAACTTCGCCAACACCAAGGGCAAGAACGCCGGCGACATCGCCCTGGTCATCGACGCCATGGACCTGCTCAACGCCGGTCGGTTCGACGGCTTCTGCCTGGTCTCGTCGGACAGCGATTTCACGCGGCTGGCCTCGCGCATCCGCGAGGAGGGGGTGTCGGTCTACGGCTTTGGCGAGCAGAAGACGCCCGAGAGCTTCCGCCAGGCCTGCACGCGCTTCATCTATACGGAGAACCTGACCGCGCCCCTGGCCGAGACGCCGGTCAAGGGAGCTGCGGCCCCCCCGCCGGCCCCGGCCAAGCGCAAGGCCATCGAGGCCTTGCCGCTGATCGAGACGGTGATGGCCGACATCGACGACGACGAGGGCTGGGCCACGGTCAGCAACATCGCCAACCGCCTGCGCAACGCCTATCCGGACTTCGACCAGCGGACCTACGGGTTCGCGAAACTGTCGGACCTGATCCGCGCGACCGGGAAGTTCCAGGCCCAGGCGCTGGTGGGGGGTGGCTCGGTGCGGGTGCGGAAGAAGTAGGGGGTAGGGCCGCTGATGGGGGGTGTCCCCGAATTGGGATCGAGGTTGCCAAGCCTCCCGGTTGGTCGGAGGCTGTCGGACCGGGTCGCCGGCTGGAGATCTCCGATGAAGGCCCTGCTGTTCGCCGCCGCCATCCTTGTCGCCGCCGGCCCCGCGCGGGCGCAGCACGAGCACCATGCCGCCGAGCTGGGGGATGTGACGTTCGCGACGTCCTGCCGTCCCGAGGCGCAGGGGACGTTCAACCGGGCGATCGCCTGGCTGCACTCATTCGAATATGAGGAGGCCGAGAAGAGCTTCCTGGAGGCGGCCGCCGCCGATCCGAAGTGCGCCATGGCCCAGTGGGGCGTGGCGATGAGCCACTACCATCCGCTGTGGGCGCCGCCCGGTCCCGCGGAGCTGGAGAAGGGGGCCGCGGCCATCGCCAGGGCGCAGGCCCTGGGGGCGCCGACCGAGCGGGAGCGGGACTATGTGGCGGCCATGGCGGCCTTCTACCGGGACGCCGGCACGGTGGGCCATGGGCCCCGCGTGCTGGCCTATGTGGACGCCATGCGCAAGCTGCATCGGCGCCATCCGGCCGACCAGGAGGGGGCGGTGTTCTATGCGCTGGCCCTGATCGCGGCCGGGACCATGGACAATGACGAGAGCTTCGCCCGGGAGAAGGAGGCGGCCGCACTGCTGAACGCCGTGCTGGCGCGCCAGCCCCGCCATCCGGGCGTGTCGCACTACCTGATCCACAGCTACGACTACCCACCGCTGGCGCACCTTGCCCTGCCGGCGGCGCGCAGCTACGCCGGCATCGCGCCGGCCTCGGCCCACGCCCAGCATATGCCCTCGCATATCTTCACGCGGCTGGGCCTGTGGAAGGAGGCCATCGCCTCGGACCTCAAGGCGGAGGCGGCGGCCAAGGCCCATGCGGCGCGAAACAAGATGCCCGGCGCCTGGGACGAGCAGCTCCACGCCATGGACTATCTGGCCTATGCCTATCTGCAGCTCGGCGAGGACGCCAAGGCGCGCGGCGTGATCGACGAGCTCAATGCGATCGCGCGGGTCGATCCGCCGAACTTCAAGGTCGCCTATTCCATGGCCGCGATCCCGGCGCGCTACGCCCTGGAGCGGCGCCAATGGGCGGAGGCGGCGGCCCTGGCCCTGCCGGCGACGTCCGTGGCGGCCGTGCCCTGGGCGCGGTTCCGCTGGGCGGAAGCCCACATCCACTTCGCGCGCGCGGTCGGCGCGGCCCGCTCCGGCAAGGTCGAACTGGCGCGCGAAGAAGTCGGGCGGCTGGCCGAGATCGTCCAGGCCCTGCCGGCGAAGCCCGGCGAGTATGACTGGGGCAAGCAGGTCGATATCGAGCGCCAGATCGCCGCGGCCTGGCTGGCCAAGGCGCAGGGGCGGGGCGAGGAGGCGGTGGGCCTGATGCGGGCGGCCGCCGACCTGGACGACGCCACTGAGAAGCACCCGGTGACGCCGGGCCAGATCCTGCCGGCCCGCGAACAGCTGGGCGAACTGCTGCTGGAATTGAACCGCCCCGCCGAGGCCCTGGCGGAGTTCGAGGCCTCGCTGACCCGCGCCCCGGGACGCTATGGCGGGCTGTCAGGCGCGGCCCGCGCGGCCGACCTCGCCAAGCAAACGGCCAAGGCGGCGCGTTATCGGGGGATGTTGCCGGCCTGCGGCCCGACGTGCCCGCGGCCGGCGGCCTAGACCGCCAGGAACCGTTGGGCGCGCAGCGGCTTAGCTTAGTCTCACTCAAGGAGCGAACAGATGAGCCTCTTCGGCAAGATAATGGACAAGATCTTCAACCGGAAACCGGACGCAAAGCCGGCTCCCACCCAGGCGGCGCCTCAGGCGGCCCCCGCCGCGCCGGCCGCGACCCCGGCCGCGGCCGCACCCGTTGACGTGGAGGCGGTGCTCACCGCACTGGCGGCGCAGAAGGGCGGCGGCGGCAACTGGCGCACGTCGATCGTCGACCTGCTGAAAATGCTCGACCTCGATTCCAGCCTGACCGCCCGCACAGAGCTGGGCCAGGAACTGGGCGTGAAGGCCGGGGCGGACGGCAGCGCCGAGCAGAACATCGCCCTGCACAAGGCGGTCATGCGCAAGCTCGCCGAGAACGGCGGCCAGGTGCCAGCCAGCCTTCGCGACTAGGAACCCGCCGAGCCGCGCCCTGGGGCGCGGCGTCGAGGGTCATGGCAGGTGAGGCGGGCGGCCGACTAGCCCTAGAACAGGCCGGCACGCTGTCCGATGACGAAGATGGCGATGACCACCAGGATCACCTGGATGATCCAGTTCAGCGGCGAGGGGATGGGCATCATCCGGACCGCGTATAGGGCCAGGGCCAGGACGACGACGACGATGAGGATCAGGATGAGTATGGACATGAGTACCTAACCTCTACCTTGGCGCATGGTTCCATGCGTGTCCGGCGCATGAAAAAGGCCCCGTCGTCCGGAGACGACGGGGCCTATTCTATTGACCAGGCCTATTTGGCCGGATCGGTCGTCGGGGTGTTTTGAGTGGTCGCGCCGCCGTCGGCGTTGCCAGCCTGTTGCTCGATGATGTCGGCCTTCTCGTTGAGGGCCTTTTCCTGAGCTTCGTTCGGGGTGGCGGCGGCCTGGGCCTCCAGGGAGTCGGCCTTGGCTTCGGCGGCCTTGTCGGCCTGGCTTTCGCAGGCGGCGAGGCCGGTGAAGGCGAACAGGGCGGCGACGGCGAGGATGGTCTTTTTCATGTGTCTTCCCTTCCAGCTTGCCAGGCATCAACGCAGCTTCACCGGATTGGTTTCACGGGCGCGTGATCACGAATTTCATCGGCGCCCCACCGCTTCACAGTCCAGGAGCCGGAAGGGAACGATGCGTCCCGACGGACATTGAATGGGGACGCGCGACGCGTATTGGCCCCGCGGACTCTCTTCCCCTGGAGGCTGCGGGGCCTCTGACGCGGCTCTCTAGACTGCGAGCCGCCCGCCGAAAAATAATGGTCAACAAGCGGAGCCATTCCCGCCGGGGAGCGTTGGTGTGGGTACGGAGGACCAACAATGACCATGACCACGACGCCGTGCGACGGGCCGACGAACGACTTCCGGACCGACCTGATCGGCCTCATTCCCCACATGCGCGCCTTCGCGCGATCGCTCTGCAACGACCGGTCCTATGCCGACGACCTGGCGCAGGACGCGCTGGCCAAGGCCCTGGCGTCGGAAAAGAGCTTCACCATGGGGACCAATATGAAAGCCTGGGTCTTCATGATCCTGCGCAACCAGTTCTATTCTGACATGCGCCGCGCCTGGCGCTCGCAGCCGCTGGATCCCGAGGTGGCCGAGCGGACCCTGGTCTCGATTTCCGACCCGACCGCCAGCCTGGAGCTCGACGAGCTGCGCCGGGCCCTGGCCATGCTGCCGGCCGACATGCGCGAAGCCCTGATCCTGGTGGGGGCTGGGGGCATGTCCTACGAAGAGGTCAGCGCGATCAGCGGCGTGGCGGTGGGCACGGTGAAGAGCCGGGTCAGCCGGGCGCGCGACCGCCTGGCCCTGATCTATGCCGAGGGCGAGATCGACGGCGACAATGCGCTGCCGAGCGGCGCCATGGCGGCGATCATGGCCCAGCTGGACACCTATTCGCGCGCGCGCGCGGCTTAGCTGACGGCTGAGTGCGCCCCATCGGGGGAAGCTGTCGGCGAAGCCGACTGAGGGTGGTTTGACTCGCTTTCGGGCGCTTCAACCCCCTCCGTCACTCTCCGCTTCGCTCCGAGCGCCACCTCCCCCAAACCGCGCTGCGCGCTGGGGGAGGATCTGGGCGGCGCCTTGCTTGAGCAACAGTGGCCCTGACCAGTCCCTCGAGATGCTCCCCCTCTGGGGGAGCTGTCAGCGAAGCTGACTGAGGGGGACTTTGACTCGCTTTCGCGGGCTTCAACCCCCTCCGTCACTCTCCGCTTCGCTCCGAGCGCCACCTCCCCCAAACCGCGCTGCGCGCTGGGGGAGGATCTGGGCGGCGCCTTGCCTCAGCAACAGCGGCCCTTCCAGATGCTCCCCCCCTGGGGGAGCTGTCAGCGAAGCTGACTGAGGGGGACTTTGACTCGCTTTCGGGCGCTTCAACCCCCTCCGTCTCTCCGCTTCGCTCCGAGCCACCTCCCCCAAACCGCGCTGCGCGCTGCGGGAGGATCTGGGTTTCCTAATTGATCCGAATGTTGTGGAACGCCGGTCGCGCGATCGTCGTTAAGGGGCCTTCGAACACCGAGGCCCTTCCATGTCGCAATCCCCATTCACCCTGCTCAGGCCCTGGCTCTTCGGCGCCTGCGTCGCCGCGGCGGTGGGGGCGATGGGCGGGGCGCTGCTGCGGCCGACCCCGGCGGACGCACGGCCGGTGGCCTTCCCGCAACTGCTGATCCTGGCGCAGAACGACAGCCAGGAACGCGACCCGTGGTTGGCCCCCTAGCCCGGCGGGCGAGCTTGACTTCAGCACGCGGGGGCGTAGGCGTCGATCATGGTTAACGATTCAAAGCTCGACCGGACCTTCGCGGCCTTGTCCGACCCGACGCGGCGCGCCCTGCTGAAGCAGCTGCGCCAGCGTCAGGGCATGTCGGTCTCCGAGCTCGCCGCGCCCTTCGCCATGTCGCTGCCGTCAGTCATGAAGCACCTGGACGTGCTGTCGGACGCCGGACTGATCAGCCGCAGCAAGACCGGCCGCAAGGTTACGTGCCGGCTGACGCCGGAGCCGATGCAGGACGCGGTCGGCTGGCTGGCGGAGTACGAGGTCTGCTGGGAGCCGGAGCCGCCGGCCGTCACCTTCGGGGAAGAGCGCGAGCGGCTTTAGGCGCGACCGCGGCAAGATGAGGCGATCGGCGGGTTGCGACGATTAAGTCGGCCCGCGTCACGCCTTCGCCGTCATTTATGCGTTATGGGCGGGACGGACCGCGGGGCGCGGCCGACAGCTGGAGCGGAACGTGAGCAGATTTTCGACCGTGATCGTGGCGGCGGGCCTCCTGGCCCTGGGCGGTTGCGGAGAGGCCGGCAAGAGCGCCGGCGCCGGGCAGGACAAGTATGCGGGCCTCGATGTGGCGATCCGCGGCTGGCACGACTCGATCGTGGCCTCGGACGCCGAGTGCAAGGCCAAGGACGGCAAGGGCTGCCAGGCCTTCGAGGTGGCCTGCAAGGGCGAGCGCGAGATCGCCCCGGCCGAGCAGGCCAAGGGTGTCACGACCAAGATCGTCGTGGCCATGAGCTGGGAAGGCTGGGACGAGGCCCGGGCCGAGTACCGGGCGCAGTCCGGCTTCGCGGAATTCAACAAGGTCGGCGACGCCTGGACGCGCACCAAGGTGGGCCCGGTGAACCTGGCGAGCTGCGCGGAGGTCTAGGCGAGCGCCGCCTATTCCGGCAGGTCGGCGACGCAGGCCAGCAGCCAATCGCGGAAGGCGACGATCTTTGCCGAGCGCCGGCGGTCCTTGGGGTAGGCCAGCCAATAGCCCCCGCCCAGCGGCATGGTGGCCTTGAACGGGCGCACCAGCCGCCCAGCGGCGATCTCGGTCTGGAAGAGGATCGGCGAACCGAGCGCCACCCCCTGGCCGGCCAGGGCC
The DNA here is from genome assembly GCF_024298925.1 of Phenylobacterium sp. LH3H17. NCBI lineage: Bacteria > Pseudomonadati > Pseudomonadota > Alphaproteobacteria > Caulobacterales > Caulobacteraceae > Phenylobacterium > Phenylobacterium sp. LH3H17. The sequence goes on along the minus strand of NZ_CP101283.1, from coordinate 3,186,563 downwards.
GAGGCCACCTCCAGGGTCTGGGTGTCGGCCATCAAGCGGGGCGGGGCGCTGGGTCCGGGCGTCGCCACCCCGGCGAAGTGGAACCAGGTCGCCCACTCGTCCGGCGAGCCGATCCGCGGGGCGGCCAGCAGGTCCTCGGGCCTTTCCAGCCCGCCCAGGCTCTCGCGCATTTGCGGCGTGCAGAGGGGCGTCTGCTCGGACGGGAACAGGTAGTGGGCCTCGATGCCCGGCCAGTCGCCATAGCCGCCGCGCACCGCCACATCCAGGTTCTCGTGGATCAGGTCCACCAGCCGGCTGCTGGCCTCCAGCCGCACGGCGAGCTTGGGATGGGCGACCTGGAAGGCGCCGATCCGCGGCGCCAGCCACTGGGTGGCCAGGGTCTGCATGGTGGTGACGGCCAGCACGCCCTCGCCGGTCTCGGTGAGATCGTCCAGCGCCGCGCGCAGCAGGTTGACCGCCTCGCCGGCGGCGCGGGCCAGCCGCTCGCCGGCCGGGGTCAGCACGACCTCGCGCGGCAGGCGCTGGAAGAGGGCCTGGTCCAGCCGGCGCTCCAGGGCCTTAACCTGCCAGCTCACCGCCGCCTGGGTGACGCCCAGCTCCTCGGCGGCGCGGGTGAAGCTCTTCAGGCGCGCGGCCGCCTCGAAGACCCGGATGGCGCTGAGCGGGATGGTGGCGAGGCTGTCTGACATAAGCTGTCCTAATGCATAGAGCAGGAGGACCCGTTTGTCACGGCGCCGCTCGAAGACGATCTTCTCCAGGCCCGGAAAGGACCGTGGCCGGAGAAAGACGATGGAAGAGTTGAGCAGGTTGCATAAGGACGTTCCCTTTGGCTGGGTCGCACTGCTGCGGGACGTCCTGGCCGCGCGCGCGGCGCGGCGGCAGGCGCGCCAGGGGCCGTGGGGCCCATACGTGAACACTCCGGCCCTGCCGGGCGACCTGCATCACCTGGCCGGGCCGCACTGAGCGAGAATCACCGGCCTTGTCGGAACGCTCTCCCGTCGCGCGTCCTATGGACGAAGCGATCATGAGGAGATGCAAGATGTCCTATGTCGACGGTTTCGTCCTGGCGGTCCCGAGGGGCAATCTCCAGGCCTACAAGGCGCTAGCCCGCCTCGCCGGGGAGGTCTGGATGGAGCATGGGGCGCTATCCTATGTGGAATGCATCGGCGACGACGTGCCGGTAGGCGAACTGACCTCGTTCCCCCGCGCGGTGCAGGCCAAGGACGACGAGATCGTGGTGTTCTCCTGGATCACCTACCCCTCGCGCGAAGCGCGCGACGCGATCAACGCCAAGGTGATGAGCGACCCGCGCCTGAAGCGCGATCCCGCCGACAACCCGTTCGACGGCAAGCGCATGATCTATGGCGGGTTCGAGAGCTTCATGGAGCTGTAGGGGCTCTCTCCACCGCCGCTCAGGCCGGCGCGGGGACGTCGGCGAACATCGGGGACGAGCGGGCGATTTCGAGTTCCTCGGCGGTCATCTCGATGGAGACGTCGGCGAACAGCGGGGTCGAGAGGTAGCGCTCGCCGGTGTCGGGCAGCATGCACAGGATGTTGGCCCCCTGCGGGGCGTCGCGGGCGACGCGCAGGGCGCCGGCCAGGGTGGCGCCGGCGGTGATGCCGACGAAGATGCCTTCCTTCTGCGCCAGGTCCTTGCTGCCACCCATGGCTTGCGCCATCTCGATGGGCAGGATCATGTCGGCCAGGCCCATATCCACCGCGTCTCCGGTCAGCTTGGGGATGAAGTCCGGGGTCCAGCCCTGCATCGGATGGGGCTTCCAGGCCGGGTGGCCCTCGGACGCCGAGCCGTCGGGGTTGCGGGCCTGGGGCGCGCCGCTGCCGAGCAAGGGGGCGTCCTGCGGTTCGCACACCACGATCTTGGTCTCGGGGCTTTCCTGGCGCAGCACGCGGCCGACGCCCTTCAGCGTGCCGCCCGTGCCGTAGCCGGTCACCCAGTAGTCCAGGCGCTCGCCTTCGAAGTCGCGGATGATCTCGCGTGCGGTGGTGGCAGAGTGGGTGTCGGGATTGGCCTCGTTCTCGAACTGGCGGGTCAGGAACCAGCCGTGCTTCTCGGCGAGCTCGACCGCCTTGGCGACCATGCCGGTGCCGCGATGGGCGGCGGGGGTGAGCACCAGCTTGGCCCCCAGGAAGCGCATCAGTTTGCGACGTTCGACGCTGAAACTGTCGGCCATCACCACGACCAGGGGGTAGCCCTTCTGCGCGCAGACCATCGCAAGGCCGATGCCGGTGTTGCCGCTGGTGGCCTCGATCACCGTCTGGCCGGGCTTCAGGGCGCCGGACTTCTCCGCGGCTTCGATGACCCCCAACGCCAGGCGGTCCTTGACCGAGCCCAGCGGATTGAAGGCCTCGACCTTGGCGTAGAGGTTCACATGGGACGGACCCAGCCGGTTGATCCGCACCACCGGGGTGTTTCCCACCGTCTGCAGGATGTTCTGAAACTTGGCCATATCGCGGATCTCCTCGAACGCGCTGAATGAGCGCCCGCGAAAAGCGCTGAGTCAATCGGCCGGCCGCAACTCATGAGCGGCCAGACTTTGCGTTCAGAGCCGCGAGGCGAGGTAGGCCGTGAGGGCGGGGATCGCCAGCAGGATGGCGACGTTCAGGACCACGTAGCTGACGGCAAGGATGGGCCGGCCGCGGCGATGGGATCGCAGAGCCATCTCGCTCAGCACCCCGGTGATCGGTCCGAACACGACCCAGGGGGACGCCCGCAGCAGGAGGATCCCTGCGCGTTTCGAAAGTTCCGCTCCAGAGGCGGCGGGGCGTTCCTGCGAAGGGCTGTTGAGAAGCACGTCAACCATTCCGTTCCGCGCCTCTCACTGTGACACAACTCGCCAAGACGCAGCGGCGGCGTCGCAGATGTCGTGCCAGCCAGCGTGCCTCGTTTACGGAATATTCACCAGATCTCCGCCCTTGACGACCCCCTTGGCGCGGGCCGGCGCCTCGATGGCGCCGCGCAGGCCACATCGCCTGGGCGCGGGTGACGGCCAGAGTCGGCGATGGCGAGTGGGGACCTGGGCGCGAGGGAGACCGAGCCGACCCTCCAAGATCCTCCCCCAGCGCGCAGCGCGATTCGGGCGAGGTGGCGCTCGGAGCGAAGCGTGGAGAGACGGAGGGGGTTGAAGTGCTCGAAAGCGAGTCAAAGTCCCCCGCAGTCAGCTTCGCCGACAGCTCCCCCAGAGGGGGAGCATCTCGGGCGAGGCGCTATTCTTTGACCGCGGCGATGTCCTGGAAGTAGGGGGCGACGTCGCCCTGCAGCTTCACGGTCATGGCGTTGCCCTTGCGATCGACGGTCTTGCCGACGCTGAGGCGGACCCAGCCTTCGCTGACGCAATATTCGTCGACATTGGTCTTCTCGACGCCCTTGAAGACGACGCCGACTCCGCGTTCGAGAGCCGCGGCGTCATGATAGGGGCTGTTCGGATTGACCGAGAGGCGGTCGGGGGGCGTGTCGCTCATGGCCGCCGTTTAGCGCCCTGAAGCGCGGAAGCCAATCGTCTTGGCGAAGCGGCGCCCGACCGAAGTCGGGCGCCTCGTCGGGCCTACTTCTTTTCTTCGATGGCGTCGGCCTTCGCGTCGGCGGCCTTTTCGGTCGCGTCGGCCTGGGCGCGCATGGAGTCGGCCTGTGCTTCGGCGTTGTTCTCGGCGGCGCCGGTCATGGTGTCGGCCTTGGCGTCCACGGCGTCGGCCTTGTTTTCCAGGGCGTCGGCCTTCAGTTCACCGGTGGCCTCGACGGCGTCGGCCTGGGCGTCGATGGCCTTGTCGGCGGGCTTGGAGCAGGCGGCGAGGGACAGGGCGGCGACGGCGGCGGCGGTTAGGGTGATGATGCGCATGGTAACGTCCTTGTGAGGTCTGAGCCCCCTAAGCGCGCGAAATCGATTCCGGTTTCCGTCAATCGAACCTTAAAGCCCGAACCCTAGAGTCGGTCGATCGGGATGGGAGACCGCTATGTCCGTCACCAGGACCTCGAGCGTGCGACGCGCCAGCGATCACTTCGAGCCCGACGCCATGCTCGACCCGCAGGCCCAGCGCCGGCTGCGCGGGCAGATGGAGCGGATCGACTACACCGTCTACGCCTCCAACCAGGAGGTCATCGCCCATGTGCTGGGCCATGCCGACGCGGGCAAGTTCCAGCGCCTGGCGGTGGCCGCGGCCATCGCCCGGGCGCAATGGGTGGCCGCGGCGCTCGCCTGCACCGAGACCTCCCAGCCCCCGAGTCCCGAGCAGGTGACCCACCTGGCGGAGATGCGCCTGGCCTTCGAGGAGCTGACCGAGGCCTATGAGGCCCTGCGGCGCATGGTCGAGCGGGGCTACCTGCCGTACCGGGCGGGCTAGCCGCCGGACTTTCGCCGCCGCGCAGGCCAGTCCAGCTCAACCCAGGCCGGGGCGTGGTCGCTGGCGCCTTCCAGACCGCGCACCGCCTTGTCGACGCCGGCGTCCCTCAGGCTTTGTTTCAAGACCGGGCTCAGCAGCAGGTGGTCGAGCCGCAGGCCGGCGTCTCGCGCCCAGCGCTGCCGCTTGTAGTCCCAGAATGTGTAGAGCCGCTCGCCCGGATGCCGGGCGCGCAGGGCGTCGGTCCAGCCCTGGGCCAGCAGGCGGGCGAAGGCCTCGCGGCTCTCCGGCTGCAGCAGGGCGTCGTTCGTCCAGGACTTGGTGGGATAGATGTCGAGGTCGGTGGGGACCACATTGTAGTCGCCTGCCAGGACCACGGGGACCTCGGCCTCGATCAGGGATGCGGCATGGGCGATCAGCCGCTCGAACCAGGCCAGCTTGTAGGCGAACTTCGGTCCCGGCTGCGGGTTGCCGTTGGGCAGGTAGAGGCAGGCGATCAGCACGCCCTCGACGGCGGCCTCGATGTAGCGGGCCTGGGTGTCGGCCGGGTCGCCCGGCAGGCCGCGGCGGACCAGGACCGGCTCGCGGCCGCGGGCGAGGATGGCCACCCCGTTCCAGGTCCGCTGGCCGGTCCAGACCGCGCCGTAGCCGGCGGCCTCCAGCGCCGCTGTCGGGAAGGCGCCCTGCTCGGCCTTCAGTTCCTGCAGGCAGACGACGTCCGGTCGGGCCTCGGCAAGCCAGCTCAGCAGGCCGTCGAGGCGTCGGACGACGTTGTTGATGTTGAAGGTCGCGAGCTTCATCGGCGAACAACGCGCGAGGGGCCGAATCCGCTAGGCGACGTCCAGGGAAACCGGCGTAGCCTGGCTTCGAACGGAGGACGACATGGCCGAACGAGCCCTTCCAACGGTGTTCGAGCTGACGCCGCTCAATCCCGTCTATCGCGCCGACCCGCACGTCCTGCTGGACGACCTGCGGGCCCGCTGCCCGGTGCATCGGGACGAGGCCTCGGGCAGCGTGGTGGTGACCCGCTACGCCGACGTCCGCGGCATGGTGTCGGACCGCACCCTGTGGCGCGACCCGATCCGCGCCGACGGCAAGTCGTTCCTGTCGCGGAGCCTGGTCGGGGCCGACGCCGATCCGGACAATCGCGGCGAGACCACCAGCATCCTGCTGCTGGACGATCCCGACCATGCGCGCATCCGACAGCCCCTGACCCAGGCGCTCTACGCCCGGGTGGCCAAGTTCCGGCCCGAGGTGGAGCGGATCGTCGACGAGGCCCTGGACCGCATCGTCCCGGGCAAGCCGTTCGACCTGATGAGCGCCTTCTGCGTGCCGATCCCCATCGACGTGATCGCCTCGATCCTGGGGGTCGACCATGACCGGCTGGCGGAGTTCCGGGTCTGGTCGGAGGATGTGATCCAGAACCTCAATCCGTTCCGCAACGAGGAGCAGACGGCGCGGATGGAGGCGTCGAGCGCGGCGCTGACCGAATACTGGACGCAGACCATCGCGGCGCGAAAGGCCGCGCCGCGCGACGACCTGATCTCCGACATGACGCGGCTGCAGGCGCAGGGCGCGCCGATCAGCGACATCGAGCTGCGGATCAATCTGGGCGCCCTGCTGGTCGGCGGCAACTTGACCACCACCGACCTGATCGGCAACGCCGTGCGGCTGTTGCTGACCCATCCCGGAGAGCTGGCCAAGCTGCGGGCCGATCCGGGCCTTGTGAGCGCCGTGGTCGAGGAGACCCTGCGCTACGAGCCGCCGGTGGACATCACCGGGCGGGTGGCGTCGCGGGAGATGGAGGTGGGCGGCTGTCCGGTGGCGACGGCGGAGTCCTTCATGTTCTCGCTGCGCGCGGCCAATCGCGACCCGGAGGCCTTCGAGGACCCGCACCGCTTCGATGTGGCGCGCAAGCACAAGCCACACGTGGCGTTCGGCGGCGGGGCGCACATCTGTATCGGGGCGCCCCTGGCGCGGCTGGAGGCCCAGGTGGCGCTGGTGCGGCTGTTCGACCGCTTCCCGAACCTGCGGCTGGCCGATCCGGCGGCCGAGCCGGTGTGGCGGACCCTGCCGTTCTTCCGGGGGTTGGAGCGGCTGGAGGTGGTGGCGTAACGAGTCCCTTCTCCCCTTGCGGGTGGCCTTGCGGAGCAAGGTCGGATGAGGGGTTTCTCAGAACTCTCGGGTGGCGGTGGGCCGATGAACCGCTGCCTTAGCTGCAATGCGGTGTCCGCTAAGCTCGGGAGGGGGCATTCCCCTGACGCCGGGAGGCTGGCGCGGGCATCTGCGTTGTGGCTTGATGTGTGCCGATAGAGGGAGCATCGCCATGCCGCGCCCGGTGCACTTCGAGATCCATGCCGCCGACTTCGAGCGGGTTAAGGCGTTCTACTCGGCCTTGTTCGGCTGGAGGTTTACGAAGCTGCCGCAGCCTGGCATCGAGTTCATCGTAACCGGCGCCGACGGGCCGGGGATCGACGGCGCCCTGATCCCGCGAATTGGCCCAAATCCCGACCCCCAGGAGCCAACGCCGGTGGTCGGATACATCTGCACCCACGAGGTCGATGACGTGGACGCCACAGTCGCAAAGGCGCTGTCGCTCGGCGGCGTGCAGGCTCTGCCGAAGATGGCAATCCCGGGCGTGGGGTGGCTCGCCTACATGAAGGACACCGAGAGCAACATTTTCGGCCTGATGCAGCCGGATACGGCCGCGGCCTGAGCCCCGGGGCGGCGCCCTGACCCACGTCCGCTTGGGCTCGGAGGCGGACTCGCGACCTCATCACTCACAACCAGGCGGACAGGGTGGTGCGACCCCTCATCCGACCCTGCTCCGCAAGGCCACCTTCTCCCGCAAGGGGGAGAAGGGACATCGTCACACGACTGCTCGCCCAATTTCTCGCTCACCCGCCAAGAGGATCGCCACGGCCTGCAGGGCCTGGGCGAGGACGTCGCGGCGGGCCTGGCCGCCGAGGGAGATGCGCAGGCCGTTGCGCGAACCGGGACCCGCGGCGAAGGAGTCCGCGGTGACCAGGGAGAGGCCGCGCTGGGCGGCGCTGGCGCGTAGGCCCGCGGCGTCGCGGCCCGGGGGGAGGTCCAGCCAGACATGGACGCCGTCCGGGCCGCCGACGGCCCCCGGCAGAATCTCGTGGGCCAGGGCCTGGCGGGCGCGGGACTCGGCGCGGATGGCGGCCAGCAGGTGTTCGGCGGCGCCCTCGCGGATCCAGGCTGTGGCCACGGCCGCGGTCAGCGGCGAGGCCATCAGGGAGAGCGCGCGCAGGGCGAGCGCCAGGCGCTGGGCGGCCGCAGCGTCGGGGGCGGCGACGAAGGCGGTGCGCAGGCCGGGCGACAGGGCCTTGGAGAGGGTGGCCACGTGCCAGACGTTCTCCGGATCGAGGGCGGCCAAGGCGGGCAGGGGCGCGGCCGGCAGGCGGCCATAGGCGTCGTCCTCGATGATGGGGACCTGGGCGGAGCGGGCGATGCGCGCCACGTCCTGTCGCCGCGCCAGGCGCATGGTGGTGGCGACAGGGTTCTGCAGGGTGGGGATCAGATAGATCGCCTTGGGGCGCTGCTCGGCGCAAAGGCGCTCCAGGGCCTCGGGCACGACGCCTTCGCCGTCGGTTGGGCAGGGGATGACGCGCAGGCCCAGGTGGGCGGCCAGGGCCAGCGCGCCGGGATAGGTCAGGGGTTCCGCCACCAGGGCGTCGCCGCGGCGCATCAGGGTGGTGAACAGGGCCGCCAGCGCGGTCTGGGCGCCCGGCGAGACCAGGAGGCGCTCGGGGGCGACCTCGCCCAGGGTCGGGGTCAGCCAGGCGGCGCCGGCGGCGCGCTGGGCCAGCGACCCCGCGCCGGGATGGTAGGCCATGAGCGCGGCGGGATCGGTGCGCTCGAGGATCGCCCGGCTGGTCTCCTTCAGCATCCGGCCCAGCGACAGGCCGAGCGGCGGCGGCGGCAGGTTCATGGAGAGGTCGATCAGGCCCGCCTCGTCCTCGGCGGCGCGGCCGGCCACGAAGGTGCCGCGGCCCACGGCGCCCTCCACCAGGCCGCGCGCCCGGGCGGCGGCGTAGGCCCGGGTGACGGTGGTGAAGTCGACGCCGAGCTGGGCGGCCACGGCGCGCTGCGCCGGGAGTTGCTCGCCGGCCTGAAGCTCGCCGTCGGCGATGGCGGCCGAAAGCGCCTTGAGGATGGCCAGGTAGATCGGGCCCTCGTCGCGGTCGATGCGGGCCAGCCAGCGGGCGGTCGGGAGGCTCATGGTTGCAAGTCCAGCGGGAAGTACATACATTAGTGCACAATTGTATGCACGAATTCAAGGATTGTCTGCATGCCCCACGACCCGCCGCTGCCGATCGTCTCAGGCCTGCGCTGCCGGTGCCCGCGCTGCGGCGAGGGCAGGCTGTTCGCCGGCTTCCTGACCGTGGCCAAGTCGTGCGACCGCTGCGGCCTGGACTACAGCTTCGCAGACCCCGCCGACGGCCCGGCCTTCTTCGTGATGAGCGGCGTCGGGATCGTGGTCATCGCCCTGTTCACCTGGGCCGAGGTTGTCTGGCATCCGCCGATGTGGGTCCACCTGGCGACCACCTTCCCGGGCCTGGTCCTCGCCTGCCTGGCTAGCCTGCGGCCGGTGAAGGCCTGGCTGGTGGCCTCGCAATACTTCCACAAGGCCGAGGAGGCTCGCTTCTCCAGCCTGGGCGGTCATGGCGAGGGCGGCTTCGGCCGGCGCGGCCGGGCCCGCGATTAAAGTTACCCCGGCACGGAACGCTCGCGAGTCTCGCGTATTCATCTGATGCGAAGGCTTGGTCGCCCCCGACACCGCCTTCGCCTGAGCCCCGGATCTCCCCAAGAGCGCCGGGGCTCCCTCATGCCTGCGACAATCTCACGGCTTGGCGAACGCCGTCATTTCCGCCACAAAGGCGCCATGTTTTGAAGACGTGGCGCCCTCGGGCGACAATGTCTGCCTGTGGGGACAGGCGAGGGCGCTTCCGGCACGGTCGGAGGCGCCCTTTTCGTATCTGGATGGCGGAAGGGCGGCGCGTTCCAACCCCCTCCGTCACGCCGCCGAAGAGGCGACGCGCCACCTCCCCCTCATCGCGCTGCGCGCTGGGGGAGGATCTATAACCGCATGGATGCTCCCCTTCTGGGGGAGCTGTCAGCGAAGCTGACTGAGGGGGACTTTGACTCCCTGGGGCCTCTAGAAAATCACCTTTTCCTCGCCCCACCAGAGGGGGGACTTGGGCAGGTCGATGAAGCGGGCCTCGTCTTCCAGCAGCAGGCGGCCGGCGGCCTTGGCGGCCTCGTTCTGGGCGCCCACGGCCAGGTCCTCGAAGCTGTCCCACCAGAGCTGGGCGACCCCGTCATAGCCCTCGGGCCCGCCGCGGGCGACGCGAAGGTCGGCGGAGACTTCGGCCGGCAGGCTGTGCAGCTGGACGTAGCGCCTGATGCGCAGGGTCTCGCGGACGCTGGCGACCAGGGGCGCGTGAGTGTTCAACCAGTAGTCCTGGAAGGCCTCGCGGGTGAACTCCGGGCGGCGGATGAGGGCGAAGGTGAGCTTGATCATGGGTGGGTCCTGGACGGGTCTTGGCCGACAGGGGCATGGAGATTCAGCAAGAAGTCAAAGTCCCCCTCAGTCAGCTTCGCTGACAGCTCCCCCAAGAGGGGAGCATCTGGGTTGCGTCGATCCAGATCCTCCCCCAGCGCGCAGCGCGAATTGGGGGAGGTGGCGCGTCGCCTCTTCGGCGACGTGACGGAGGGGGTTGAAGCCCACTACCTCGCGGGTAATCGCGGGTGTTGCGGCGGGGCGGCAAGGTGGCGACGTCAACAAGCCAAGGAGCACGCCCCATGACCCAAGCCATCGCCGAGGCCTATATCGCCGCCTGGAACGAGACCGACGGCGCGGCCCGCAAGGCCAGGATCGCGCAGGCCTTCGCCGCCGACGCCACCTATGTGGACCCGCTGGCCGCCGTGGCCGGCCATGCCGGGGTCGAGGCCCTGATCGCCGGGGTCCAGGACCGCTTCCCGGGCTTCCGCTTCGCCCTGATCGGCGCGGCCGACGGGCATGGCGACCATGTCCGCTTCTCCTGGGGCCTGGGTCCCGACGGGGCCGCCGACGCGCCGATCAAGGGCACCGACTTCTGCCGCCTGGAGGATGGGCGGCTGAAGACCGTGACCGGGTTCCTAGACCAGGTCCCGGCCGCGGCCTGAGCGGAGACAGGCGCCGCGCTCCCCCGCGGCGTCTGTTACGCCGTGCCCATCCAGCGGTGCAGCAACGGCAGGACCTGTTCGGCGGGCTGGTAGCCGCGGGTGACCACGCCATAGGTCCCGTCGGCGCTGGGGCCGGCCACCAGGGTCGGGAAGCCGGTGACGCCGGCCCGTTGGGAGGTCCCGTAGTCGGCCCAGGTCTCGTGCTTGAGGTCGTCGGTCTCGAAGTCGGCCAGGAAGGCCTCGCGGTCGACGCCCAGTTCGGCGGCGAGGTCGGCCAGGGTCTCGGGCTTCGTGACGTCCTGGTTCTGCGCGTAGAAGGCCTGCTGGACCCGGCCGAGATAGACGAGCGCCTTCTCCGGGTCCTCGCGGCGGACGCGGACCACGGCGCGGGCCGCCGGGTCGGTGTCGTATAGAAAGCCCGGCCGGTCCAGCACGGCGCCGTCGAAGGGCAGGCCGGTGGCCTCATGCACGTGGCCCCAGTGGCCGACCAGCTCGGCCTTGGCCTTGTCGGTGGTGGGGGTGTCCGTGCCCGGGCGCAGGCCGCCCATGACCAGGCGGATCGGCAGGGACCGGCCGAAGGCCTGGCGGATCTGGCCGATCACCGGCGAGAAGCCGTAGCACCACGAGCACATCGGATCGGCGAAGTAGATCAGGTGGGGTGTTTCCATGTCGCGATCCTTGGCGCGCTGCGGCCGGCGCCCCTAGACTAGGATCGACCGACCCGCTCGGCGAGCCCCCGGAGACCGCGATCCTTGAAAGACTGAGCGCCAGACCGCCCCAGCCCCTGGATCCACTTCTTTCGGACGATTCCAATGACCCATGACCTGCGCCTTCGCGCGGCCGAGCCAGGCGATATCCAAGCCGTGCGAGCCATCGAGCGCGCCTCCGCCAGACGGTTCCTCGACACTGACCGGGCCTGGCTGGCCGACGACGAGCCCACGGACGCCGAGACCCTGGCCGAGCGGGTGGCCGAGAACGGCCTGCTGGTCGCCTGCGAGGGCGAGGTCCCGGTGGCCTTCGTGATGTTCCGCCAGGTCGAAGGCTGCGGATATGTCGAGCAGGTGGACGTCCTGCCCAGCCATGAGCGGCGGGGGATCGGGGCGCGGCTGATCGCGGCGGTGGCCGACCTGGCGCGGGCGCGCGGCTGGCCGGCGCTGACGCTCTCGACCTTCAAGGACGTGCCGTTCAACGCGCCCTACTACCGGCGATTGGGGTTCGAGGATGTCGAGGTGCTGACCCCAGGCATGGCCGAGATCCGCGCGGAGCACGAGGCGCGGGGGCTCGATGAGAGCACGCGGGTGTTCATGCGGCGGGAGGTGTAGCGACGGCCAGATCCTCCCCCAGCGCGCAGCGCGGTTTGGGGGAGGTGGCGCGCGTAGCGTCAGCGGAGCGTGACGGAGGGGGTTTCATCCACGCCGGATGAGTCAAAGTCCCCCTCAGTCAGCTTCGCTGACAGCTCCCCCAGTGGGGGGAGCATCTTGAGCCCCCTAGGCCGCCAGCCTGGCCAGCTCCGCGCGGCTGTCGGCCACCGCCTGGTCGCGCGCGTCGGGACCGTAGCCGATCTTCTCGGCGCGGATGAAGGTGACGTCGGTCATGCCGATGAAGCCCAGCAGTTGGCGCAGATAGGGCTCCTGGAAGTCCGCGGCCTGGGCCGGGCCTTCGCTATAGAGGCCGCCGCGCGCCTCCACGACGATCACCCGCTTGCCCTCGATCAGACCCTTCGGACCGGCCTCGGAATAGCTGAAGGTCACGCCGGGGCGCAGGACGTGGTCGAACCAGGTGCGCAGGGTGGTCGGGATGCTGAAATTGTACATCGGCGCACCGATGACGATGGTGTCGGCGGCGCGCAGCTCGGCGATCAACTCGTCGGACAGGGCGCGGGAGGCCAGCTCGGCCGGCGTGGTCGCCTGAGCGCGGACGCCGGCGACGGTTTCCAGGGTCAGGTGCGGAATGGGGGCGGCGGCGAGGTCGCGGAACACCAGGGTGGCGCCGGGATCGCGCTGGGTGAGCTCGGTGACCGCGTCGGCGACCAGGAGGCGGGAGACGGAGGCCTCGCCGCTGAGGCTGCTGTTGAGAACCAGGATATTGGACATGACACTCCTCCAAGAGCGCTGATGAATTGATGTCCTGGAGGTGGGGGTCCACATCGTGCAACAGTAGCACCACATAACGCACCAGATTGTTGCGTGCAGAGGAACGCTTGCATCATGGAGCTGGATGACATCCGGGCCTTTGTCGAGGTCGCCGAGGCCGGCGGTTTCGGCCGGGCGGGGCAGCGGCTGGCGCTGTCGAAGTCGATGGTCAGCCGCCGGGTCGCGCGGCTGGAAGCCTCGCTGGGCGCCCAGCTCCTGAGCCGCACCACGCGCGGGGTGGCGCTCACCGAGGCGGGGATGGAATTCAAGGAGCACGCCGACCGGGTCCTGGCCGAACTGGAGGCGGCGCGGGACTCGCTGGCCCAGCGCGGCGAGGAGATCGTCGGCAGCCTGCGGGTGGCAGCCCCCCTGTCGTTCGGCATGACCCACCTGGCGCCGGTGCTGGCGGAGCTGGCCGTGCGTCATCCGAGGCTGGCGGTGACGGCCTCCTACAGCGACCGGTTCGTCGACCTGATCGGCGAGCGGTTCGACGTGGCCGTGCGGCTGGGCAACCTGGCCGACTCCAGCCTGATCGCCCGGCGGATCGCCCCGATCAACGCCGCGGTGGTGGCGAGCCCGGCCTATCTGGAACGCCGTGGGACGCCACTGACGCCCGAGGACCTGGTGGGCCACGACGCCCTGCTGCAGGGCCAGGAGGCCTGGTCGTTCCGCGACGGCAGGAAGCTGATCACCATCCGCCCGGAGGGCCGCTTCAAGGCCGACAGCGGCCAGGCCCTGGTGGCCGCGGCGGTGGCGGGCCTGGGGATCGCCGCCCTGCCGACCTTCCTGGCCGGCCACGCCATCGAGGCCGGGGAACTGGTCCCGCTGCTGCAGGACTACCCGATCCCGGAGGCGGGGCTCTATGTGGTCCGGCCGCCGCCGGCCAGCCACATGCCGGGCAAGGTCCGGGCGCTCACCGAGCTGCTGGTCGAGCGCTTCGGCGGCGAGCCCTACTGGGACGTCTGCCACAAGGCGCGGGAGGCCTACAGGACCAGGATGGGGACCTAGGGCATGCGCCGAGCGTCCGCCCTCAGTCGGCCGCTGCGAAATGCGCCATCTGATCCGCGTGCGCCTTGACGAAGGCCGGACGAGCCGTGGCGCGCGCGACATAGGCGCGGCAGGCGGGATAGTCCGCCAAGCCGTCGAACCGATCGACCAGGCGCAGCACGTCGGCCATCAGGATGTCGGCGATGGAGAAGGTCGCGGCGAGCCATTCGCGTCCCGCCAGGACCGGCTCCAAGTGCTGGAGCCGGTGGGCCTTGAGGAACCCGTCGAAGAGCTTCCAGACCCCCGTGTCCTTGCTCTCGCCGGAGAACATCAACAGCGACCAGGGCAGGCTCGCCATCTCCACGGAATTCAGGGCCGCGAACAGCCACTCCTTGGCGTCGCTGCGACCGCGGCGATCGGCGGGCAGCAGCGCATCGCTAAGCTCGCCGAGGTGCAGCAGGATCGCGCCGCTCTCGAAGATCGAGAGGTCGCCGTCGGTCAGCCAGGGCGCCTGGCCGAAGGGCTGGTGCGCGAAATGCCCGGCCTCGCGGTCCCGGAACGGCGTGCTCTCGACGCGGTAGGGCAACCCGGCCTCTTCCAGCGCCCAGCGCACACGGATGTCACGCACAAAGCCGCGAGGCGCCTCGGGAACCCAGTCGAAGGTGGTGAGGGTCAGGTCGCTCATTCGGCGTCTCCAAGAAACACTACCAGCTTGTCGACAAGGCCGTTCCAGCCTGCCCGGTGACTTTCGCGCGCCGCCTCGTCGGGAAGGCGCTCGTGGATCAGGGTCAGCTCAGAGCCGCCGTCGAACGGCTCGATCAGGAAGGTGACCAGCGACTCCCGCTCCGGGGCTCCGGGCCATTCCCAGGTGAAGACCAGCTTCCTGTCGGGAACCACCTCCCGATAGACCCCGGTGGGGTTGTGCTCCTCGCCGTTCAGCAGACGAAACACGACGCTGAGCCGGCCACCGGGGCGCACGTCGGCCTCGGCCCGGATCGTGGGCCCGGCGTCCGGACCCCACCACTGGATCATCAGTTCGGGCTGGGTGATCGCCGCATAGACCTTGGCGGGCGAGGCCTTGATGCGGCGCACGATGGTCACGCTGGGGAGGGTCATGGCTCGCCATCCTGTTCGACGAGCGCGACAAGCCTATCGAGGCTAACGGTCCAGAAACGCTCGTAGCGTTGCAGCCAAGCCATCGCCTCCTGCATCGGCCCGGGCGAAAGGTTCACCGACACGGTGCGGCCGGTCTTGGTGCGTGTGATCAATCCCGCGTCGGACAGGACATCCAGATGCTTCATCATCCCCGGAAGCTTCAGCGAAAACGGCCGGGCGAGTTCGCTCACCGAAAGGCCCGGCTCGTCGTTCAGCCGCAGCAGGATGTAGCGCCGGGTGGGATCGGCGAGCGCCGCGAACGTGCGGTCGATAGCGGAGACTTGAAACTTCACCATGTAGCGAAGTGTTGTCCGACTGACGACGGGAGTCAAGCGACCCGCGCGTCAGGCCGAAGCACCCCGGGACAGCAGGAAGGCGAAGCCGCGCAGCACGGCTTGCTCCAGGCGCTCGGCGGCCGCCGGGTCCTCCTGTCTATGGACGGCCGAGGCTATGCCGCGTCCAAGCACCCAGAACACCAGCGCGATGTCCTCGGCCCGGTCCGGCGGCGCCCTGTCGTCGTCGCGCACGGCGCTCTGGAACACCTCAAGCGCCTGCTGTTCGGCCGCGCGAACGGCGAGATTGCCCGACAGGCTCGGCTCGGTCTGCATGAGGGCGTAGAGGTGCGGATTGCGTCGGATGAAGGTGAGCAGGGCCGCCGACGCCGCGTCGATCTGGTGGGGGAACCTGCCGCTGGCCCTGGCGCGCTCGATCTTCCCGGTGAGCTCGCGCCAGCCATCGACCGCGACGGCGGCCAGCAGGGCGTCCTTGTTGGCGAAGTGGTAGTAGAGGCTGGCCACCCCGCTGCCCACCTCGGCGGCGATGAGCCTAAGCTGCAGGGCCTCGGCCCCACCCTTGTCGACCAGGCTGCGCGCCGCATCCAGGGCGCGGCGGCGCAGGGTTCCGGCGATGGCGATCTTGGGGCGCGTCATCTGGTGGCCGTCCTTCGGAGACGGCCGGGAACATGAACGATCAGGCGCGCCGCAACCAGCCTAGAGCCTGGCCGGCAGGACGACCTTCATCTCCTCGTAGCCCTTCACGAAGACCGAGTAGCTGCGCTTCGGCTCTTCCAGGAGCTGGATGTCGGGGAAGCGCTTCATGATCTCTTCCCAGATGATGGTGAGCTGCAGCTCGGCCAGGCGGTTGCCCACGCAGCGGTGGATGCCGAACCCGAAGGACATGTGCTGGCGCGGTCGCGGGCGATCGATGATGTAGCTGTCGGGGTTCTCGATCACCGACCCGTCGCGGTTGCCCGAGACGTACCACATGACCACCTTGTCGCCGGCCTTGATGGTCTTGCCGCCCAGCTCGAAGTCCTGGGTCGCGGTCCGGGACATGTGGGCGAGCGGGGTCTGCCAGCGGATTGTCTCGGAGACCATGGACGGGATCAGGGCCGGATTGGCGCGCAGCTTGGCGTACTGGTCGGGGTTCTGGTTCAGCGCCAGGACCGAGCCGGAGATGGTGTTCCGCGTGGTGTCGTTGCCGCCGATGATCAGCAGGGCGACGTTGGCGTGGAACTCCGCCATCGTCATGTTCCGGGTCTCCTCGCCGTGGGCCAGCATGGAGATCAGGTCGCCGGTGGGCGGGGCGTTGACCCGTTGGTTCCAGAGCTCGGTGAAGTAGCCGAAGCACTCGGCCATGGTCTCGCGCAGCTCCTGCAGGCTGGCGGCGCCGCCGCCGAAGCCCGGCGGGGTGGTCATGGCGTCGGACCAGCGGGTGAGCTTGCGCCGCTCGTCGAAGGGGAAGGCGAACAGGGTCGCGAGCGTCATGGTGGTCAGCTCCTTCGACACCAGGTCGACCCAGTCGAAGGGCTCGCCGACCGGCAGGCTGTCGAGGATCAGGCCGGCCCGCTCGCGGATCAGCGGGGCCATGATCGAGAGCGCGTGGGGCGACAGGGCCGGGCTCACCGTCTTGCGCTGCACGTCGTGGCGCGGCGGATCCATGGCGATGAAGTTGGTGGCGGTGTTGTTGGGGTCGCGGAACCCCTGGGCGGCCTTGGGCGAGAGCGTGATGCCCTTGGCCGAGGAGAAGACCTGATGGTTGGAGTCCACCGCCATGATGTCGTCGTAGCGGGTGATCGACCAGTAGGGGCCGTAGTTGCTGTCGGGCGTGAAGTGGACCGGGGACTCGGCGCGCAGGCGCTCGAAGATCGGCCACATGGCGTCGTCGCGGAAGAGCGAGGCGCGGGCCGGGTTGAGCTCCGCGAGCGGGGTCTCGTAGGCGGCCTTGCGTGCGGCGGCGCGTTTGTCCTTCAGAATGTCCGTCGTTCCGTCAGCCATCGCCGCGCCTCTCAGGTCGAAGCGCCCGGGGCCGGGCGCGGAGCTATCGAGACGCTTCGAACAATGTTCCACAAGGGGGTGTGGTGCGAGGCGCGAGGCTCGCGCGTTTTCTCCAAGGTCTGAAACGGGCTCTTCGCAGCCCTTGAGAATGTCCGCTTCCGACCCCCTGAAGAACCATGCTGTTTGAAGTGATCGGGAACTCAAACTATTAGGGGCGTGGCCCTGACGCAGGGGCGCTCAGGATGCCGGGGCCAACCTCATCATGATGGAGTACCTATTCGGAGGCGCCGACGCGGCGCCGGCGATCTGTGAGATCGACGGCCCGACCTTGTCCTATGGTGACCTTAATGGCCTCTCCGCGGCGGTTCGTGCCCGGTTGGCGGCGCTAGGCCTCGGCCACGGCGATCGGCTCGCCCTGGTGATGCCAAACGGCGTTGAAATGGCGGTAGCGTTCGTGGCCTTCAGCAGCGCGACGGCTATCGCTCCTCTCAACCCGGCCTACACCAGCGAGGAGTTTCGCTTCTACATGGAGGACGCGGGCGTCCGCGCCCTGGTTGTCGGCGCAATGGGAAACGCAGCAGCTGAGGCAGCGGCGGAACGCCTAGGGCTGCCCATCCTTCGTTTCGCCATGGCGTCTGAGGATGGGAAGCTCGATGCTCGCATCAACGCGACGCCCGTCGGCCCGGCCCGCCAGCCCCGCTTAGCCGGATCGCTGGATCTAGCCCTCCTGCTACACACCTCCGGCACAACCTCACGCCCGAAGCTCGTGCCGTTAAGCCACGCGAAGCTACAGGCTTCGGCGCAAAACATCGTTCAGACGCTCCGACTTGCGGCGGGCGACAGATGTCTCAACATCATGCCGCTGTTTCACATCCACGGACTTGTCGGGGTGCTGGCGAGTTCCCTTCATGCCGGCGCGACCGTGGTATGTACGCCCGGATTTAATGCACTGAGCATGTTCAGGTGGCTCGAGCAGGGCTCGGCGACCTGGTATTCTGCGGTCCCGACTATGCACCAGGCGATCGCCGCGCGCGGCCAGCGTGCGCCGTCGGCCACTCGGGCTCTCGGCCTTCGGTTCGTGCGCTCGTCCTCATCGCCCCTGGCGCCGAGCGTGCTCCGGCAGCTGGAGGATGTCTTCGGATGTCCCGTCATCGAAGCCTACGGCATGACCGAGGCGGCCCATCAGATCGCGTCCAATCCGTTGCCTCCGGGTGAACGGCGCGCCGGAAGTGTCGGTCGGCCAGTAGGGATGGAGGTGGCGATCATGGATGAAACCGGAGAGCTATTGAGTCCCGGCCAAATTGGCGAAGTGGTGCTGCGAGGCGCCAACCTTCTCGACGCCTATGAACACAATCCGGAGGCCACCGAACAGGCGTTCGCGCATGGCTGGTTCCACACCGGCGATCAGGGCGCTGTCGACGCTGAAGGCTACCTGACCCTCACGGGCCGGTTGAAGGAGATCATCAATCGCGGGGGTGAGAAGATCTCGCCCCGCGAGGTGGACGAAGCATTGCTTGACCATCCAGCTGTAGCGGAGGCGCTGACCTTTGCTCTGCCGCATGACTTGCTTGGCGAGACGGTCGCTGCCCTTGTGGTTCTCCAGACCGGGGCCATGGTCACCGAGCGCGAAATCGTTGCATTTGTGGCGCGGCGCTTGGCGGCGTTCAAGGTTCCCGGCCGCATCATGTTCTTAGATGAGCTTCCCAAGGGTCCTACGGGCAAGCTGCAGCGCATCGGCTTGGCCGATCGTCTGGGGCTTCGCTAGCAGCGCCATTCCCGAGCGCGGCGGCCCGAGCGCTCGATAGGCGACGCTCCGGGCCCATGTCCATTGATGGCGCACAGCGGCTATCTCGGCCGGCGTCGGAACTGTTTGGATGGCATCTGACGTTGGAGGGCAGGGAATGTGGTCATGTTCCCGTGTTTGACGGCAATCGCCAAGCCTGAAATGTCTTCCCGCGGGCGAGAGCACAGGCTTCGCCTCTGGGGGAGACACGTGGACGCCAGTCCGACAAGGGCCAGGATACCGGCGCTGCGGCGATGTCCGGAAATGGCGCTTAGCTGACTCGCGCAATCTCTACACAAGTGGATCCGACGGCTTGCTCAGTGCGCCCGTCCTCCTCCCCTGCACACAGGGCCAGCGCGTCGGAGACGCGCGCAAAAAAAAGGCCGGCCCCCTTGGGGACCGGCCAGTCGTGGTTCTCGAGGGGGAAGACCTCCTAGAACCGCTTGGTGACGCCCAGCTTGTAGTAGCGGCCGAGCGGATTGGCCGTGAACGGGTCGTAGCTGAGATCGAGGCGGGCGAACGGCGGGTCCGCGTCGAAGGCGTTGATCACCGCGGCGGTCAACGTCGTGTCCCAGGGCAGGTTCACGCGATAGGTGATGTCGTTGGTGACGAAGGCCTTGATCTTGCGGCCGTTCTGGTTGGTGGCGAAGGTCGCCGAGCCACCGCGGGTGTCGAGCATGTCGTCGACGTAGCGGATGGTCCAACGCAGGTTGTGCGCGTCGCGGGCGTATTCGGCGAAGGCGGTGGCCTTCCACTGCGGCTGGGAGCCGTAGCCGAGGTAGTCCATGGTTCCCGTGTAGTCGGTCTCCCTGGCGACCACGATGCCTTCCAGCGTGGTCTCGGAGACCACGTATTCCAGCACATAGGTCAGGTCGACGCCGAAGTTCATGTCGCCGCCCAGCACGTCGCGCGCCCGGTAGCTGGCCGCGAAGTCCAGCCCGCTGGTGTCGATGTCGGGGCTGTTGACGTAGTTGATCCGCACCCGGTTGATGTTCGGGGCCGAGCAGGCGCCGGTGAAGCTGATCCGGGCCAGCAACGGGGCGAAGGCGGGGTTGGCGCAGTTGTTGGCGCCGGCCGCCCCGTTGGGGAAGATGGCGTTGACGATGTCGGAGCCGCTCTCGTTGTCGATCGGGCCCTTGAAGGCGAAGCGCCAGTAGTCGAGCGAGGCCTGGAAGTCGCCCATCTCGAACAGGACGCCGAGGTTCAGCGTGTCCGCCTTTTCCGGCTTCAGGCTGGCGTTGCCGTAGAGGTCATAGGCGCGATAGCCGCCGGCCGCGGTGGTGTAGGCCAGGTTGGTGGTCGCGGTGTTGGCGATCTGGGTCTGGGGCGGAGCGCGGAAGGTCGAGCCCGCCGAGGCGCGGAAGGCCAGCCAGTCGGCCGCCTGCCACTTCAGCGCCACCTTGGGATTGGTGGTCGCGCCGATATTGCCGCCGTAGTCCTCGTAGCGGATGGCGAAGGTGCCGGTCAGGCTGTCGGTGAACGGCATCTGCAGTTCGGCGAAGGTGGCGATCACCGAATAGTCGAGGTCGTAGTCGGCCAGGGCGCCGAAGAAGCTGAACGGCCCGTTCCTGGCCGTGCAGGTCGCCCCCGGATTGACCGAGGAGTCGGCGCAGGGGCTGACGGCGATGTTGGTGTAGTCGCTGTTCTGCCGCTCGATCCCGCTCCAGCGGTACTGGGCGCCGGCGGCCCAGGCCAGCTGGCCCGCGCCGAAGTCGATGGGCAGGTCGCCGTTGAACACCAGGTCGGCGGTGAACATCTGCGAGCGGATCTTGTAGGCGTACTCGTCGAAGATGTAGTCGAGGACTTCCAGGCTGTTGGCCGTGGCGGCGTTGTAGTTCGGGTTCGTCCGGCCATCGATGGCGTTGCCGGCCGTGCCCGAGGAGAACGGGTTGAACCACAGGCAGCCGTTGGCGCCGGGGGTGGCGCCGGTGCAGCCATTGCCGCCGAGGCCGCGCAGGGCGAGCTGCATGCGGCCCACCAGGACGTCCGGCGTGGCGATCTCGCTGTTGTTGTCCATGTAGGTCAGGGCGGCGTCCCAGCCGATGCCGCCGCCGAAGTCGAACTTGCCCTTCAGGCCCGCGGAGATGCGGTAGGCCTCGAAGGCGCGCTTGTCCTCCTTACCCTTGCCGCCGAACAGCGGGTTGCCGCCGACGCCGAGCGGACGCCAGGCGACCGAGGTGAAGAGGCCGTTGGCGCCGGCCGTGGCGGCCTGGGCCGGGGTGAGCCCGCCCGACGCGATCAGGGCCTGCAGGCCGGGGTTGATGCTCGGAATGTAGAAGCCGTTGCCCTGGATCTTGGTGGTCAGGGCCGAGGTCGGGAAGTTGTTGGGCGGGTAGGATGGCGAGGAGTTCTCGGCGGCGACCTCGTGGCCCGAATAGAGGATTTCGGCGTGGAACCGCGTGGTGTCGGTGAGGTCGAAATTGATCTCGCTGTAGAACTGCCAGTGATCCTCGTCCTCGGTCAGGTTGTCGAAGCCGAGGAACTGGAACTGGCAGCTGGCCGCCGTGCCGGGGCCGGAGATGGCGCCGCAGCCGGGATCGACCACCGGCGAGGTGTAGGTGAAGCCGGCGTTGCTGCTGGAGAGATAGAGGCCGGGATTGCCGAAGGTGGACCAGCCGCCTTGCGGGTTGTCCGTGAAGGACCGCAGGGCGAAGTCGCGGTCGGTGGTGGAGAGCTCCGAACGCTTGCGGTAGCCGGCGGTGACCAGCAGGTCGCCGCGGTCGCCGACCCAGCCATAGGCGGCGTTGACGTTGTAGTCGCCCTTGGAGCCGTCGATCAGCGAGTAGCCGCCGGAGACTTCCAGGCCGCTCAGGTTGCGCCGGGTGATGAAGTTGACCACCCCGCCGATGGCGTCGGAGCCGTAGGTGGCGGCCGCGCCGTCCTTCAGCACCTCGATGCGGCCGATGGCGGCGGTTGGGATCAGGTTGGTGTCGACATAGATGGTGCCGGGCGAGATCGCCATGCGGCGGCCGTTGAACAGCACCAGGGTCCGCTCGGCGCCCAGGCCGCGCAGGTTGACGTTGCCCGAGCCGGTGGTCTGGCCGGCGCCGAACTGGTTGGACTCGCCCACGGCGCCCGAGACGGCGGGGATCGACTTGATCAGGTCGACGGTCGAGGGCGAGCCCTGCTTGGCCATCTCCTCGGCGCCGATGACATTGACCGGCAGGGCCGCGTCTTCGGGGGTGCCGGCGATGAACGAGCCGGTGACCACCACCTCTTCGACCTCGGCGGCGTCCTGTGCGAAGGCCGGCCCGGCGGCGAGGCTCAGCAGGAGCGCGAGGGAGGAGGCTCCGGCGAGGTATCTGGACTGTAGCAAGCGTTTCCCCTTCAATATAACTACGTTATCTGCCGATATTGCGACAGAGTGCGGGGGAGGAATGCGCGGGGACTTCAGCAAAAGGCAAGTCGAAATTGTGTGCGTGAAAGAATAGATGGTCGACACATACGGCGGGTCTGTCAAAAATCATCCGAACATTGTTCAGTAATTGAATCTGCTGATAAAATCGTACCACATATTCGAAAATGGCCCAAATTAGTGCTGAAAAATCAAAGTTCACGACATGCGTGAGATTCGGCGGAGGCGTCAGAACCGCGCCTGTCGCTTTCGCGCCACGCTGGGGGAAGAATTCATGCGTGGGGTATGGCGACGGGGCCTTGCTGGGTGACGCCAGCGTCACCGAATCTATGGAACGCCGCCTTCCTGCTCAGGGCAGCATGACCCTTGCGACACATCAAGAGCGATCACGACATCCGTGCGTAGCGCCTCGGCGCCCGCGGGGTTAGCGTCGGCCTCGTCCGCCGGCGCCGTCCGGTGACGGGGACGTATTGCAAAGGCGTCGATCATGGACACGGACTCGCGCGAAGCGGAGGCCTTCATCGAGGCGGCGGTGGGCCGCGCGGGCTCCTGGCG
Organism: Phenylobacterium sp. LH3H17; assembly: GCF_024298925.1. Taxonomy (NCBI): domain Bacteria; kingdom Pseudomonadati; phylum Pseudomonadota; class Alphaproteobacteria; order Caulobacterales; family Caulobacteraceae; genus Phenylobacterium; species Phenylobacterium sp. LH3H17. The sequence continues at coordinate 3,163,775 of NZ_CP101283.1, read as the reverse complement.
GAGTGAGGACCCGGAGACCGCCCGGGCCCGAACCGAGGCGGCCCGCGAGGATCGGGAACTCGCCCGCCGCGAGCTGCTGGCGGGCGGACTTGACCCCGAACGCCTCGACGCACTAGCCGCCGAGCGCGCGAAGGCGCGGCGGGCGCGGGCCGAGCAGGCGCACGGAAGGGCGGTCGCCGCCTCAAGTGCGGCCGCACGCCGCCTCGCGGGGCTGACGCCGGTGCTCCTTCCCGCCGAGCCGATGAACGTGATCATCGACCGGGTGACGTTCATCCGAAGCTTCGCGGACGCCGGAGTCGTGGTCGCCTCGGATATCGGCTCGCTCGATAGCTGGGCGCGGTATCGGCTGGGAAGCTCCGCCACCGCGGTCACCGGAAGCGGCACGGGCCGGCTCAGCTTTTTCACCCTCTGGCGCAATCCGCGGAACGTGCCGGTGGTGGTGGCGGCCGGCGCCCGACTCGTCGTCAACGCGCATCTCGCGGTCGACGCGGATTGGAACGGCGTCGCGGCATGGTTCATCGGCGGCTCGGAGGCGCGGGCGACGGTGCGGGCGCGCACGACGGTTTGGGCCATGTGGGACTCGACGGTCAGGTCGATCGTCCACGACCGCATACTGGGCGACGCCGGGGCGACCGGCGGATTCTTCGGCGGCGACGACAGCGCTTCGATCGCGTTCAACGAGTTTCTGTCGGCGTCAGGGTTCGCCGTGCCGGCGCAGGCGTCCATCCTGATCGAGGTGGAGCTGCTGACGGAGTGGGTCGCGACGAGCGGCTCCGTCCACCTGGACGCCGAGAGCGGCTCCTTCCGGGTCGCCGTGCCGCATCTGATCCTGACGGTGACCTAGTCCGCCCGCTTAGGCCGCCTGGGTCTTGGCGCTTTCCAGCAGTTCCAGCACGGCGGCGACGTAGCTCTGGGCGTTGGCGCGGGCGGCGGGGACGCCGCTGACGCCGCTGCGCTCCAGCTCGGCGAAGCCGCCGCCGACCGAGAACAGCATCCGGAACGCCTCCTTCTCGATGAGGGCGGTGGGCAGGATGCCGATGTCGCTTTCGCGCAGCTGCTCGACCACCTGCTTCAGCGAGCGGGGGCGCAGGGCGGCGGGGACGCGGGTGAGCAGGCAGCGGTGCAGCAGGGGATGGCCGCCGCGCTTGCCGAACTGCGCGACCATCTCGGCGGCCTTGATCGCCTGAATGGCCTCGATGGCCGAGGAGGCCAGCGGGGTGAGGATCAGGTCCAACCGCATGGTGGTGAAGTTCATCGCCCCGCGGATCGAGCCCTCCGTGTCGAGGATCAGCCAGTCGGGCTGTTTCCGCTGGGCCTCGCGCAGGGCGTCGCGGATGTCCTGGGTCATGGGGGCGGGGTGGACGGAGATCTTGTCCGGGCGGCCGGGCAGGCTGGCCCAGTGGACCAGGGGCTTGTTGGGGTCGGAATCGATCATGGCCACGCGCTGGCCCTGTTCGCTGAGGCCGAGCGCGAGCAGAAGCGCGGCGGTGGTCTTACCCGCGCCCCCCTTCGGATTCACAAACGCTACGGTCGGCAAGCCTATCCCTCTCCGGACGCCGTCGAGGGCGTCACGCGATCAAAGTAAACGCACGAGGGGCCGTTTGTGACCAGTGCGTCAGAGCGACTAACGCCACCGATGTGGCGCCAGGGAGTCAAAGCCCCCTCGGTCGGCCTTGCCGACAGCTCCCCCGGATAGCGAGCAATCCACGCCAGTTCCTCGCCCTGCGCGCAGCGCGGCGAGGGGCCTGCCGCGCAAACCTACGACGGATTGACCGGAACCTCTGTCGGCGTCTCGGGCGCGGGTTCGGCGGGCATGTCGGCGCCGGCGTCGAAGGTGGCGCCGAGCAGCTTGGCGCGAGCTTCGAGCGCCGTGGCGGTGGTGGAGCAGCGGGCCGGCAAGGTCCAGCTCATCCATTCCTGGGCAAGGCGCGCCTTGGGCAGGTTGGGGGCGGCGGCCCAGGTGGCGCGGCCGCGCTTCACGGCCTCGGCGCCGCGGACATTGATCGGCTTGAGGCTGGCGCGCTCGGCGGCCTCCATGGCGCGGGCGAACAACTTTAGGTCCTTGCGCCCCTGCTTCTCGAGGTCGGCATAGACCTTCAGGTCCTCGGCGATGGTCCGGCCCGGCGCGCGGAAGGTGGTCTCGATGCGGGTGACCTCGGGCATCACCTGGTCGTGCAGGTCGAGATAGCCGGTCAGCGCGCCGTGGCACCAGGCCACGAGGCCATAGTCGTCCTTCGGCGCGCCGGCGGGATAGGGCGCCTCGACGACTTCCGGCGCGGGCGCGGCGGCGGGGGCGGCGTCTTGCCCCCCCAGGTCTTGGGCGAACAGGGCGAGAGCGAACAGAAGCGCGGACATTGGACCTCGAAAAATTTGATCAGGCGGCGGACCGACCAAAACCCCCGCCGCCGGGGGTCTCGATCTCGATGACGTCGCCGGGCTGGACCGTAATGGAAAAGCAGCCAGGCAGTTCCTTTACCGCGCCGGAGCGTTCGATCAAACGCTGGCGACCGGGCAGGGCGGCCCCGCCGCCGGCGATTCCCTGGGGGGCGTGCTCGCGGCGGGTGGAGAGCAGGGCCGCTTCCATGGGGGCCAGGAACCGTACCCGGCGAAAGGCGCCCTCGCCGCCGGCCATGGCGCCCGGACCCGCCGAGCCATGACGGATGGCGAAGGCCTCCACCCGGACCGGGAAGCGGCGCTCCAGGATCTCGGGATCGGTGAGGCGGGAATTGGTCATGTGGGTGTGGACGGCGCTGGTCCCGGCCCTGTGCGCGGTGGCGCCGGCCCCGCCGCAGATGGTCTCGTAGTATTGGCGGTCCTCGTCGCCGAAGGTGAAGTTGTTCATCGAGCCCTGGGCGTTGGCCATGACGCCCAGCGCCGCATAGAGGGCGTCGACCACGTGCTGGCTGGTCTCGACGTTCCCGGCGACCACGGCGGCGGGGTATTTCGGGGCCAGCATCGAGCCCTCGCGGGTGAGGATGCGCAGGGGCTCCAGGCAGCCGGCGTTCAGCGGGATGTCGTCGTCCACCAGGGTGCGGAACACGTAGAGCGCCGCGGCGTCGACGATGGCCGAGGGGGCGTTGAAGTTGGAGCCGAGCTGGTCGGCGGATTCGCGGAAGTCGAGGGTCGCCTCGCCCCTGGCCGCGTCGACGGTGGTGCGCACCACGATCTCGCCGCCGCCGTCCATGGGGACGCGGGCCTCGCCGTCGGAGAGCTTGCCGATGGCCCGGCGGACCGAGGCCGCGGCGTTCTGCTGGACGAAGGTCATGTAGGCGGCGACGGCAGGGCCGCCATAGGTCTCGATCATGGTCCGGACCGAGGCTGCGCCGGCCTGGCAGGCGGCGATCTGGGCCTTGAGGTCGGCGATGTTGCGATCGGGCGCGCGGGAGGGCCATCGGCCCGAGCCGAGGGCCGCGCGGGTCTGCGCCTCCAGGAACTTGCCGCCCCGCATGATCGGCAGGGCGTCCAGGAGAACGCCCTCCTCGTCCAGGGTGTGGGAGAAGGGCGGCATGGAGCCGGGCTGGACCCCGCCCACATCGGCATGGTGGCCGCGGGCGGCGACGTAGAAGGCGGGCTGCTCAAGATCCTCCCCTTCTGGGGGAGGTGGCTCGGAGCGAAGCGAAGAGACGGAGGGGGTTGAAGCCCCGGAAAGAGAGTCAAAGTCCCCCTCAGTCGTCTTCGGCGACAGCTCCCCCAGAGGGGGAGCATCTAAGCGCCCTGCGCCCATGAAGATCGGCATGACCACGGTGATGTCCGGCAGATGGGTGCCGCCGGCATAGGGGTTGTTGAGCGCGTAGGCCTCGCCGGGCTTGAGGTCCGGGTGGCGATCGCGCACGGCGCGGACGCTGGCGCCCATGGAGCCCAGGTGGACCGGCATGTGCGGGGCGTTGGCCACCAGGCCGCCGCCCGAGTCGAACAGGGCGCAGGAGAAGTCGAGCCGCTCCTTGATGTTGACCGAATGGGCCGTGCGCTCCAGCGCCGCGCCCATGGCCTCGGCCACGCCCATGAAGCGCTTGTTGAACAGCTCCAGGGTGACCGGGTCGGGGCGGTCGAGGGTGAGCTCGGCGGTGACGATGTGCTGGGCGCGGTCCAGGCGGATGAGGCCGTCCGCGCCGGCGGTGGCGATCCAGCCGGGAGAGAGGGCGATCTGGGTGTCGGGGCGGACGATGAGGGCCGGGCCGGCGGTTTCGATGAGCGCGTCGGCCGGGATGACCGGGGCGTCGTGCCAGGCGCCGTGGAAGAACATCCTCACCCGCTCGTCCCGGCGAAGGCCGGGACCCAGGTCGTAGGTCTCTGCAGGGGAAGATTGGACTGCCGGCACGGTGGGTGAATCTGGGTCCCGGCCTTCGCCGGGATGAGCGGATCTTGAAACCGCCTCCACCTCCACCGTGGCGATGACGATGGGGAGCCCAGCCTCGATGAAGCCGAACAGGCGCTGGTGGCCGGCTTCGAAGGCGGTCTTCACCTCGGCGAGCGGGCCGAGCGGGATGGAGATCTGGGCGTCGGCGCCGTCGTAGCGCAGGCGCAGGGTGCGGCGGACCTCGGAGGCTTCGGCGCCCTGGTCGGCGAGGGCCGCGCGGGCCTGGGCCTCGACCTCGACCGCCAGAGTCCGGGCGCGGGCCAGGCCGGCCTCGTCGAGCACGGCGTCGAGGCCCATCTGGCGCAGGCTGGTCACCTCCGCCTGGCCGATGCCCCAGGCCGAGAGGACACTGCCGTAGCGGGGACAGAGCACCTGCCAGGGGCCCAGCGCGTCGGCGACCTCGCAGGCCACCTGGCCCGCGGCGCCGCCGAAGGCGGTCAGCGCATGGTCGCGTGGATCGAAGCCGCGCTCGGTGGAGATGCGGTCGGTGGCGCGGGCCATCTGCTCGACGGCGATGGCCACGAAGCCCTCGGCGGCGGCCTCGGCGCTGGACGAGCCCATGGCCTGGGCCAGCCTGGCGATGGCCGCGCGGGCCGCGGCGACGTCCAGCGGCGCGTCGCCCCTGGGTCCGAAGATCGAGGGGAAGAAGCGCGGGTCCAGGCGGCCCAGGATCAGGTTGGCGTCGGTGACTGTGGCCGGGCCGCCGCGGCCGTAGGCGGCGGGGCCGGGATCGGCGCCGGCGCTCTGCGGCCCCACCCGGGCGCGCAGGCCGTCGAAGGCCAGGATCGAGCCGCCGCCGGCCGCCACGGTCTCCACGTCCAGCATGGGGCTGCGCAGCCGCACCCCGGCCACCCTGGCGGTGTCGCGCCGCTCCAGGCTGCCGGCGTAGCGGCAGACGTCGGTGGAGGTGCCGCCCATGTCGAAGCCGAGCGTTTGGGGCGCGCCGGCCATCTGGGCCGCGCGCCCCACGCCCACCACTCCGCCGGCCGGGCCGGAGACCACGGCGTCGCGGCCGCGGAAGGCCTCGGCCCGGACCAGGCCGCCGGCCGAAGTCATGAAATAGAGCGGGGCGCCGGCCACGGCCTGGGCCACCCGCTGCACATAGGCCTGCAGGATCGGTGTCAGATAGGCGTCGGCGACGGTGGTCTCCGCGCGGGGGATGAAGCGGGGCAGGGGCGAGACCTCGTGGCTCAGCGCCACGAAGTCGAAGCCGGCGGCGCGGGCGAGTTCCCCGGCGACGATCTCATGGGCCGGGTTGAGGTCGGCGTGCAGGAAGGCGATGGCGGCCGAGGTGAAGCCCTGGGCGCGGGCGGCGGCCAGCTTCCCGGCCAAGGCCTCGGCGTCGAGGGGGGTGACCACCGCGCCGTCGGCGGCGAGGCGCTCAAGGGCCTCCGCCACGCCGGAATAGAGCGGCTCGGGGCGGACGATATTGAGCGCGAACAGGTCCGGCCGGGCCTGGTCGCCGATCACCAGCGAGTCGGCGAAGCCCTGGGTGGTGACGAACAGGGTCCTGGCGCCGGAGCGTTCCAGCAGAGCGTTGGTGGCGACGGTGGTGCCCATCTTGATGGCCTCCACCCGCGCCGCGGGGAAGGGCTCGCCGGGCCTGGCGCCAAGGGTCCGGCGCATGGCCTCGACGGCGGCGTCCTCATAGGAAGGCGAGGCCGACAGCAGCTTCAGCGACAGTTCCGAACCGTCCGGCCCGCGCCCGATCACGTCGGTGAACGTGCCGCCACGATCGATCCAGAAGCTCCAGAGCCTGTCCAAACCTTAACCTTCCAATGTCCGGATACGCGTTGTCAGGTCCCGCCCGAGGCCTTACAGGTGGCTAACTCTCATGAGCTTCTGGCGCAACATTGCTGAGCTCGCAGTCCGCCGGCCCGATGCGGGCGACTGCGATGGTTGCCCGGCCACCCGGCCCGGCGAGGATCCCGCCTTTTCCACCGCCGTGACGGCGTTGGGCGCCAAGCTGGCCAAGGCCGACGGCCGGGCCAGCCTCGGCGAGTTCGACGTCTTTTCCCGAGTGTTCACGCCCGATGCGGCCTCGGAGCGCAATATCCACCGCCTCTACGACCTGGCCCGACAGACGACGCGGGGCTACGAGAGCTACGCCCGGCGGCTGGCCAAGCGCTATGCCGGCTGTCCGACCCTGCTGGAGGACGTGCTGGACGGCCTGTTCCACATCGCCGCGGCCGACGGGGCGGTGTCGCAGGACGAGCTGGACTATATCGAGAACGTCTCCGACCTGTTCGGCTTCTCGCCCCTGGTGTTCCGGCGGCTGCGGGCCACGCACCTGGGCCTGGCGTCCGACGATCCCTATGGCGTTCTGGACGTCGAGCACGACGCCAGCGACGAGGCGGTGCGCGCGGTCTGGCGCCGGGCGGTGGCCGACGCCCACCCCGACCGCGCCCGCGCCCGCGGCCTGCCCAGCGAGTTCATCGAGGTGGCCGAGGCCAAGGCCGCGGCGATCAATGCGGCTTTCGACACCATTATGCGCGAACGCAAAGCGATGGCGCTCGAAGGCGTGGCATGATGCCGCCACTTTTTCAGGATTTCGTCGCCTAGAGTTGACGTTCGGGATCGCCCGTCCGACATAATCGTTCTAGCCGCTGAGAAAAGCGGCGCCATCGAGGAAGCCATGGTCCGGGAATTCGCCAGGAAGCACGGTTCGGCCCTTCGCAGCCTTGCGATGCTGGGCGGGGCCCTCGCCACGGCCGCGGCCGTCGCCATCGGCGCGGTGCTGGCGGTGTTCTTCGCCGCCACCGTGGTGGTGATCGCGGTGATGGCCTCGGCTCTCCTGGCCCTAGCCGGCCTCGCGCTCCGCGCCAGGCGCGCCCACGTCCGCCGCGACGACGGCGTCATCGAGGCCCGCAACCTGGGCGGCCACCACTGGGTGGCCTACGGCTGGAACGAACCCGCGGGGCGGTAGGGCCTTCCAGAATCGCCGCAATTCCCAAGTTGCTTCCCTATTGGGGGAGCTGTCGGCCACTTGGCCGACTGAGGGGGACTTTGACTCTTGCTTGTGGGCTTCAACCCCCTCCGTCACGTCGCCAAAGAGGGCGACGCGCCACCTCCCCCAAATCGCGCTGCGCGCTGGGGGAGGAACTGGGCGTGCTTTGACTTGCCGATGATCACTCGGCCCTCTAGCGTGGCCTCAAACAAACGTTTGGGAGAACGGCATGATCGGCGTGGTGGCGACCTTGAAGGTCCAGGACGGCAAGCAGGGTGAGTTCGAGGCGATCTTCACCGATCTGGCCGCGCAGGTCCGGGCCAACGAGCCGGGCAATGTCTTCTACCAACTGACGAAGAGCCGGACCGACGCGACGGTCTACAAGGTGCTGGAGCTCTACAAGGACCAGGACGCGCTGAGCGCCCATGGCCAGACCGACTACTTCAAGGCCGCCGGCGCCAAGATGGGCCCCTGCATGGGCGGCCGCCCCGAGATCGAATATCTCGACGCCGTCTAGGAGCGCGCCATGGACCTCGACTTCTCCAAGGAAGACCTCGCCTTCCGCGACGAGGTCCGGGCGTTCATCGCCGACGCCTATGACGACGACATGCGGGCCCACATGGCCCAGTCGAAGAACGGCCACATCGGCAAGGCGGGCCAGATCCGCTGGCTGAAGCGGCTGGGCGAAAAGGGCTGGATCGCGCCCGATTGGCCGACGGAATATGGCGGGACCGGCTGGAACCACGCGCAGAAGTACATCTTCGACATGGAGATGGCGCTGGCCGGGGCGCCGGCGACCAGCAACATGGGCCTGAAGATGTGCGCGCCCGTGGTCATGGCCTTCGGCACGCCGGAGCAGAAGGCCCAGCACCTGCCGAAGATCCTCTCGTCCGACGTGTGGTGGTGCCAGGGTTACTCCGAGCCGGGTTCCGGATCGGACCTCGCCTCGCTTTCCATGAAGGCCGAGCGCGACGGCGATCATTATGTACTGAACGGTTCAAAAATCTGGACGACCTACGCCCAGCACGCCGATTGGATGTTCTGCCTGGTCCGGACCTCCGTCGAGCCGATCCGGCAGATGGGGATCAGCTTCCTGCTGCTCGACATGAAGACGCCGGGCATCACCATCGTGCCGCTGCCAACCCTGGACGGCCCGCCGGTGGGCGACGAAGAGATCAACCAGGTGTTCTTCGAGGACGTCCGGGTCCCGGTTTCCAACCGCATCGGCGAGGAGGGGCAGGGCTGGACCTACGCCAAGTACCTGCTGCAGTTCGAGCGCGGCAATCCCTATGCGGCGGGCCTCACCAACCAGTTGGCCAAGGTCAAGAAGATCGCCGGGGTCGAGCCGTCCGACGGCGGACGCCGGATGATGGACGATCCCGATTTCCGCCGGAAGCTGTCCGAGCTGCAGATCAAGGTCGACGTGCTGAACGCCACCGAGCTGCGGATGTTCGCGGCGCGGACCGCGGGCGAGGCCATGGGGGCGGCGTCCTCCATGCTGAAGCTGGAAGGCTCGCAGGCGCAGCAGGCGGTGACGGAACTGGCCCTGGAGGCGGCGGGTATCTACGCCCAGCCCTTCGTGCGCGACACCTGGGCCGAACTGCACGGGGAGACCAATGTCCCGCGGGCCGGCGCCGACTACGCCGCCACGGTGGCGCCCATGTACTTCAACTACCGCAAGACCTCGATCTATGCCGGGTCCAACGAGATCCAGCACAACATCATGGCCAAGATGGTTTTGGGGCTGTAGCGGGGGATCGGTAGCAGCCACGACCGACGGTCCTCGCCGGCGCTGAACGGAAGAAGCCGCCATGGCCGTAGATGTGAAGATGCGCCCGCCGGGTCCCGCCGACTCCGACCGCATGCTCGCCTGGCGCAACCTGCCTGAGATCCGGCACTGGATGTACACCGACCATGTCATCTCCCAGGCGGAGCACGACCGCTGGTTCGCCGCCGCCCTGGCCGACCCCGCCCGGCGCTACTGGATCATCGAGCTGGACGGCCTGCCGGTCGGCTTGGCCAATCTGGCCGACTATGCGCCGGCCCACCGCCGCACGGCCTGGGCCTACTACCTCGCCGACCCGTCGGTCCGGGGGCGAGGGGTCGGCGCCTATGTCGAGTATTTCGTCATCGAGCATGTCTTCGGCGAGCTGGGCCTGAACAAGCTCTGCTGCGAGGTGCTGATCGACAACGAGGCGGTCTGGAAGATGCACGAGGCCTTCGGCTTCACGCGCGAGGCCCTGTTGCGCGAACACGTCTGGAAGGACGGCAAGGCCACGGACGTCGTGGCCCTGGGCCTGTTGGCCAGCGACTGGGCGAAGGTCCGCGAGGCGAGCCGCGAACGACTGGCGGCGCGCGGCTACCCCGTCTAGCCAGGCCGCGGCTTAGGCGGCGGTTAACCGTATATGGGCGAAGCATCTTCCGATCCTCGCCCGCTCCGGAGTCAGGCCATGCCGCGCCCGTCCGCGCCCAGCGCAACATCGCCCGCGGCGCTCGGGGTCGGCGCCGCGCCGACCCCGGCGCGGCTGGCCGCGGGCGCGGTGGGCGACTCCGGCTCCCGCGACGCCCTGGCCAAGCTGTCGCTCGCCGTCGAGGAACTGAAGGCCCTCAAGATCCAGCCAATGCTGCACCAGGCGGTGGCCGCCCTGAACGCCGGCGACGCCAAGGCCGGCGCCGAGTGGGCGATCAAGGCGCTGGAACAGGACGAGCGGAACGGGTTCGGCTGGTACCTGCTGGCCATCGCCCGCGAGAAGGCCGGCGACTTCGCGGGTTCGATCACCTGCTACGAGTCGGCGCTGGCCCTGCTGCCCGACCATGCCGAGATCGCCAACAACCTGGGACGCCTGGCCTACCGCATGGGTCAGAAGGCGGTGGCCGAGAAGCTGTTCCGCCATCACCTGGCGCGGTTCCCGGAGGATCACGAGGGGGCCAACAATCTGGCCTGCGTGCTGCGTGACGAGCATCGCTACGACGACGCCATCGAACTCCTGAAGTCGGCCGTCGGCCGGGCGCCGGACCAGCCGCTGCTTTGGAATACGCTGGGCAGCACGCTGGCCGAGCAGGGCGACCCGGCCACCGCGCAGATCTTCTTCGACGAGGCTCTGCGGCTGGATCCGGACTTCGCCAAGGCCCGCTACAATCGCGGCAATGTCCGGCTGTTCCAGGGCGACTCGGCAGGGGCGCTGGAGGACTGCGAACGGGCGATGACCGCGACCATGCCGCTCGACGAGCGGCTCATGATGCGGCTGGCCCGCTCGACGATCCTCCTGGACCTCGGCCGGGTGGGCGAGGGCTGGGACGACTACGAGGCCCGCCTGGATCCGAGCTTCGCCGACGTCACCCTCGTGCTGGTCGATCGCCCACGCTGGAGTCCGGGCGCCGACCTGGCCGGCAAGTCGATGCTGATCGTCGGCGAGCAGGGCCTGGGCGACGAGGTCATGTTCGCCAATGTCGTTCCCGACGTCATCGAAGCCCTGGGCCCCGAGGGCCGGCTGACCCTGGCGGTCGAGCCGCGCCTCGTGCCGCTGTTTCAGCGCAGCTTCCCCACGGCCCATGTGGGCGCCCACGCGACCTACCAGGCCGAAGGCCGCACCTATCGCCTGGCGCCGTTCCTGGACGAGGCGGCGACGGCGCGGATCGACCTCTGGACCCCCATAGGTTCGCTGCTGCGCCAGTTCCGCCGCGAGGTGGCAGCCTATCCGAACCGTCCGCGCTTCCTGGAAGCCGATCCGGCGCGCCTGGCCCACTGGCGCGCGGTGCTGGACACCGCCCCGGCCGGCCGCAAGGTGGGCCTGCTGTGGAAGAGCGGCAGCACGATGGGCGCCCGGCACCGCTACTATTCAAGCTTCGAGCAATGGGCGCCTGTGCTGGCGGCGCAGGGGATCACCTTCGTCAACCTGCAGTACGGCGACGTCGAGGCCGAGCTGGAGCAGGCCCGCCGCGAGCTGGGCGTCGAGATCTGGAATCCGCCGGGCATCGACCTGAAGCAGGACCTGGACGACGTGGCCGCGCTCTCCTGCGCGCTCGATCTGGTGGTCGGTTTCGCCAACGCCACCTCCAACATCGCCGCGGCCTGCGGGGCGCCTTCCTGGCTGATCTCGATGGCCGGCGCCTGGGCGCGGCTGGGGACCGACCGCTATCCCTGGTACCCGCAGATGCGGACTTTCGTCCCCGAAGCCTTCCGCGAGTGGGACCCTGTGATGGCCGAGGTCGGCCAGGCCATGACGGCGTTCGGCAAGGCCTGATCCTCGAAAGCGCGGAGCCTCCCATGATCGCGGCGATACTCCAGGCGCGGATGAGCTCGACGCGGCTGCCCGGCAAGGTGCTGGCCGACCTGGCCGGCGCCCCGATGATCGCGCGGCAGATCGAGCGCCTGAGCCGCGCGCGGGCCATCGACCGCCTCATCGTCGCCACCTCCGACGACCGGTCGGACGACGTGCTGGCCGATCACCTGACCAAGGCCGGGGTCGAGGTCTTCCGGGGATCGATGCAGGATGTGCTCGCCCGTTACGCCGGCGCGGCCGCGGCGCTGGATGAGGCCGATCTTGTCGTGCGGCTGACGGCCGACTGTCCGCTGACCGACCCGGGCCTGATCGACACGATGATCGGCCGGCAACTCGCCTCGCAGGCCCACTACACCGCCACGACCCTCCCGACGCGCACCTACCCCAAGGGCTTGGACGCCGAGGTGATGAGCGTCGGGACGTTGCGCCTGGCCGCCGCAGAGGCGGTGGACCCCTATGAGCGCGAACACGTCACGCCCTTCATCTATCGCCGGCCCGAGCGCTTCACCCTGGGCGGGGTGTCGCAGGATCGCGACGAGGGCGAGGTCCGCTGGACCGTCGATCGTCCCGACGACCTGGACTTCGTCCGAGCCGTCTATGAGGCCCTATATCGCGAGGGCGAGCACTTCACCTCAGACGACATCCGCCGCCTCGTGCGCGGACGCCCGGACCTCGCCAGGCTTGGCGGAGACCCCCGCGTCTAGACGCGATGCGAAGTCAGAGGCTGAGTTCGACGGTCTTTCCGCCGCGGATCTCGACGCGGCGCATGATGGCCATGTCGGCGCCGACGCCGGGCGGCGCCGGCTTGGCGACCGTGATCGCATACCACGCGCCATCAGGAAGCCCGTTGAAGGCGAAGCGCCCGGAGGCGTCGCAGGCGGCGCGCTTGACGAAGGCCGAATAGTCCGCGCTGCGACCCGGGGGCGTGCGGCCGCGGACCTCGGCGGCCGGCAGCGCCGCGCGCTTGGGCGACGCATAGAGAATGGTCATCCGGCGACGGGTCCAGGGCGTTTCGGGCGTCAACACCACGCCGGTTCCAGCGCAGCCGTAGGGCTTTCCGCCGGACTGGAAGGTCAGTCTGCCTTCGATGCGGCCCTTTCCCGGCGCCTGGGACCAGGTGAAGTCGGAGGTCCGGAACTCCTCGGTCGTCACGGCCCCGGTTTTCGACACGGTGGGCTTGGGCGGCTGGTCGGTGGCGCAGGCCTGCAGGAGCAGCAGGCCGGCCAGGGCGCAGGCGGCCCGCGCCACACCCACGGGTTGGAAATTCGACCCCTGGGTTGTGCCAACAAAATCAGTCATTTGCATTGCCCTCAGAAGTTCCGGGAACTGGACAAGCATTCCCCCCAGCGTATCCGCCAGGATGGCGATGTTTGAACATATTTAGAAACAATATTCGCGATAACGCGCGGAGCGGCCGCCAAGGGAGTAGTATTCAGCCATCAAGGATTGAGGCAAGCCCATATATTATGCAGTCTCGCCGCCGCGGCGAGGCTAAACCGTTCTTCCCTGTGCTGGATGAGTGGGGTTGGCCATGAGGCGAGACCGAGGCGCCGACGGCGCGTGGCGTACGGGGGGCGAGCGCAGGTGTCGGACATGACCATGATCCAGCTCGCGTTCGCGGGCCATAATCGCGCCAATGATCTCGGCCACCACGAGCCCGTCACCGAAGGCCTGGACGCCGCGTTCCGGCTCATCCGCGAAGCCGGCGTGGAGCAGGCCAGGCTGCTGACCGGGCTGGCCCCCGGCGCCGACGAACTGGCCGCCGAGGCCTGGCGCCTGGCCCAGCTCGGGCCGATCCACGCGGTGTTCCCGTTCCTCGACGATCCGGAAGGCCAGGCCGCCGAGCTGCGCGGGGTCCAGTCGGCCACCTGGCTGGATGGGGCGGCGGCCGAGGCCCTGGGCCGCAACCCTCACCTGAAGCAGACGCGGCTGGTCGTGGAGGCCGCCGACCTGCTGGTGGTGGTGTGGACAGGTGAGCGGGCGCGAGGGGCGGGCGGGACCGCCGACGCCGTGCGTTGCGCGCTGGAGACCGGGCTGTCGGTCCTGTGGGTGAAGCCGTCGGACTCGCCTCGCCTGCGCTTGATCAGGCCTGAGAAGCTGCCGTCCGATTTCGACTTCCTCGAATTCCAGGAAGGGCTGGGGGCCGGCAACCTGTCGCATGTGGAGGAGGCCACCGAGGCGAATGTCCGCGAGGCCCTCAACCTCGAAGCCCTCGCCGCCGCCGAGGCCGCCGACGCCGTGGACCGGCAGGCGCGGGCCGCCGGCGACAAGAGCACCAGGCTCGACGCCTGGCTGCATGGATGGCTCTGGAAGACCTATGGCGCGTTTCGGACACTCATGGGCGGCCGCGTCACGGGCATGGCCGCGGCGCATCCGGTTCCTGAAGACCTCGCCGAGCAGGGCGGCTTCCAGCTGTTGACCGCAGCCTATATGAGCGCCGACCAGCACGCGAACCGGCTGTCGGCGGTGCATCGTTCCGAACAAATCCTGCTGCTGCTGGCGATGGTCACGGCCGCGATCGTCGGTTCCGCGTGGACAATCTGGCCTGGCTTCAAGATCACGGCCGTCTTCATCGAGCTCATGCTGGGCCTGGCCGCGCTCTGGGTCTGGTCCAGCGCAGCGCGGGCGCGGCAACACGAGCGCTGGGGCGAGGAACGCCACCTGGCCGAGCAGTTGCGGCTCATCCGCGCCTGCTGGCCGCTCGGGGTCAGCCTGGTCAGCACCCGCACCCCGCCCATCGTGCGCCAGGCCCTGGAGCCTGAGCAGGCGATCCTGCGCAAGGCGGGCCTGCCGCATGGGAAATTCGATGAGTTTCGGGTGACGAGTTGGGGCCGCTGGGCCTTGAGCGAACTGGTCGAGGGGCAGGCCGCCTATCATCTTGCGGTCAGCAAGCGGGAGGGACGGATCGCCCATAGGATCCATGTGGCGGAGAACGCTGCCTTCGTGTTCCTCCTGGCGCTGTTCGCCAGCTACCTGGTGGCCCACGCCTTGTCCCACCCGCTGGGCCTGCATGTCCCCCATTGGATCAGCGGGGTGGTGGCCATGGCGGGAACGGTCGTCCCGGCGTTCGCCGCCGCGACCATGGCGCTCGAGGCCAAGCTGGAATTCAAGGAGCAGAGCGCGCGGAGCGAGCGCATCGGCCAAAGGCTGCAAGGCCTGGCCGCGCAGCTCGGGCCGAGCCCGTCGCTGGACGACCTGCAGGGCGCGGCGCGCGCGGCCATGCGGTGGCACCTGGCGGAGACCAGCCACTGGCGCGACGGCGCGGGGCGGAGACAGCTCTTCCGGCCGTAGTCCTTATAAAGAACAGATTAGGAAGAGTTTAGATTTGTTGGACGGCCTTGTCACAACTGCGGATAGGTAGTTGTATATAAAGTGTGAATTTGGGTGGGCGGACTCGGGCGTGTTGATATGAATGCCGATATTTTCATCAGTTTTGCTTCGCAAGACCGAAAAGTCGCGGATATTCTGTGCACTGCGCTGGAGAGCCGCGGATTCGGGTGCTGGATCTCCTCGCGAAACATTCAGCCAGGCGAGAATTTCCAGGTCTCGATCGTGCAGGCGATCCGCCGCGCGCGGATCATGCTGCTGGTCTTCACCGAGAACTCGAACAAGTCCGAGGAGATGACCAAGGAGCTGGCGCTCGCCAGCCAGCAGAAGCTGATCGTCATTCCGCTGCGCGTGGAGGACGTCACGCCGAACGAGGCCTTCTCCTACGAGTTCGCCACCCGCCAATGGATCGACTTCTTCGCGGACTGGGAGTTCGCGATGGACCAGCTCAGCCTGCGCATCGCCAGCGCGATCGGCGATCCCGCGGCGGACGCCGCCGCCGCCCCCGCACCTGCGCCTGCGCCTCCGCCGGAGGCTCGCATACCGCCGACCGAGGCCCCCAAGACGAGCGTCCGGCCGAGCAAGGTCAGCGCACCGGTTGAAGGTCACAAGAAGCCCGCCGCCATGCCGCCGGCCGCGACCGTGCACGCGCCGGTCGAACGGACGAAGCGCCCGATGGCGGCGCTGGCGCTGGCCGGAGCGGCCGTCGCGGTCGCCGTGGCCGTCGGCCTGATGCTGAGCGCGCCCAAGCCCAAGGCGCCCGCCGTCGAGCCGAAGGTCGCGATCCTGGCCTCGGCGACCCTGGCGCCTACGCTGCCCACCCAGCCCACGCCGCCCGCGGCGGAGGATCCGGTGGCGGCGGCGGACGAGGCTCCCAAGGCGAAGGCCGCGCCGAAGCGCAAGGCCCCCAAGGTCCAGCGCCAGGTCGAGGAGGAAATCCCCTACTGATCGCCGGGACTCGGCGTGCTCCGAGCCCGGCCCGGACGGATGAACCACATGCACGACACCATATCGTTGGCGACACTGCTGGCGGAGCACCCCGGCGCGCAGATCCGCTTCAGTTGCACGGGTTGCCGGACCAGCCACGACGTGGCCGCGGCCACCGTCCTGACCCGACTGGAAGGCCGCGGGCTGGGGGACGACCAAGTCGACGTCCGGGAGCTGGGTCGGTTTTCCGAGCGTTCCTGCTATCGCTGCGGCGAGGCCCGATGGGAGACGCGATCGCGCATCCCGGCCTGAATGGCCTAGCGCCGCTCCGCCAGACCGTGCTGGCCCATGCGCCAAAGCAGGGTCTCCAGGCGGTCCTGGCCGAAGAAGGGTTCATCCTGGAAGACCATGGTGGGGACGCCCCAGTGGCCGACCGCCTCCAATCTGGCGTGGCTGGACTGGATCACGGCCTCGAGGCGCTCGGCTTCGGTTGAGGCCACCTGCTCCAGGGCGGCGAGGTCGAGGCCGGCGCGCGCCGTGGCCTGGGCCAGGTGTTCGCCCTGGTCCCAGCCCTGGACCTGGCCGCCCCAGATCAGCTTGCTGACCTCGACGATGAAGGGCAGGCCGGCGCCGGCCTCGACCGCGGCCTGGCCCAGATGGGTGAGCCGGCGGATATGGGGCTGGTACTTGGCCACGTCGCCGGTGGCGAGGTCCATGACGATGGGGTCGGGCCTGGGCGGTCCGAAGGTCATGCCCAGCATCTGGGCGGTGCGGAAACAGTCGCGCCCCACATAGAACGGCCAGCGCTTGTCCTGGCGCTTGAAGAAGCCGTCGACGCGCACCGCCAGGGGATAGACCGCGCGGATGTCGACCTGGACGTCGTAGCGCGCCGCGATCTCGGCCAGCCGGGGTGTTGCGAGGTACGAATAGGGGCTTCTGAACGACCAGAAGACATCGACCTGCAGGGTCATCGGGAACCTCGCGCTTGCAATAATGACTGTTTAGTCCAATAGTGACCAAACAGTCAAATTGGAGTCGGGGGCGATGATCGCGACCGGGGAGCGGGTCGATCGGCGGCGGGAGCGAACGCGGGCCGCCCTGATGCGCGCCGGCCAGGTGCTGTTCGCCACGCGCTCGGTGGACGCGGTCAGCATCGACGACATCGTGGCCGCCGCCGAGGTCGCCAAGGGCAGCTTCTACAACCACTTTCCTGACAAGGACGGCCTGGCGCGAGAGATCGCCAAGCAGGCGCGGGCCGCCATCGAACTGACCGTGGCCGACATCAACGCCGGGGTCGCCGACCCGGCCGAACGGGTGGCCCGCGCGCTGGCGATGTTCGCGCGCGGCGCCGAGGCCTTCCCGATCCGGGCCCAGGCCATGATGCGGCTGTTCCCCTTCGCCTCGGTCCCCGACGCCCCGATGAACCGCGGCGTGCGCGCCGACATCCAGGCGGGCCTCGCGGCCGGAAGGTTCGAGGGCCTGGCGCCGGAGGCCGCCGTGCTGATGGCGGTCGGGACAGCGCAGATCGCCGTGTCGCGCGTGCTGGAACGCCACGCCGCCGACACGGCCGCCACCCTGGCGGAAGACCTGATCTTCGGCCTGCTGCGGGGACTTGGACTGGACACGGTCGCCGCGCGCACCGTGGCCGGCAAGGCCTGCGCCGACATCTTCGCCGCAACCCTGCCCAGCGGGCTCTGAGGACCTGATATGCGCGTCACCGGATTCTTCGTGCTCGTCTTCGCGCTGTTGTTCGCGGCCCTGGGCTTCGGGCTGTGGGCCGCGCCGGAGGAGCTGGCGGGCGGACTGCGGGTGGGTCCCCTGTCCCCGGAAGGCGTCTCCACCCTGAGGGCCGACCTGGGCGGACTGTTCGTCGCCCTGGCGGCGCTGTGTCTCGCCGGGGTCTGGACCCGCCGCGCGATGCTGCTGCAGGCCGCGGCCCTGATCCTGGTCACGATCGTCGTGGGACGGCTGATGGGCGCGGTCGACGATGGTCTGCCGGGCGGGGCGCCGCGCGCCCTGGCCGTTGAAATCGCCGCCATCGCGGCCCTGGTGCTGCACGCCCGCAGGCTGGGGCGGTCCGAGGCGCCCGAACGCGCGGGCCTGACCCGAGTGATCCTGCTGGTGCTGGGCCTGGGGGTCGCCGCCAAGCTCGGGCTCTCCGCCGCCCTGGCCAACCCGATGGTCCAGCAGAAGATCTTCGAGCGCGCGGTCGCCCAGCGGATGGGCGTGGACAACTCGGCCCTGATGGCCGACGACGCCCTGCGGGTTGCGGTCTGCGGCACCTCCGCCCCCCTGCCCAGCAAGACGCGGGCGAAGGCCTGCGTGGCGGTGATCGCCGGCGGCAAGTTCTACATCGTCGATGTGGGACCGGAGTCGGTGGAGAACCTGATGCAGTGGGGAATTCCGCTGTCGCGGATCGGCGGGGTGCTGATCACCCACTTCCACTCGGATCATATCGGCGACCTGGGGGAACTGAACCTGCAGACCTGGGCCCAGGGACGGCCCGCGCCGCTCGACGTCTACGGCGGGCCGGGGATCGATCAGGTGGTCGGCGGCTTCAACCAGGCCTACCGGATCGACCAAGGCTACCGGACGGTCCACCACACCGCGAAGATCATGCCGCCGGAGACCTGGCCCCTGGTGGCGCGCACCGTCGAGATGGCCGGACCGGCGACGCCCGCCAAGGCGCGCACCGGCCTGGTGTTCGACGACGGCAAGCTGAAGATCACCGCCATCGAGGTCGACCACGGGCCCATTGAGCCGGCCTATGCCTACCGCTTCGACTACAAGGGGCGCTCGGTGGTGATCACCGGCGACATGAAGAACCATCCGCCTTTCGCGCGCGCCGCCACGGGCGCCGATCTGATGGTCTCCGAAGCGATCGCCCGGCCGATGATCCAGACCATGGAGGCCGGCGCCAGGGGCCTGAGCCGCCCGCGGGTCGAGCGCATCATGCACGACATCCAGGACTATCACGTGTCGCCCCAGGAGGCGGCGGTCCTGGCCAACCAGGCCAAGGTCAAGCTGCTGGTCTTCTACCATCTGCTGCCGGCGCCGGACGGGATGATCGCGCGGCGCACCTTCGAGAGCGGGATCGACGCCGCGCGGGACGGCGACTGGACCCTGGCCGACGACGGCAGCCTCTACACCCTCCCGCTGGGATCGAAGGACGTCCGGATCGGGCGGGTCGGCCAATAGGCGCCCGCTGCTGCGACCTCTGCGTTTCAGCGGCGATCCGAAGGGTAGGGCGATAGCCGGTCCGCGGCCTCGGCGCAGAGCGCCTTGAGCCAGGTTCGGACGGCGCGCATTCGGGCGGTGTCGTGGACGTCGCGGTGGGTGGCGAGCCAGAAGCGGCGCTCCAGCAGGACCTCATCGGCCAGGACCCGCGTCAGGCCCTGGGCCATGAAGCAGGGCAGGACGCCGACGCCGCCGCCGCCGGCGACGATCTCGCGCTGGGCGCGGATCGAGGAACTGGCGAGGCGGGGGGTGAGACCCGGCAGGACCTCGTCCAGATAGCGCAGCTCCGGGGCGTAGATCAGGTCGTCGACATAGCCCACGATATCCAGGTCGCGCAGCTCGGCGACATCCGTCGGGGGCGGCCGGCGCGCGAGATAGGCCGGGGCGGCGTAGAGGGCGAGCTGGTAGGGCGTCAGCGGTTCGACGATCAGCCGGGCCTGGTCGGGGGCGCTCAAGGTGATGGCCATGTCCACCTCGCGGCGGCCGGGCGAGAGGAATCCGGCGCTGGCGGCCAGCTCGACGCGCAGGCCGGGACGGGCGGCGGCGAGGCCGGGCAGGGCCGGGGCCAGGATCGCCGACCCGAACCCCTCCGCGGCGCTGATCCGCACCGTCCCGGCGATGACGTCGGGGCGGGTGACCTGGGCGGCGGCCTCCATGGCGGCCTCGGCGTCCAGGGCTATGGCCAAAAGCTGGGCGCCGGCGGCGGTGAGCTGCAGGCCCGACGGCGAGCGGGCCAGCAGGGTCGACTTCAGCGCCGATTCCAGCCGCGACACCCGACGGCCCACCGTGGCCGCGTCGACGCCCAGCCGTTGGGCGGCGGCGGTGAGCGAGCCCGTGCGGGCCGCGGCAATGAAGATCCTCAGGTCGTCCCAGTCGAACATGCCTGCACATTTGCATGACCTAAGGCGCAAGTCTGCAATACCAGCGGCCGGCCGGCTCTGATAGGCCAGAGCGCAAGAAAAGGGAGGCCCCCAATGCGCGACATCCAGCACTTCATCACCGGTTCGGCTGTCGCCGGGACCTCGGGCCGCTTTGGCGACATCTACAATCCCAACACCGGCGAGATTCAGGCCCGTGTGGCGCTGGCCACGCCCGCCGAGGTCGATGCGGCGGTGGCCGCCGCCGTGGCCGCCCAACCGGCCTGGGCCGCGACCAATCCCCAGCGCCGGGCGCGGGTGATGTTCGAGTTCAAGCGCCTGGTCGAGGCCAATATGCAGGAGCTGGCCGAGCTCCTGTCCTCCGAGCACGGAAAGGTCGTGGCTGACTCAAAGGGCGACATCCAGCGCGGCCTGGAGGTGATCGAGTTCGCCTGCGGCATCCCCCATGTGCTGAAGGGCGAATACACCGAGGGCGCGGGCCCCGGGATCGACGTCTATTCCATGCGCCAGCCGCTGGGCGTGGCGGCGGGGATCACCCCGTTCAACTTCCCGGCCATGATCCCGATGTGGATGTTCGGCATCGCCATCGCCGTCGGCAACACCTTCATCCTCAAGCCCTCGGAGAAGGACCCCAGCGTCCCGGTCCGGCTGGCCGAGCTGTTCATGGAGGCCGGCGCCGCCGTGGGCATGGACGTCAAGGGCGTGCTGAACGTGATCCACGGCGACAAGGCCGCGGTGGACGCCATCCTGACCCATCCCGATATCGCCGCGGTCAGTTTCGTCGGCTCGTCCGACATCGCCCACTACGTCTATTCGACCGGCACCGCGCACGGGAAGCGGGTCCAGGCGATGGGCGGGGCCAAGAACCACGGCATCGTCATGCCCGACGCGGACCTGGACCAGGTGGTGAAGGACCTTTCGGGCGCGGCCTTCGGCTCGGCGGGCGAGCGCTGCATGGCCCTCCCGGTGGTGGTGCCGGTGGGCGCCAAGGTCGCCGACGAGCTGCGCCGGCGCATGATCGCCGAGATCGACACCCTGAAGGTGGGGCTGTCGTCCGACGCCGACGCCCAGTACGGCCCGGTGGTCTCGGCCGCCCATCGCGACAAGATCGCCAACTATATCCAGATGGGGGTCGACGAGGGCGCCGAGCTGGTCGCCGATGGGCGCGGCTTCTCCCTGCAGGGCTACGAGAAAGGCTTCTTCATCGGCCCCAGCCTGTTCGACCAGGTGAAGCCCGGCATGCGCACCTACCAGGAGGAGATCTTCGGCCCCGTGCTGCAGATCGTTCGCGCCGAGACCTATGAGGAGGCGCTGGCCCTGCCGTCCAAGCACCAGTACGGCAATGGGGTGGCGATCTTCACCCGCAACGGCCGCGCGGCGCGCGACTTCGCCAACCGGGTGCAGGTGGGCATGGTGGGGATCAATGTGCCCATCCCCGTGCCGGTGGCCTATCACACCTTCGGCGGCTGGAAGCGGAGCGCCTTCGGCGACACCAACCAGCACGGCCTCGAGGGCGTGAAGTTCTACACCAAGGTCAAGACGATCACCGCGCGCTGGCCGGAAGGCGACAGTCATGCAGACTCGTCGTTCGTCATCCCGACCATGCGCTAGAGGCCGCCTCCATGAACTTCGACCTGACCGACGACCAGAGGGCGATCCAGGACGCGGCGCGGGCCTTCGCCGCGGCCGAACTGGCTCCGCATTCGGCGAGGTGGGACGAGGAGAAGCACTTCCCGGTCGACGTGCTGAGGAAGGCCGCCGAACTGGGCTTCGCCGGCATCTATATCGGCGAGGACGTGGGCGGCTCGGCCCTGACCCGGCTGGACGCCTCGATCGTGTTCGAGGCGTTGAGCTATGGGGACGTTTCGACGGCGGCCTATCTGACCATCCACAACATGGCCTCGTGGATGATCGACCGGTTCGCGGGCGAGGAGCTGCGCCAGCGCTACCTGCCGCGGCTGACCAGCATGGAGCTGATCGCCAGCTACTGCCTGACCGAGCCGGGCTCGGGCTCCGACGCCGCGGCCCTGCGGACCAGCGCCAAGCTGGACGGCGACCACTACGTCCTGAATGGGAGCAAGGCCTTCATCTCCGGCGGCGGGGTCTCCGACGTCTATGTGGTGATGGCGCGGACAGGTGAGCCCGGCGCCAAGGGCGTCTCGGCCATCGTGGTGGAGAAGGGGACGCCCGGCCTGTCGTTCGGCGCCCAGGAAAGGAAGATGGGCTGGAACGCCCAGCCCACCGCCCAGGTCAATTTCGACAACTGCCGGGTCCCGGTCGCCAACCGCATCGGCGCCGAGGGAGAGGGCTTCCGCTTCGCCATGATGGGGCTGGACGGCGGGCGGCTGAACATCGCCTCGTGTTCGCTGGGCGGGGCGGGCTTCGCGCTCGACACGGCCCAGGCCTACATGACCCAGCGCCAGCAGTTCGGGAAAAACCTGGCCGACTTCCAGGCCCTGCAGTTCAAGATCGCCGACATGGCCACCGAGCTGGAGGCCGCCCGGCTGATGGTGCGGCGCGCCGCCTACGCCCTCGACAACCGCGATCCCCAGGCCACCAAGCTGTGCGCCATGGCCAAGCGGTTCGCCACCGACGCGGGCTTCGAGGTTGCCAACCAGGCCCTGCAGCTGCACGGCGGCTACGGCTACCTGGCCGACTATCCGCTGGAGCGGATCGTGCGCGACCTGCGGGTCCACCAGATCCTGGAAGGCACCAACGAGATCATGCGGGTGATCATCGCCCGCGAGATGTTCCGGCAATAGGAAAGCCCATCAGATGACGAAGATCGCCTTCATCGGGGTCGGCAACATGGGCGCCGGCATGGCGGCCAACCAGGCCAAGGCCCAGCATCAGGTTGCGGCCTTCGACCTGTCGCCGGCGGCGCTGGCCAAGGCGGTGGAGGCCGGGTGCCACGCGGCGGACTCCGTGGCCGCGGCTGTCGGGGACGCCGAGGTGGTGATCACCATGCTGCCGGCCGGCAAGCATGTGCGCGAGGTCTATGCCGACCAGGTGCTGCCCAACGCGGCCAAGGGCGCCCTGCTGATCGACTGCTCGACCATCGACGTGGAGTCGGCGCGCGACGTGGCCGCCCAGGCGACCGAGGCCGGGTTCCGGTTCGCCGACGCGCCGGTCTCCGGCGGGATCATGGCGGCCGATGCCGGGACCCTGGCCTTCATGGTGGGCTGCGCCGAGGCCGATTTCGCCGCCGTCGAGGCCGCGCTCGCCCCCATGGCGCGGGTGGTGCTGCGGGCGGGCGAGGCCGGGGCCGGCCAGGCGGCCAAGATCTGCAACAACATGCTGCTGGGGGTCTCGATGCTAGGGACCTGCGAGGCCTTCGCGCTCGCCGAGAAGCTTGGCCTGGAGGCCGAGCGGTTCTTCGAGATCGCATCGAAGTCTTCGGGCCAGTGCTGGTCACTGACCAGCTATTGCCCCTGGCCGGGGCCGGTGCCGGCGGCGCCGTCCAATCGCGGCTATGAGGGCGGGTTCCTCACCGCCCTGATGCTGAAGGACCTGAAGCTTTCGCAGGACGCCGCGGCCAAGGTCGGCGCCTCGACCCCCATGGGCGCCCAGGCCGGGGCGCTCTACGCGATGTTCGACGGGCTGGGACATGGCGGCAAGGACTTCTCCGCGGTGCTGCAACTGCTGCGCGGCAAGCTGGACGATCTGGCTTAGGGCGCAAAGGTGCTCCCCCTCTGGGGGAGCTCCCGGCCGAATGGCCGGGTGAGGGGGACTTTGACTCGCTTCGGTGGGCTTCAACCCCCTCCGTCTCTCCGCTTCGCTCCGAGCCACCTCCCCCAAATCGCGCTGCGCGCTGGGGGAGGGTCTGTCGGGGGCCAAACACTGTTAGCCAAGCTCGCGCAGTCGTCCTAGCGTCGCCTCACGACAACAGTTGTGAGGGAGGCGCGCCATGCGTCTGATGGTTCCCCTGTTCGCGGCGCTCAGCGTCGGGATCGCGGGCGCGGCGGTCGCCGCCGAGGTCCCCGCCCACATCAAGGCCGCCCTGGCCGACAAGAGCCGGCCCGCCGAGGACGTTTCGCGGGACGCCGCGCGCAAGCCCGGCGAGCTGCTGGCGATGGGCGAGATCAAGACCGGCGGCAAGGTGGCCGACTTCGTGATCGGCGGCGGCTATTTCACCCGCATCCTGTCGGCGGCCGTGGGGCCTGGCGGGACCGTCTACGCCTACCAGCCGGCGGAATTCATCCAGTACGAGAAGAGCTATGGCGAGAACCTGAAGAAGGTCGCCGCAGCCCTTCCCAATGTGAAACCTATCGATACGAGCTTCCAGACCATGGATCTGCCCGACGGGCTGGACCTGGTGCTGACCGTGCAGAACTATCACGACCTCTATCTGAAGCCGTTTCCGGCCGACACGGCGTCCAAGGTCAATGCCGAGATCTTCAAGTCCCTGAAGCCGGGCGGGGTCTATCTGATCGTCGACCACGAAGCCCTGCCCGGGGCCGGGCTCGGCGTGGGCGACAGCCTGCACCGCATCGACATCGCCGACGTGAAGAAGGGCGTCGAGGCGGCCGGGTTCAAGTTCGTCGAGGAGAGCCAGCTGCTGCATGCGGCCGGCGACCCGCACACCGCCAACGTGTTCGACCCGGCGATCCGCGGCAAGACCGACCAGTTCATCTTGAAATTCAAGAAGCCCGGATAAGATCAAGGTTTATCTATGTATTCTAGATTCGAGTCGGCGCTCGACGCCGCGGTCGAGGGAGGGCGAGTGGCGGGCGCCGTGGCCCTGGTCGCCGACCGGGACGGGGTGATCTACGAGACGGCCGCCGGGCTCCGGAAGGTGGGCGACGCCGCGGCGATGGACCCGGCGACGGTGTTCTGGCTGGCCTCGATGACCAAGGCCGTGGCCTCGGTGGCGGCCCTGCGCGAGGTGGAGCAGGGACGGCTCAGCCTGGACGGCGATCTCTCGGGCCTGCTGCCGGAGTTCGCCGGCCTGCAGGTGCTGGAGGGCTTCGAGGCCGACGGCGCGCCGCGGCTGCGGCCGGTCCGGCGCGCGCCGACCCTGCGCCAGCTGCTGACCCACACCTCGGGCTTCGGCTACGGCTTCCTGCATGGGGAGCTGGCGCGCTGGCGCGAGGCGAGCGGGACGCCCGACCCGATGGCCGGCCTTCGCGCCGGTCACGTCCAGCCGCTGTTGTTCGAGCCGGGCGAGCAGTGGGCCTATGGCATCGGCATCGACTGGGCGGGCCTGGCGGTGGAGGCGGCCAGCGGCCAGCGCCTGGACGCCTATCTGACCGAGCACGTCTTCGGGCCGCTGGGGATGGCCGACACTGGCTTCCTGCCGACCGCCGAGCAGGCGGCGCGCCAGGCGAGCCCCCACGCGCGGGGCGAGGACGGCAAGCTCATGCCCATCCCCTTCGCCCTGCCGAGCGCGCCGGAGGTCTGGTCGGGGGGCGGCGGGCTGTTCGGCACCGCGCGGGACTATGCGCGCTTCACCCGCATGCTGCTGAACGGCGGGACCCTGGACGGCGCCCGGGTGCTGAACCCGGAGACGATCGACCAGCTCAGCCAGGTGCAGACTGGTCCCCTGAGGGCGGGAGCGTTCCAGGGCGCCTTGGCCATGAGCCTGGACTTCGACCTCTTCCCCGAGCAGCACACGGGCTGGGGCCTGACCGGCCTGATCAATCCCGAGCCCTCGGCCGATGGGCGCGGGGCGGGCAGCCTGGCCTGGGCCGGCATCTTCAACACCTATTACTGGGTCGATCGCGCGGCGGGGCTGAGCGGCATGCTGATGGCCCAGCAGACCCCGTTCGGCGATCCGGACGTGCTTGGCTTGCTCAAGGCGCTGGAGCGCGACGCCTATCGGCTGGCCTGAGCGGCAAGGGCTTGTCCCAGGGCGGCGGAAGGCGCCCTAATGCGATCGGGGTGGGCGCCTGGCAGGAGGAGCCCATGAGTGTTTATCGCGTCACCGAAATCGTCGGCTCGAGCGAGAGCGGCTGGGCCGACGCCGCAAGGCAGGCCCTGGACGCCGCAGCCGGATCGTTGCGCGACTTGAGGGTCGCCGATGTCGTGGCCCAGGACGTCACGCTAGGCCCCGACGGCAAGATCGAGGCCTACCGCGTCCGGATGCAGGTCAGCTTCAAGGTCGAACAGGACGCCGAGGCCCAGTCCCTGGTGGTGGATGCGCTGGGGTTCTAGGACCCGGTCCTGCGGATCAGGCCGGCCAGCCGCGCCACACCGTCCTCGATCTGGGCGTTCGTGGGCAGGGAGTAGCTGAGCCGGATGGCGTTGGCCGAGGGAACCTCGGCGAAGAACGGCTCGCCGGGCACGAAGGCGACGCGCTCCTCGGCGATGGCGCGTTCAAGCAGGACCTTGCCGTCCATGCCCTCCGGCAGCCACAGCCAGACGAACATCCCGCCCTCCGGCTTCGACCAGGTGACGCCCGGCGGCATGTGTCGCGCCAGGGCGTCCAGGGTGGCCCGGGCCTTGGAGCCATAGGTGTTGCGCAGCCGCGACAGGTGCTGCTCGTAGCCCTCGGACACCGTGCGGTGGGCGACCATCTGGTTGATGGTGGAGACATGCAGGTCGCTGCCCTGCTTGAGCAGGACCAGCTTCTCGATCACCGCCCGCGGGCCGCAGACCCAGCCCATGCGCAGGGCCGGCGAGATGGTCTTCGACAGGGTGCCGCAGAAGAGGGTCCGCGCGGTCTCGATGGAGCCGGTGCGGGCGATGTCCAGCGCCAGCAGGCTGGCGGCCTGGTCGCCGCCGAACCGCAGCTCGCGATAGGCGCCGTCCTCGATAAGGGTCATGTCCAGGTTTTCGGCGAGGTCCAGCAGGGCCTCCCGCTCGGCCAGGGTGAGGCTTTCGCCGGTCGGATTGGCGAAGTCGGGGACGAAGTAACCGAGCGGCCGCGGCGCGCGTCCGTCCATGAGGCCTGCGCCGTCGATCTCCCCGCGAAGCGCGCCGCAAGGCAGGTCGAGATAGTCGGGTTCGTAGGCGTTGAAGGCCTGCAGGGCGCCCAGATAGGTCGGCCGGGCGACCACGACCGTGTCGCCTGGGCTCAGGAACAGCTTGCCCAGCAGGTCCAGGGCCTGCTGGGAGCCCGCCGTCATGAGAATATTGTGCTCGTCGCAGGCCACGTCCGACAGGGCCATGCGCTCGGCGATCCAGCGGCGCAGGGGCAGGTAGCCCTCGCTCACCGAGTACTGCAGGGCCTGACGGGCCTGGACGGGATCGGCGAGGATCTCGTCATAGGCGGCCTGGATGGCCGCCGCGGGGAACAGTTCCGGATCGGGTATGCCGCCCGCGAAGGATAGGATGTCGGGCTGATCCAGGAGCTTGAGCAGCTCGCGGATCTCATTGGCGCGAACGCGCGCCATGCGGTCGCTGAAACGCGCGGCCCAGTCGGGGGTCGGGGTGGTCATGAGCAAGGTCTCTTGTCGTATCGCCGACGCCGATGGGCGCCTGTATGGCCGCGCGGACGCGGCCTCTCACCTGATGGGGGTCAGGGGCGTACGCAGCAGGTCGGGCCCTGGGTCCGGCGACGCCAGAAGCGGCGGCGCGGAGCGCGTTTGATCTTGCTCATGGGCCAAGCCTAGCCGGTCGAAGGCGGCGGGGAAACCCCCGCCGCCGACGGCCTCAGTTCTTCGAGGGGATCACCACTTCCATGTACTCGTAGCCCTTCACGAAGGCTGAGGGGACGCGGCGGGGCTCGTCCAGCACCTTGATCTCGGGGAAGCGCGGCAGGATCTCTTCCCAGAGGATGCGCAGCTGCAACTCGGCCAGGCGGTTGCCCACGCAGCGGTGGATGCCGAAGCCGAAGGAGAGGTGGTTGCGGGGCCGTTCGCGGTCGATGATGTATTCGTTCGGGCGCTCGATCACCTCTTCGTCCCGGTTGCCCGAGGCGTACCACATGATGACCTTGTCGCCCTTCTTGATGGTCTTGCCGCCCAGCTCGAAGTCCCGCGTGGCGGTGCGGCGCATGTGGGCCAGCGGCGTCTGCCAGCGGATGGTCTCGGAGACCATCGAGGGGATCAGGCCGGGGTTCTCGCGCAGTTTGCGGTACTGGTCGGGGTTCTGGTTCAGCGCCAGGACCGAGCCGGTCATCGAGTTGCGGGTGGTGTCGTTGCCGCCGACGATCAGCAGGATGAGGTTACCCAGGTACTCCATCCGGTCCATGTTCCGGGTGGCCTCGCCGTGGGCCAGCATGGAGATCAGGTCGCCCTTGGGCGGGGCGTTGATCCGCTCGTTCCAGAGCCGGGTGAAATAATCGACGCAGCCGAACAGCTCGGCCTTGCGCTCGGCCTCGACGACCTCGGGATCGTCGGAGCTGAACAGGCCGGATTCCGGGCCGGCCGTGGCCACGTCCGACCAGCGGGTCAGCTTGCGGCGGTCTTCCCATGGGAAGTCGAACAGGGTGGCCAGCATCTGGGTGGTCAGCTCGATGGACACCCGGTCCACCCAGTCGAAGGGCTCGCCGATGGGGAGCTCATCCAGGGTCTTCTGGATCCGGCCGCGGATCAGGGGCTCCAGCACGTGCAGGTTGGCCGGCGAGACGATGGGGCTGACGGTCTTGCGCTGGACGTCGTGCTTGGGCGGGTCCATCGCGATGAACATCGGAAGCGTGAAGTCTTCCTTGGGGTCGAAGATGGTGATCGACGGTTCGGAGGAGAACACCTCGTGATTGGTGTCGACCGCCATGATGTCGTTGTACTTGGTCACCGACCAGAAGGCGCCGTCCTCGTGGTGCTCGGCCGGGTGCAGGTGGACAGGGTCCTCCTTCCGCAGGCGTTCGAAGTACGGCCACATGGTGTCGGTGCGCCACAGCTCGAGGTCGGTGACGTTGATGTCGTCCAGCGGCATGGCGTAGGCCTTCGCGCGGGCCTCGGCCTTCAGATCGATCGCGCCGTCGCTCATGGAATCCTCCGTTCAGCGCCGTCTTCGGACGCCTCTGTCGCTATCTGATCACTGTTCAGAAGAATGCGGGAACGGGCCCCCGCTGGCAACCCCGTGATCGATGACACTAGCGTCATTTTTCAGGGCGCCGCCAGATTTTCTGGACTGACCGAAGCGCACGACCATGCTCTACCTGCGGCGAACACCTGTTTGAAACCGGAGCGCCCATGGCCGCCGACGCCCTTTTCACACCCTTCGACTTCAAGGGCCTCCATCTCGCCAACCGCGTGGTCATGGCGCCAATGACCCGCTCGTTCTCACCCGATGGCGTGGTGACGAAGGAGGTGGCCGACTATTACCGCCGCCGCGCCGAGGGCCAGGTGGGGCTGATCGTCTCGGAGGGCACGGGCGTCAATCGACCGGCCTCGGTGAACGATCGCAACGTGCCGCGCTTCCATGGCGAGAAGGAGCTGGCCGCCTGGAAGACCGTGATCGATGAGGTCCACGCCGCCGGCGGGGTGATGGCCCCGCAGCTCTGGCACGTGGGGGCGGTGCGCACCCGCGACCCTGAATGGACCCCGCCCGGCCCCTATGACAGCCCCTCGGGCCTGTCGCGGCCGGACAAGGCGTTCGGCGCCCCGATGAGCGACGCCGACGTGGCCGACGCCATCCGCGCCTTCGCCGAGGCGGCCGGGAACGCCAAGAAGCTGGGCTTCGACGCCATCGAGCTGCATGGAGCCCACGGCTACCTGATCGACCAGTTCTTCTGGGACGGCACCAACCGCCGCGAGGACGCCTACGGATCCCACGGCCTGTCCGGCCGGGCGCGATTCGCCGCCGACATCCTGAAGGCCGTGCGCGCCGAGGTGGGTCCCGACTATCCGGTGATCATCCGCATCAGCCAATGGAAGCAGCAGGACTACGAGGTGAAGCTGGCCCAGGACCCCAAGGCCCTGGAGGCGTGGCTGGGCGCCCTGGTCGACGCCGGCGCCGACATCCTGCACTGCTCGCAGCGGCGGTTCTGGGAGCCGGAGTTCGAGGGCTCGGACCTCAACTTCGCCGGCTGGGCCAAGAAGGTGACGGGGGTTCCCACCATCACCGTGGGCTCGGTCGGGCTGTCGGGCGAGTTCATCGCCGCCTATGGCGGGGAAGCCTCGCAACCGGCCTCGCTGGACGAGCTGGAGAAGCGCCTCGAGCGGGGGGATTTCGACCTGGTCGGCGTCGGCCGCGCCCTGCTGCAGGACCCCGAATGGGTGGTGAAGATCCGCGACGGCCGCACCGAGGAGCTGAAGAGCTTCGACCGCTCGGCGATGGCGACGCTCTACTAGGCGGCGCCTGG
This sequence comes from Phenylobacterium sp. LH3H17, assembly GCF_024298925.1. Taxonomy (NCBI): domain Bacteria; kingdom Pseudomonadati; phylum Pseudomonadota; class Alphaproteobacteria; order Caulobacterales; family Caulobacteraceae; genus Phenylobacterium; species Phenylobacterium sp. LH3H17. The sequence goes on along the minus strand of NZ_CP101283.1, from coordinate 3,133,630 downwards.
GCGGACTGGGCGACCTTTACGCCGCCCTTATGCTCACGGGCGGGATTCCACATCGAAACCTGACGCCGACCGGCCGTAACGGTGCGCATCGGTCGCGTGAGATTGCTGGATGTCCAACGAACAGGTTTTGGCGGAGGCCGGCGCCGCGGACTTGCGGACCGGGCGCGGTCACGGCTTTTTGGCCCTGACCCTCGGCGCGATTGGGGTGGTGTTCGGCGACATCGGCACCAGTCCGCTCTACGCGATGAAGGAGGCCCTGGCCCACGCGAAGGGTGGCGCGACCGACCTGGCGGTGTTCGGGGTGGTCTCGCTGATCTTCTGGGCGTTGCTGCTGATCGTGACCCTGAAATATGTCGTCGTGGTCATGCGCGCCGACAACAAGGGAGAAGGCGGCACCCTGGCGTTGATGGCCCTGGCCCAGCACGCCGCGGGCCGTCGGTCGGGATGGATCCTGATCCTCGGCATCTGCGGCGCGGCGCTGTTCTATGGCGATGGCCTGATCACCCCGGCGATCTCCGTGCTTTCGGCGACGGAGGGTCTGGCCCTCGCGCCCGGGGTGGGGAAGCTCTTCGAGCCCTATGTCCTGCCCGCGGCGGCCGTCATCCTCACAGGCCTGTTCCTGGTCCAGGCGCGCGGCACCGCCGCCGTCGGACGGTTCTTCGGACCGATCACCCTGGTCTGGTTCCTGGTCCTGGCGGGCATGGGCCTGATCTACATCGTCCAGGAGCCGTCGATCCTGATGGCCCTGAGCCCGGTCCATGCGGTGCGGTTGCTGGTCAGCAATGGATGGCTCGGGTTCGCGATCCTGGGCAGCGTGTTCCTCGTGGTCACCGGAGCGGAGGCGCTCTACGCGGACATGGGCCACTTCGGGAAGGCCCCGATCCGTGCCGGCTGGCTGATGGTCGCCTTCCCGTGCCTGATGCTGAACTATCTGGGCCAGGGGGCTCTGGTCCTGACCGACCCGAGCACGGCGGAGAGCCCGTTCTTCCGCATGATTCCCACGTTCGCCTACTGGCCGGTCATGATCCTGACCACCATGGCCACGGTCATCGCCAGCCAGGCGGTCATCACCGGGGCGTTCTCCGTCACCCAGCAGGCGGTGCAGCTTGGCCTGCTGCCGCGGATCGCGATCAGACGGACCAGCGAGACGGTCGCCGGCCAGATCTATGTGCCGGCGGTCAACGCCTTCCTGCTGGTCGGCGTGGTGCTGCTGCTGTTCGTGTTCCGAAATTCCTCGAACCTGGCGTCCGCCTACGGCATCGCCGTGACGGCGACCATGGTGGTCACTGTACTGCTGCTGTTCATCGTCGAGCGGAAGCTTTGGAAATGGTCGCTCGCCGCGTCCCTGGCGGTGGTCGTTCCGTTCCTCTGCATCGACCTGGTCTTCCTGGGATCCAACGTGATGCGGATCGCCGACGGCGGCTGGTTCCCGATCGCGGCCGGGGGCGCCATCGTCCTGGTCATGTGGACCTGGATGAAGGGCGCGCGCCTGCTCAGCGAGAAGACCCAGCGGGACTCGATCCCGCTCGCCGACCTGATCGAGACCTTTCGCCACCGCCCGCCGCATCGCGTGCCGGGCGCCGCGATCTACCTGACCTCGCAGCCGGACATCGCGCCGGTCGCCCTCATGCACAATCTCAAGCACAACAGAGTGCTGCACGAACGAAACGTCATGCTGACCGTGCTAACCTCGGATCGTCCGCGGGTCCCAGAGGAGGGCCGGGTGCGGCTCGAGACCATCGCTCCCGATTTCGACCGCATCACGGTGAGCTACGGCTTCATGGAGAGCCCCAACCTGCCCCGGGCCCTGAGCGCGGCGCGCAGGCTTGGCTTCCGGTTCGACATCATGGCGACGTCGTTCTTCCTGGGCCGCCGCTCGGTGGTGGCCGGCGCGGGGCCCGGCATGCCGCTTTGGCAGGACAAGCTCTTCATCTACCTCATGAAGAACGCCGCCAATCCGACGGACTATTTCCGCATCCCACCCGGCCGGGTGGTGGAGATGGGCGCCCAGGTCGCCATCTAGGCCGGTACGACGAAGCGGTACCCGACCCCCGGCTCGGTCACGATGTGCTCGGGCCGGGCGGGATCGGCCTCAAGCTTCTGGCGCAGCTGGCCGACGAAGACGCGCAGATACTGGGTGTCGTGCTCGTGGGCCGGGCCCCAGACCGCGGTCAGGAGTTGGCGGTGGGTGATGACCTTCCCGCCGCCCTCGACCAGCCGGCCCAGGAGTTCGAACTCCTTGGGCGACAGCCGTACGGGCGCGCCCTTCCGGCGGACCGAGCGCATGGCGAGGTCGATGTCGAGGTCCCCGCAGCGGACGGCCGTGGGGGCGGCCTCGCCTCGGGGGCCTCTCCGGATGGCGGCCCGCAGGCGGGCGAGCAACTCGCCCACGCCGAAGGGCTTCTCCACGAAGTCGTCGGCGCCGAGGTCGAGGGCGTCGATTTTCTCGGTCTCCCGGTCGCGGGCCGACAGGATGAGGATCGGTCCGTCATAGAAGGCGCGGGCCTTTCGCAGGGCGTCCTTGCCATCCATGTCCGGCAGGCCGAGGTCGAGGATCACGGCGTCCGGGGCGCGCAGGGCGATCTCGCGCAAGGCGGCCGCGGCGGTTTCGGCGCGAACCGGCTCGAAGCCAGCCGCCTCGAGCGCGGGGGTCAGGAACCGATGGATCTGCGGTTCGTCGTCGACGACCAGAATGCGGAGACGGAGGCTCACAGCAGCTCCCGGGGCGTGGATCGCGCCTTTGGCAGTGAGATCAGGAATCGCGTGCCGCGCCCGTCCCGGACAGGGCTGGCGGCCGCGATCCGCCCTCCCATGGCCTCGATGAAGCCCTTGGCGATCGAAAGGCCGAGGCCGAGGCCCTGGGCGCGGTCGGTGGGTGTCTCCAGCCTGCGAAACCGATCGAAGACGCTGTCGAGATCGGCGGGCGCGATGCCAGGGCCTTCGTCCTCGATGGAGATAACCACGTGGTGCTGGTCTTCTTGCACGGCGAGCTCCACGGAGGATCCCTCGGGGCTGTAGGCGAGCGCGTTTTCCAGGATGTTGAGCACGGCCTGACCCAGCAGGGTAGGGTCGGCGCTCACCAGCGACACCTGGCGGGCGAAGTCGTGGACGATGCGGCGTTCGCCCACCTGGTCGCCGAGCCTCGCGCGGGTCGAGGTCAGCACCGCCCGGACGTCGGTCGGCTCGCGCCGGGGCTTGAGCGCGCCGCCCTCGAGCCGGCTCATGTCGAGCAGGTCTCCGACATAGCGGTTCAGCCGCCGGGCCTCCTCGGCGATGCTCTGGAGCAGATCCCGCCGCACCGCCGGCTTCAGGCTGGTCTCGAAGTCCAGCAGGGTGGTGGCCGAGCCGAGCACGGTGGCGAGCGGCGTGCGGAAGTCGTGGCTGATCGAGTTGAGCAGCGCCGAGCGGAGATGGTCGGCCCGACGCAGGGCCTCGTTCTCGGCCGCCGCCGAGGCGAGGTTCGCCCGCTCCAGGGCCACGGCGCCTTGATGCAGCAGCGCGGCGAGCAAACTCTCCCGCTCGGGGTCCAGTGACCCTGCCGCGGCCCGGAGGCCGATGACGCCGACCCGCCCGTGCAGGCCCGTCAGCGGCCGGAAGGTCCAGCCGGCGTCGCCAGCGGCGCCGGGGGTCTCGCCTGTCTCCCAGGTATGGCCCGCCGCCTGGCGCGTGGACCCGGCGAGATCGGTCAGGCCCGGCGGCCCGGCCGCCATCCGCAGGCCCTCGCCGTCCGGCAGCAACACGATCGCGGCGGACCCGGCGGCGAGGGCGGCTTGCTCGGCGAGGGCCTGCGCCGCCTCGTCAGGGCTCGCCGCGGCCGAGAGACGCCGGCTCGCCTCCAGCAACAGGCTCACGGTCCGCGCCCGCCGCGCGGTGTTCCTGGCCTCGTCGCGGACCCTCCCGGCCAGCCACCCCGTCGCCAGAGCCACGGCGAAGAAGACGAGGAAGGTCAGGACATCCGCCGGTCTGGCGATGACCAGGGTGAGCCGTGGCTCCAGGAAGAAGAAGTTGTAGCTGATCGCCGCGATGAGGGCCGCGAACAGGGCCGGACCCAGCCCAAAGCCGAGGGCGCAGATCAGGACGGCGAGCAGGAAGAGCATGGCCAGATTGGCGCCCGCCAACTGGCCGCCGCCATGCCCGAGGAGGTTGGCCGCCGACACCAGCCCGGCGGCGGCGAGGTAGCCCCAGGCCCGGGCGGGAGTCAGGCGACGCGGGCCTGCGCCGCGATCCTGGTCGCCCAACGGTTCTTGCGCGGCCATGCCGTCCCCGAGCTCCGAGATCCGCCCCTGTCGATGAGACTACTGGGCCTCGGCGCGCGCAGAAACAATCCGGCAATCCCGGGGGTCGTCTTAGCCGTTGTAGTTCAGCTTCAGGCCTGGGCGGGGCCAGGTCGCCTTGTAGAGCTTGCCGGTGGCCGAAGCGGTTATCCAGGCGCTCGTCATGGCCTCGCCGCCGAAGCAGATATTGGTGACGATGAGGTCCGGGACCGCGAAATGCTCGGTCGAGCCGTCGGGGTCGAACGCGGTGATCCCACCGTTGATGATGGTGGCGACGCAGACCTTGCCTGAGGCCTCCACCGCAAGGCTGTCCAGTAGCTGGTAGCCCGGCAGGTTGCAGATCACCCGGCCCGGGGCGAAGCCTGCCGGGGGCGCCAGCACGCCCGGCTCGGCCACGTCGAAGGCCCAGAGGCGACCGAGCTGGGTGTCGGCCACATAGACCACGCTCTCGTCCGGCGAGAGGCCGATCCCATTGGGCGAGATGATGTGGTCGCGCTGGCGGCTGATGTGGGAGCCGTCGGTCTTCGCGTAGTAGACCGCGCCGAACTTGCGGCCTTCGGGCGTGGAGCAGCCGTGGTCGGTGAACCAGAAGCCGCCCTGCTTATCGAAGACGATGTCGTTGGGCCCGATCAGCCGGCGGCCGTCGCAGGCGTCGTAGAGGGTGGTGAGCGCGCCGGTCGCCAGGTCGAAGCGCTGGATCATGCCGCCGGTGTGGCTGGGCGGCGTGGGGCCGGGGATGGTCATCCCCTGGTTCTCCAGCCACTCGAACGCGCCGCCGTTGTTGGTGATGTAGATGGCGCCGTCCGGCCCGATGGCCGCGCCGTTAGGCCCGCCACCGGTCTCGACCACGGTCTCCTTGCGACCGTCGGGATGGACGCGGGTGAGGCGCTGGGCCTTGATCTCGGTGAGGATGACCGTGCCGTCGGCCATGGCGATGGGGCCTTCGGGAAACTCGAAGCCCTCGGCGATCAACTGCAGGTCCATGGTCATCCCTCCGGTCGCCGCTCGGGTTGACGGCGTTCGGCGACGACTATGGGCGGGCGACGCCAGGGCAGGTCAAGGACCTCAGCGCCGCTCCAGCACCCGAAAGGTGAAGGGATAGTCGTCGCCGTCGCCGGCCGGATAGGCCTCGCGGCGGACCTCGGTCCACTGGCTTTCGTCGATGGGGGAGAGCACCACGTCGCCCTCGACCTCGGCGTCGACCTCGGTGAGGTAGAGGCGCTTGGCGCGGGGTAGGGCCATCTCGAACAGGGAGGCGCCGCCGATGACGCAGACCTCCTCGACGCCGTCCTCCTCGGCCTGTTCCTTGGCGATGGCGAAGGCCTCGGCGAACTCCTCGCAGACCACGGCCTGCTTGGGCTCGAACGAGCCGTCGCGGGAGAGCACGATGTTGGTGCGGCCGATCAGCGGCTTGCGGGGCAGGCTGTCCCAGGTCTTGCGGCCCATGATCACCGGCTTGCCCATGGTCACGGCGCGGAAAATCGCCATGTCGGACTTGAGCCGCCAGGGGAGGGTCCCGCCCTTGCCGATGACGCCGTTGCGCGACCGGGCGATGGGGCCGGCGGTGAGGATGGGTGTGGGCATTCGGGCGTCTTAGCAGGTCAGACGGCGATGGGCGCGCTGATCCTGTCGTGGGCCTTGTAGCCGCGGAGCTTGAAGTCCTCGTACTCGAAGGCGAAGAGGTCGCGCTTGTCGGCGATCTCCATGACCGGCAGGGGCAGGGGCTCGCGTTCCAGCTGCTCGCGGGCCTGGTCGAGGTGGTTCAGATAGAGATGGGCGTCGCCCAGGGTGTGGACGAACTCGCCGGGCTGCAGGCCGACCACCTTGGCCACCATCATGGTCAGCAGGGCGTAGGAGGCGATGTTGAACGGCACCCCCAGGAAGACATCGGCCGAGCGCTGGTAGAGCTGGCAGGAGAGCTTGCCGTCGGCCACGAAGAACTGGAACAGGCAGTGGCAGGGCGGCAGGGCCATGTCGTCCACATCGGCCGGGTTCCAGGCCGAGACGATGTGCCGGCGCGAATGGGGGGTGGTCTTCAGGGTCTCGACCACATTGGCGATCTGGTCGATCACCCGGCCGTCCGGGGCGGTCCAGGAGCGCCACTGCTTGCCGTAGACCGGGCCGAGCTCGCCGTCGGGGGCGGCCCATTCGTCCCAGATGCTGACGCCGCGCTCCTGCAGCCACTTCACGTTGGTGTCGCCGCGCAGGAACCACAGCAGTTCGAGGATGATCGACTTGCGATGCAGCTTCTTGGTGGTCAGCAGCGGGAAGCCCTTGGCCAGGTCGAAGCGCATCTGGCGGCCGAAGACGCCGCGGGTGCCGGTGCCGGTGCGGTCGCCGCGTTCCACGCCGTTGGCCAGGATGTCGGCCAGCAGGTCGAGATACTGTCGCTCCGGGTGGGCGGCGTCCTGCGATCCGACGATGGCGACATGGGCGTTCATCGGAAGCGAGGTTGCTGCGTCAAGTGATTCGCGTCGATGGGGCGGTTGCGTGCGACCCGGCTTCTCCACAGGGGACCGACAACCATCCCCGCCAATTTCGTGCGGGCGACACCTACCGGCGCGGGCGCCGGGGCGGAAATTCAACTGTTGGAGGCGGTCCGGGAATGCTTCACCATGACGGCCATCGCTCGGGGGAGTTCGAACATGTTCCTGGCCATCGCCTTAGCCGCCCTTCTCGCCGCGGCCGAAACGCCGCCGACGCCGGCCACGGGCGCCGCGCCCGGCCAGCCCGAACTCAAGCCGGGCGAACGGGTGGTCAAGATGGTCTGCCGCAACGAGCAGATGGGCGGCTCGCGGATGGTCAAGCGCCGCTGCATGTCCGTCGAGGACTGGAAGCAGCAGGAGAAGGACAGCCAGCAGGCGCTGAAGGACATGCAGGATCGTCGCGAGATGAACCCGCCCTGCCAGTCGAGCGGTCGGACCTGCTGAGCTAAATCTCGGCGCTCCGCCGCCGCGGGGCCTTCACATCGCCGTCGCCGGGTCGTCCTATCGTCCGCGGGAACGCAAAAGGGGGACGCGTCATGAAGATCCTGAGCCTGCTGGCCGTGGCCTTGAGCCTGGTCGCCTCGAACGCGGCGGCCAAGGACGGCCGGGTGGTGCTGGTGACCCTGGACGGCCTGCGCTGGCAGGAGGTGTTCCGCGGCGCCGAGACCGCGCTCGCCGAGGACCCGACCTATGTCGAGGACCGCAAGGCGGTGAAGGCGGCCTACCTCGATCCGGCCGACCGGAAGCGGGCGCTGATGCCGTTCCTGCACGAGGTTGTGGCCAGCCAGGGCGTGCTGATCGGCGATCGCGACAACGGCTCCTGCGCGCGGGTCACCAACGACCAGTGGTTCTCCTATCCCGGGTACAATGAGATCCTGACCGGGCGGGCCGATCCGGCGATCAAGTCCAACGATCCCAACCCCAACGCCAATGTCACGGTCCTGGAATGGCTGGGCCGCCAGCCGGGGTTCAAGGGCAAGGTGGCGGCCTTCACCTCGTGGAACGTATTCACGGCGATCATCAACGAGGACCGCAGCGGTGTTCCCGTCGATACCGGCATGACCCCGCCGAAGGCGCGCGGGGCGGTCGAGGCGCACCTGGCGCGGATGCAGGCCCAGACCCCGCGCATCTGGCCCACCGTGCGGTTCGACGTCTTCACCCACAACTACGCGCTGCAGGCGCTGAAGCGCGACAGGCCGAGGATGGTTTACATCGCCTACGGCGAGACCGATGACTTCGCCCATGAGGGGCACTACGGCCTGATGCTGGACGCCGCGCGGCGCACCGACGGCTTCCTGCGCGAGCTGTGGGCCACGCTTCAGGCCGACAAGGCCTATGCCGGCAAGACCACCCTGATCATCACCACCGACCACGGCCGCGGCTCCGGGCTCAAGAAGGGCGACTGGAAGGGCCACGGAAAGGTGCTGTGGCCGCGGTCGGACGAGACCTGGATCGCGGTGATCGGTCCGGGGGTGAAGGCGGGGCTGTCGCGGACGCCCGACTGCGCGGGCGCCGACCAGGTGGCGGCCACGGCGCTTAGCGCGCTCGGCGTCGATTGGCGGGCTTTCGATCCGAAGGCGGGATCGCCATTGCCGATCTTCGACAGGGCGCCTTAGGTCGAAGGGCCCGGCCTCGTCATGCGTCGCCGTGGACGGGGGCCCGCCGACTGCACAACCCCGCAGTTGCGCGCGGCTGGGAAACTGACGCAAATTGACCCCCTGCACAGCCGAGACCGGGCAGAAGTCGCCGCGGACTTGTATGAATTGGGGGCTATGAATGTTGCTTGTACTTGCCGCCGCCGCCCTGCTGGCGGCCACCGAGCCGACCTCGTCGACCTCGGCGCCGGCCGCCGAGGTCGTCAACAAGGACCTCGCCACGCCTCCCGCCCTGAAGCCCGGTGAGAAGAAGATGAAGGTCGTCTGCCGCACCGAGACCGCGACCGGCACCCGGTTCGGCAAGCGGGTCTGCCTCTCCCTCGATGACTTCAAGCGGCGCCAGGAGGAGTCCCGCGAGGGATTCGCCGAGATGCAGCGCAACCACAATGTCACCCCGACCAAGGGCAACTAGGCGCCTCGCCCTCACCCCGCGAAGCCGCCCTCGTCCAGGAAGGCCTGTTCCGCCGGCGTGGTGGTCCGGCCCAGGCTGGCGTTGCGGTGCGGGAAGCGCCCGAAGCGCGTGATGATGTCGCGGTGGATCACCGCCCATTTCAGCGACTCAGCGTCGCCCGTCTCGTCGCGGACGGCGGTGAACAGCCGCACGGCCTCGTCCTGGTCGGCGAGGCCCTCGGAGTGTTCGAAGGGCATGTAGAAGAACTGCCGCAGCTGCGGCTCGACGGCGCGGTCGTGGCCGGCGTTCACCGCGGTGCGCGCCACCTGCCGGGCCTTGCCGTCGGTGGCGAAGGCGTGGGGCGAGCCGCGGAACAGGTTGCGCGGGAATTGGTCGAACAGGATCAGCAGGGCCAGCGCCCCCTCCGCGGCGGCCGCCCAGCCGTCATACTCCCCGCGGGCGGCGGCGTAGTGGACGGGCTCGAACTTCAGCGCGATCGCGGCGTCGAACTTCGCGTCCTTGGCGTACCATTTCTGCGGCCCGGCGGTGCGCCAGAAGCCGGTGACGTCCTGTGGTGCGGCGGCCATCTGAACCCTCCCGAACAAGCGCCCTATGTCGGCTGGGTCGTGGCTTCGTTCAAGCGCGGTTCAGCTTGTCGGAGTCATCGCTGTTAACCAAGGGACCAATTCGGGCGTCGGCGGCCTTCCGCCACATCGGGAATAGACATGTCGAAACTTGGTACGAGCGTTCTGGTCTTGGCCTTGCTGGCCTCCACAGGCGTGGCCGCCGCCCAGGAGGGCGGTTACCGGCCGGAAATGCGCCGCAGCTGGAAGAACACCGAGCTGCCCGAGACCGCGCCGCAAACCCGTCCGGCTCGGGAGGCCCGCGAGGCCCCGGCCGCGCCACAGGCCGCCGCCGCACCCGAAGCCCCGCGCGTGCGCGATGGCGGCGAGCGTCGTGGCGACGGAGACCGCGGCCCGCGTCCGGACGGCGAACGCCGGGACGGGAGCCGGGGCGAACGCTGGAGCCGAGGCGGCGACCAGGCGCGCCCGCCCACGCCCGCCGTGGTTCAGCCCGCGCCCGAACAGCGCCGCGATTGGAGCCGCGATGGGCGGCGTCCCGACACCGATCGGGGCGAGCGGCGCGACCGCGATTGGAACAACGACCGCCGGAACGATCGGCGCGACGGCCGCGACTGGAACCGGGACCGCAACGACGGTCGCGACTGGAACGACGGACGCCGCTGGGATGACGCGCGCCGCCATCAGCAAAGGCCGCGCTATGATCGTCGCTATTACCAGCCTGATTGGCGCACCACGCAGCGCTACCGTGGCTGGGCCTACCAGGCGCCGCGCGGCTTCTATATGCGCAGCTGGGTGTTCGGCGACCTGTTGCCCCGCAGCTGGTGGGAGCCGCAGTACCGGATCGACGACTGGTGGGCCTATGGCCTGCCCATTCCGCCCATCGGCTACGAATGGGTTCGGGTCGGGGACGACGCCCTGCTGGTGGACATGTTCAGCGGGCGAGTGATCCAGGTGGCTCGCAACCTCTTCTGGTAGACGGTCGTTTGGTCGCGGGACTTCCCTTGCCGGACAGGCGAGGGAAGTCTTGACCTTCGCGCAAAATTCCCCTCCATAGCCCCGCCTTTGCTGCGGCGCCGTTGCGCGTTCCGCGGCTTGTCTTGTCTTCAGGAGAATGATCATGCGCGTCTACTACGACCGCGACGCCGACCTCGCCCGCATCCTGGACAAGAAGATCGCCATCGTAGGCTATGGCAGCCAGGGCCGCGCGCACGCGCTGAACCTGAAGGATTCCGGCGTGAAGAACGTGGTCGTGGCCCTGCGCCCCGGCTCGGCGACCGCCAAGAAGGTCGAGGCCGACGGCCTGAAGGTCATGTCCGTGGCCGAGGCCGCGAAGTGGGCCGACGCCATCATGGTGCTGGCCCCCGACGAACTGCAGCGCGGCATCTACAACGAGGAAATCGCGCCCAACATCCGTGACGGCGCGGCCCTGCTGTTCGCCCACGGCCTGAACGTGCACTTCAACCTGATCGAGCCGGCCCCCGGCATCGACGTGCTGATGATCGCGCCGAAGGGCCCCGGCCACACCGTGCGTGGCGAATACCAGAAGGGCGGCGGCGTGCCGTGCCTGATCGCCATCCACCAGAACCCGACGGGCAACGCCCACGACTTCGGCCTGGCCTACGCCTCGGCCATCGGCGGCGGCCGCTCGGGCGTCATCGAGACCACCTTCCGCGAGGAATGCGAAACCGACCTGTTCGGCGAGCAGGCCGTGCTGTGCGGTGGACTGGTGGAGTTGATCCGCGCAGGCTTCGAAACCCTGGTCGAGGCGGGATACGCGCCTGAAATGGCCTATTTCGAGTGCCTGCACGAGGTGAAGCTGATCGTGGACCTGATCTACGAAGGCGGCATCGCCAACATGAACTACTCGATCTCCAACACCGCGGAGTACGGAGAGTACGTGACCGGGCCGCGCATCGTCACCGCCGAGACCAAGGCCGAGATGAAGCGCGTGCTGGAGGACATCCAGTCGGGCCGCTTCGTGCGCGACTTCATGGCCGAGAACCAGGCGGGCCAGCCCAGCTTCAAGGCCACCCGCCGCCGCGGTTCTGAACACCAGATCGAGGAAGTGGGCGGCCGCCTGCGCGCCATGATGCCCTGGATCACCAAGAACAAGCTGGTCGACACCGCGCGCAACTAGGCGCGGGTTCCAGCCCTGATTAGGAAGGCCCGGAGGCGACTCCGGGCCTTTTTCGTGGGCCCCGGGCCGGGCGCGCGTCATGGGCGCCGAGCGCGGGACGGCACTCTTGGTCTAATCTGGCCTCGTCGATTGAGTCGGGGACCCCATGAAGACCTACCGGGGACGTTTCATGCGCGAGGCGGAGCTCCGCGAGCTCGGCGTCGCCCAGGTGGGCGAGAACGTCGCGGTCCACGAAACGTGCGTGATGGTGGACCTGGAGGCCATGACCTTCGGCGACAACGTGCGGATCGATCCCTTCACCCTGCTGAGCGCGGCGGGCGGCTGGCTGCGCTTCGGCGACTTCATCCATGTGAGTTCGAACTGCTCGATCCTGGGAGGATCGGGCGTGGAGCTCGGCGACTTCGCCAACCTGTCGGCCGGGGTGAGGATCTTCTCGCGGACGGACGACTACACGGGCGAGTTCCTGACCAATCCCACTGTGCCGCCCGCCTTCACCCTGCCGCCTGCGGCGCGGCCCGTGCGCCTGGGCCGCCATGTGATCCTGGGCGCGAACACCATCGTGCTGCCGGAGGTGGAGATCGGCGAGGGGACCGCCGTCGGCGCAGGCGCCCTGATCCGTCACAGCCTGGATCCCTGGGGAATCTATGCCGGGGTTCCGGCTAAATTTCTCCGTAACCGACGGCAAGATATCATTGACCATGAGAGTCGCTTGAAGGCCGCGCTCGCGGCGGGAAAGACGGACTTGCCGGTGGCGCGTCTCTGACCGCAGACCATCTGAAGGAGGGTGGTGTTGAGCGTTCTCGATGAGATACAGGCCGACGCCCAGCCGGGCTATGCGCCATCCGTCGCGGTCATCCTGCAGAGGCTGCGGCAAGCCCTGGGAGCGGCGGCCTTCGCGGGCGTGTCCAAGTCCGACTTCGGCCTGCACACCGTCCGGCTCATCGAGGCCTCGACCCACCCTTCGGGGGTCAAGCTGCAGCTGGTCAGCGACATATCCAGCCTCAACTGGTGGTGCGGGCTGGAGCCGGGCGAGGCCTTCAGCGCCGCCCTCGCGGCCCTGGCCCGGCGGACCTATTACCAGGAGGCCCAGGCGATCCCCTACCAGCTGGAGGCCGCCGACCCCGCGGCCCTGCGGTCCCACGCGGTGTTCGTGGGACGGCTGCTCGACCTGCGGCATTCCCCGACGCGGGGCGCATTCGACTATCTGCGCGCCCTGGCGTGCGACCCAGAGAACCAGGTCGTGGACGTCTTCCATGCCGGAATCCTGTCCCCGGACCTGCAGGCCTACGCCCAGGCGCGGCTGGGGTCGGCGTTCTCCAAGCTGAGCTTCGTCTCGATCGAGAGCGATCTGAACTTCCTCGCCAAGGCGGTGGGCCGGGGGCCGCGCACCTTCCACTTCTGGTGCGAGGAGCCGTTCTTCATCCACATCAGCCTGGCGGCGCTGGTGGGGCCCACCCTGATGTTCACCTGCGGCGACGCCGCGCCGGTACAGTTCTCCGACGTCTACTGGTACTGCCAGGAGCCCGCCTACATCGAAGGGCTCTGGCGGCGGATCGGCGCGCCCCCGGCCTTCGCCGAGGCCTATCGCAAGCTCCAGAGCGCGCCGTTCCCGAACCCGGCCCCATTGCGGACCCGTAGCCGCCGCGACTTCGGGTTCCGACCCGAGGAGACGGTGATCGTCACGGTCGGCAATCGGCTGGGCGTCGACATGGACCAGGCGTTCGTCGATGGCATGGGGGCGCTGGTCCTGAGCGATCCCGACATCCGCTGGGTGGTGGTCGGCTGGATGCAGGCGTTCTGGATCGAGGCGTTCGAGTCGGTGCTGGGCTCCCAGTTCACCCACATTCCCTATGACGACGATCTGATCGGCCTGCTGGGGGTTTGCGACATCTTCGCCAATCCGTTTCGCGCGGGCGGCGGCACCACAGCCATCATGGCGATCGACGCCGGCGCCGTGGTGATGAGCCGCGGCGACCTGGGCGATGTCGGCGCCTTCGTGCCGTCTCACCACCTGACCCAGGACGTCGAGGCCTATTTCGAGGCGCTGGGCGCCCTGGCGCGCGACAAGGCGCTGCGCGCCGCGCGGCTGGCCGAACAGAAGGTCCTGCTGGCCCGGCGCCTGGACCAGGACAATTTCGCGCGCGAGCTGAGGGAACTCGTCGGCCTGGCCTTCACGCGGTTCGCCGCGCGTATCCCGACGCCCCTGGAGACGATCTTCGCCCAGCCGCAGCCGAGACGGACGGCACTCAGCGCCGGAGGACTGCCCGGACGACCGCGCTGATCTCGTCGATCGCCGTGGCGTCGAGCCCCGGCCAGCAGGGCAGGCCAAGGGTGGTGGCCGCCAGCCTCTCGGTGACGGGCAGGGCCGCCCGAGGCAGGTCGGCGAAGGCCCGGTGTCCTTGCAGGCCATGACTCCACCAGCGGCGGGTGGCGATCTCGGCCTGCGACAGGCGCGCCTCGATCTCCAGGATGGCCTCTTCCGGCGCTTCGATATTGAAGGTCGAAGCGATCCAGTCATCGCCCAGGCCCGGCGAGATCCTCAGGTCCGGCGTGTCCGCCAGGGCCGCGCGGTAGTAGCCGAGCACCGTCTGGTACTGGGCGCGTTGCAGCTTCCAGTGGTCGAGCGCGGCCAGGCCGTAGGCGGCGGCGAACTCACTGATCTTGCCATTGCCGCCGATCAGGCTGGAGTCGCGGCTGCCGTCGAAACCGAAATTGGAGCGGCGGCGGATGTCGACGATCAGGTCGGTATCGCGGCTGATCACGAAGCCGCCCTCGCCTATGCCGAGAATCTTGGTGGCGTGCAGGCTGACCACGGCGGCCGAATGGCCCACGCTCAGGGCGTCGAAGCCGGCGGCGGCGTCGAGCACGACCTCCACCCCGGTCCTGGCCTGGAAGGCGTCCCAGGCGGCGGCGTCGAGCGGCAGGCCGAAAGGCGCGACCGGCACGATGGCGGCGACCCGGTGCGATATGCGCGGCAGGGCCTCCAGCGCGATCTCCGGGGTCAGGGCCCAGGTCGCCGGATCGACGTCGACCAGAAAGGGTGTCAGGCCCGCGGCGAGCGCGGCATGGGCGGTGGCCGCGAAAGTCCAGGCGGGCATCAGGCAGTAGCGGCCACCCCTGGCCGCCGCCCGCTGCAAGGCCATGGTCAGGCCGCTGGTGGCGTTGTTGCAGGTGGCGACATGGCCGGGCCCCAGACCGAACCGGGCGGCCAGGCGGGTCTCGAACTGGGTGTTGAGCGGACCGAAGTTGGAGTAGGTGCGACTGGCGTCGATGGATCTCAGATAGGGCAGGGCCGCGGGGAGCTCGACCAGGCGCGGCCGGGCGACGGGGATGCGCGGGGCCCGCGCCAGGTCCCAAGGCTTGGCGGCCGTGCCGCTGGGCGGCGGCTGTGCGACTGCCGAATGGGTCCTGGCCATGGTTCTCGTGCCCGCGGGCGCGGCTCGCCCACCTGCGGCGCAGTGGAGCTTGTTTGGGTTGACGAGGGCTTAAGCCGACGCCGCCGCCGCGCGGCGTTGTCGCGGCTTGACCAGGAACGACCAGAGCCCGACCCCGCCCAGGCCCGCCAGGGCCAGGCCGGACAGGAAGATCGCCAGGTCGTAGGCCCGGCCGCCCACCGAGGCGGCGTGCAGGGGGAAGAAGGCGTTGTAGGCCCTCATGCCGGGCGCGAGGGCGCGGCTGTCCAGCGTCCCGATCGCCCGGCTGGTCGCGGGATCGACATAGACCAGTGTGCGGCCGTTCGGGTGCCACTCACCGGCCTGGCGCAGGCGGATGGTGGCGGGCGCGCCGGGCTTGGCGGGCCAGACGGCCATGCGCAGGGTGGCGTCGGGGAAGCGGGTCTGGGCGGCGGCGAGCGCGCGGGGCCAGTCGATGTCTCCCTGACCCGCCTTGGGCGGCTTGGCCGGTTCGATCCCGCCCGGGAAGGCGGCGGTCATCAGGGCCTGGCTCTGCTCGTGGAAGATGATCGCCCCGCCGGTCAGGCAGAGGGCGAAGACCGGCACCAGGAAGATCATGCCGGTGTCGCGGTGGGCGGCGACCATGTCCCGTCGGCGCGATGATCGCGGCCAGAGCTTCCAGCCGAAGGCGCGCCAGGACGGAAACCAGATCACCAGGCCGGTGAGGGTCAGGACGGCTCCGGCCAGGCCGACGATTCCGACCATCATCTCGCCCGGCTCGCCGGCCAGCAGCTTGTGATGCAGGTCGAAGATCCAGGCCTCGAGCCGGGCGTTCCCCCGCCAGGCGGCGACCACCCCGCCGGAGCCGTCGGCATAGGCAGAGGCCTCGTGGGCCAGGCGGACCCGGTGGACGCCGAGATCGGGGCGGGCGAAGACCAAGGTCTTGATCTCGCCCGGATAAGCCTGCTCCAGCGCCTCGGCCGCCTGTCCCAGGGCCTGGGGCGTCGCGGTCACCACCTGGCGAGCCGCGGGAAGGGTGGCCCGCAGCCAGTCGTCCTTCAGCACCAGCAGGGAGCCGGAGAGCCCCAGGACGATGAGTTGCAGCGCCAGCAGCGCGCCGGCCCAGGCATGAACGGTGCGCAGGAAGCCCATCAGAAGTCCCTGGTGACGCCGACGGCCAGCGTCCGGCCCCGGCCGGCGAAGTATCGGGCGTTGTCGGTCGGGCCCTGGGTGTCGCTGAAGTAGGTGACGTACTGCTCGTCCAACAGGTTCTGGACGCCGAGCGTCAGGGTGGCGGCCGGCGCCTTCCAGGCGACGACGGCGTCGACCAGGCCGTAGCCCTCGAAGCTGTTGAGGGCGACCTCGCCTTCGAAGTCGCGGCCATAGAACTGCTGGGCCTGCAGGCGGCCCGACCAGTCGCCGCGGGTGACTTCGGCATAGAGCAGCAGGCGGTCGGGAGCGATGTTGGCGCCGTTGAGGTCACGGTCGACCGAGCCGTCGCCGTTGCTGTCGGTGCGGCCTTCCAGGTGGGCGTAGGCGCCGCCGATGGTCAGCCAGTCGGTGGCCGCGAACCGGGCGGAGAGCTCGATCCCCTCGACCTCGGTGCGCTGGCGCTGGACCTCGAAATTGCCGCCGGCGTTCAGCACCAGCAGCGAGCCGCGGTCCGAGGTCGAGCGGAACCAGGCCGCCTGGGCCTGGAGCGGGCCGGATCCGTAGTCGAGGCCCAGTTCGACATTGTCGGAGACCACCGGGGTCACGTCGAGATAGGTGTCGACGTCGCGGCCCGGGGTGTTGATGGCCCGCAGGACCCGGCCGACGTCGGGCATGGTGAAGCCCTGGGCGTAGGAAGCGTAGGCGGTCAGGCCGTCCATGACCTCGAAGGTCGCGCCCACATTGTAGAGCGTCTCCTTGAAGCTGGGCTCGCCGCCGGCGACCTGGCGCGGACCGTAGGCGTAGAGGGTCGTGTAGTCGTCGACCTCCAGGGTGGCGTTCTCCCGGCGCACCCCGGCGGACAGGTTCAGGCGGCCCTCGAGCGCCGACTGGCGCAGCTGCAGGAAGGGCGACAGGCTCTTGTAGGTGGTCTCGGGCACCCAGAAGCGGCCGGTCAGCGCCAGGGCCTGGAAGGTCTTGTCGCGCAGGCCGTCGAGGCCTACCAGCATCCTGAAGCCGGGCAGGGCGGCGATGCCGCGCTCATAGTCGATCTTGAAGCCCTGTTTCTCGGAATTGTTGGCCGACTGGTCGAACAGGGTCCCGACCGGGGCGATGCGCGGGTCCTGGAAATCGGCGAAGGTCCCGCCGCCGAACACGCCCTCATAGTCGTGGGCATAGGCCTGCAGGGTGAGCACGCCGCCGAACAGGCCGCGGTCGCGATAGGTGACCGCCGCTGAGGTGACATCGTTGACGGTGGGCAGGCCCGGGGTTCGGCCGCGCACCGCCGTGGTGGTCAGGCCCGTGGCGCGACTGCCGTTGACCGTGACGTAGTCGTTGTCGGCCTCCAGCTCGAAGTGGTTGACCATCACTTCCACCCGCCGCAGGTCGGTCAGGTCGACCCCGGCCTTGCCGAACAGGGACCAGGACTTGGAATCCTGCAGCTCGCCCTGGGCGCCGTCGAAACCAATGCGGCGCTCGTCGGCGTCATAATAGGCCCCGCGAGCCTCGTAGGCGGCGCCGGCCACGAAGTCCCACTGGCCGAAGTCGCGGCCGACGTGGGCGGCGGTCTTCCAGCCGGTGCTGTCGCCGAAGCGGTCGGGATCGGCGCTGGCCTGGGCCAGGACCCGGCCGGTGAAGCCCTCGGTCTCCTTGGGTGTCGGGGCTGTGACGTAGTTGATCACCCCGCCGGTGGCGCCGATGCCCTGGATGGCGTTGGCGCCGAACACCACCTCGACCTTGTCGATGAAGAACGGATCGATGGTGAAGCCGTCGCGGCTGTCGTCGCGGAGCGGCGTCGACTGGGGCACTCCGTCCACCAGGTAGAGCGGCGAGCGGCCGCGCAGGGTCTCACCGAAGCCCGACAGCTTCTGGCGGGTGGGGGAGAAGGACGGCACCAGGTTGGACACCGTCTCCACGGCCGAGAAGCCGAGCGCGGTCTGGGACTGGATGGCTTCCTCGTCGATGACCTGGATGGTGGCCGGAACCGTGGAGCGCGGCGCCTCGAAGCGGGTGGCGGTGATGATCAGCTCGCCGATATCGACCGGCTGGTCGCCCCGCGCGGCGTCTCCCGCGACCTGGGCCTGGGCGGCGGTGGCGATCAGCAGGGCCCCGCAGGCGCTTCCGGCGGCGAGAATGGAACGGCGTATCACGGCGACCCTCAACGATTGTCAGGGGCCGGTGAAATCAGAGGTCTAGTTGCAAGTCAATCGCAATTGCAAAATCACCATTAGCCGGCGCGCGTCGTCCTGTAGCGGGCCACGATCACCCGACCGGCGTCGAAGCGGCGTTGGTCGGGGCCCATGATCTCGAGATGGACGTGGTCGGTCATCCCACCGGGATAGGCCGCTTGCAGGCTGTGGGCCTGGCCGACCGGGTCGCCGAGCCGCACGGTCTGGCCCACCTCGACCGTGGGATCGACATAGAAGACCCGCGCGACGTGGCCGAGCGCCGGATTGGTGATCTCCACGAAGCGAAGGTCGGGATGGTCGGCATAGGCCTGGCCGATCTTGGTGACGAAACCGGAGATCGGGGCGACGACCTCCTGACCCGAGGTCGCCGCGTAGTCGACGCCCTCGTGGTCGCGGACGCCGCCGTCACGCGAAGCTCCGAAGCGGCCTTCGCCATAGGCGTCGTGAACGCGGGGCGCCGCCCCGGTGGGGTTGGCGAAGTCGGCTTCACCGTCGCCGTCGATGTCGGCGCCGTGCCAGACCAGAACGGTCTTCACCGCGGCCGGCCTCGGCGCGAGCCTGGCGTTGACCGCCTTGACCATGGGGGCCGCCGCCTTGCCCAGGGAAGCGCTCGTCCAGCCGGTGGCGTGGGCGCCGGCGTGCAACAAGGTCGCCACCAGGACCGCCGCCCCCAAGGTGAGCCAGGTCTGAAAGAGCCGGACGCGAGCGGGATGGACGGCGTGCAGGGCCAAGGCGCGAGTCATCGTCGGCGGGGTTCCTTTTCTCTCGTGGCGGTAGCTGGCCGACTTTGCGGTCTTGCGCCCTCGCCAATGCCTAACGCGTGGATATGGGGAAGGGCGCGCGTTCTGCCGATGCGGCACGGTGACACCCCGGAATGACGGCGTTACCCGAGAGGTCATGGACATGTGCGGCGGAATTGGCGCACGATCGGTCACTTCCCACGCGAGGCCCGCATGACGGACACGAAGACCGCCGAACATCCCCTGGACCGGACCCTGAGGCTGGAGCCGCTGGGCGCGGGCCGCTACCGGGGCGCGACGACACCCGACTATTGGAACATGGCCGGGCCATTCGGCGGGACAACGGCGGCCGTCCTGCTGAAGGCGGTATTGGACCATCCCGAGCGACGGGGCCGTCCGGTGGCGCTGACGGTGAACTTCTGCGCGGCCCTGGCGCAGGGCGAGTTCGAGATCGCCGTGCGGCTGGTGCGCGACGGGCGCTCCACACAGCACTGGAACGTGGAGATGACCCAGGGCGCGAGCGTCGCCAGCACCGCCAGCGTGGTGACCGGGGCCGAGCGGGAGACCTGGAGCCACGCCTTGGCGAGCCCGCCCGAGATGCCGCCCGCCCGCGCCTTGGCGGTCATGCCCACAGAGGGGCGCAACGCCTGGCTGCAGCGCTACGAATTCCGCTACGCACGCGGCGAACCCATGCGCGCGAACGGGGCGAACCCCGAGCAGCCGGGCCCCGCCCTGTCCCAGGCCTGGGTGCGAGACACCCCGGCCCGGCCGCTGGACTACCTCGCCCTGGCGGCGCTCAGCGACACCTTCGTGGTCAAGATCCTAAACGTGCGCGGCGACGTCCCGCCGGTCGCCACGGTCTCGCTCTCCACCTATTTCATGGCCGACGAGGCAGCCCTCGCGCGGCAGGGATCCCGGCCGCTGGCGACCACCAGCGACGCGCGGGTATTCAAGCATGGCTTCAACGACCAGAGCGCCGAGCTATGGAGCGACGACGGCCAGCTACTGGCGGTGTCGCACCAGGTGGTGTGGTTCAAGGGCTGACTGAACTCAATTCCTCCCCCAGCGCGCAGCGCCATTTGGGGGAGGTGGATCGTCGCCTCTTCGCGACGAGACGGAGGGGGCTTCATCCACGGCAGGATGAGTCAAAGTCCCCCTCAGTCAGCTTCGCTGACAGCTCCCCCAGAGGGGGAGCATCTGGGTCGGCGCCGACCTCAGATCCTCCCGGTGAGCAGGATCAAGGGCTGAGACGTTCGCCGACGCTGGCCTCGAGCTCGTCCATGGTCGAGGTGAACGCGGCCTCGAGGTCCACCTCGTAAAGCCGCGCCAGCGTCATGACCGACCACAGGCAGTCGGCCAACTCGTGGGCGAGCTTGGCGTCGGCGTCGGGGATCGCGCGGACGCCCTCCTTGGCCTGGATCAGCTTCATCAGGTCGCCGACATCGCCCATGAAGCCAAGGGCGACCTCCTCGCGGGTCCATGGGCGGCCGTATCTTTGGGTTTCGAGACGCTCGTAGAGCCTGCGGATTTCCCAGGCGCGTTCCGAAAGGGCTTTGAATTCCAAGATCGCCGCGCCTCCTTCAGCGCCAGGGGATATCCGCCTCGCCGCGCAGGATCGCCTCGGCTTCGGGCGTGTGCTTGGCGCCCTCGCGAGGGTGCAGGACCAGGGCGGGCAGGAGCTGCAACGGCGCCTTGCCGGTCTTGATCGCCCTGACCAGGACCCGCTTGGCCGGGGCGTCGGCGTGGGGGTGGATGGGGCGCACCTGGAAGGAGCCGGCCTTGGGCGCCAGCAGGGCCAGGATGTCGGCCAGCCGGTCGGCGCGATGGATCAGGGTGATGGTCCCGCCCTCGCGCGTGGCCTTCAGCAGGAAACCCGTCCAGGTGGAGAGCCCGCCGTCGGCCATCCAGGCGTCGCGCTTGGCCGGGGCCGGCGCGCGCAGGGCGGCCGGATCGTCAAAGAAGGGCGGGTTGGCCATCACCGCGTCGAAGGGCGCCAGGCCCAGGGCCTTGAAGGGCCGGGCGACATCGCCATCCAGGATGGCCACGCGATCGGCGACTTGGTTCGCCGCGACGTTCTCGCGGGCCAGGGCCGCGGCGGCGGCGTCGCGCTCCAGGCCCGTGAAGCGGGCGCCCGGACGACGGACCGCTGCGGCGAGCAAGGCGCCCCCCGGCCCGCAGCCGGCTTCCAGCACCCGGGCGCCCTCGGCGGCGTCGCAGGCGGCGGCCAGGAGGGCGGCGTCCAGCCCCGCCCGATAGCCGCCGAGCGCCTGGCGGAGCAGCACCCGGCCGCCCAGCAGGCGATCCTGGGAGAGGGTCTCGGGAGAGGAAGGGTGTGGCGTGGTTTCCATGGCTCGGCGCAGAGGGCCAAGGCCCGCCTTGACCGTGCCCTATCGCGTGACCATTGTCCCCGGCAAATGACGACGCCTCCCCGCATCGTCAGGCTGCACAGGAGTTGCAAGCAGTTGGACGCAGCCAGCGCCGCCATTTCCCGCGAAAAGCCGGCCTCTATCGACGGTCTGCTGGAGCTCGCACGCCCGGACATGGCCAAGGTCGACGCCCTGATCCGCGACCGGATGCAGAGCCCGGTCTCGGTGATCCCGGCGCTCGCCGAACACCTGATCGGCGGCTCGGCCAAGCGCCTGCGTCCGCTGCTGACCATCGCCGCGGCCCGGGTGGCCGGGGCGCAGGACGATTCCTGCCTGAAACTGGCGGCGGCGGTGGAGTTCATCCACACCGCCACTCTGCTGCACGACGACGTGGTCGATTCCTCGCAGCTGCGGCGGGGCAAGGTCGCGGCCCACCTGATCTGGGGCGCGCCGGCCAGCGTCCTGGTGGGGGACTTCCTGTTCGCCCGCGCCTTCGAACTGATGGTCGAGGCCGGCTCCATGCAGGCGCTGGAGATCCTGGCCCGCGCCAGCCGCGTGATCGCCGAGGGCGAGGTGCTGCAGCTCACCCGCGCCCACGACCTGAACCTCAGCCAGGACCTCTATCTGGAGATCATCACCGCCAAGACCGCCGAACTGTTCGCCGCGGCCGCCGAGGCCGGGGCGGTCTCGGCCGGGGCGAGCCCGGCGCGCTGCAAGGCCCTGCGCCGGTTCGGTCAGGACCTGGGCCTGGCCTTCCAACTGGTCGACGACGCCCTGGACTACAGCGGCACGAGCAAAAGCCTGGGCAAGAACCCCGGCGATGACTTCCGCGAGGGCAAGGCCACCCTGCCGCTGTTGCTGGCCATCGCCCGCACGGGCGAGGCAGAGGCGGCGTTCTGGCAGCGCACCGTAGACCGTCTGGACCAGCAGGACGGCGACTTCGAGCGTGCGTCCGGCCTGATCTCCTCGTCCGGCGCCGACGACGCGACCCTCGACCTGGCCAGCGACTACGCCGTGGCCGCCAAGAGCCAACTGGCCGAGTTTGCCGCCAATAATTCCTGGCGCCCGGCCCTGGAAGACCTGGCGGACTTCGCCGTCAGCCGCCGGATGTAGGGCGAAACGTCGGAAGTCCGACGGAGGAACAAAGTGCCAGCCTGATGCGCTTCGCCACCCTGTCCAGGGAGAGATATGCGTGTTCGCCGGCCTTAGACTTTCGCAACTGGGTGCTTTCAGCCCGGAGTTTCCCGACGCCGAGGCCCTGCACAAGGGCCTGGCGCACTGGAACCACCGTCGCCTCGCCGTCGCCACGCCCGGCGCGGACTGGCGCGCGGAGATCAACGAGAACGCCCGCATGCAGCGG
Organism: Phenylobacterium sp. LH3H17; assembly: GCF_024298925.1. Lineage (NCBI taxonomy): Bacteria > Pseudomonadati > Pseudomonadota > Alphaproteobacteria > Caulobacterales > Caulobacteraceae > Phenylobacterium > Phenylobacterium sp. LH3H17. Next base: position 3,110,907 of record NZ_CP101283.1, on the reverse strand, counting down.
CTGGAGGGCGCCTATGTGGAGGCCTTCCGCGCGTGGGTCGCGCCGCTGGTCGCCGATGTCCCGACCGACCCCGCAGGCTTCATCGCCTGGTTCGAGGAACTGAAGACCTCGGGACCGGGGCAGTGGGATCCGCTGTTCGACTGGCTGGCCTGCGAGGCCGGCCTGGGGGACCTGCAGTGGTTCCTGACCCAGGAGGCCGCCGGCGAGGCAGGCTTCGACGACCTGGTCGCCATGACCCAGGTCAAGCTGCCGACCCGGCCGAAACTGGAACTGGCGCGCAACTACTGGGACGAGATGGGCCGCGGCCACGAGGGGGGCATGCACGGCCCGATGCTGGAGCGCACGACCCGCGCGCTGGGCCTGACGCCGGCCATCGACAGGACCCTGTGGCAGTCCCTGGCCCTGGCCAACACCATGACCGCCTTCGCCACCAACCGACGCTATGTCTACCAGTCGATCGGCGCCTTGGGCGCGGTGGAGCTGACCGCCCCCACCCGGGTCGGCTGCGTCGCCGAGGGTCTGAAGCGCGTGGGTGTGGCTCCGGAGGCGCGGAAGTATTTCGTGCTGCACGCCCAGCTGGACATCGAGCACTCCAAGGCCTGGAACGCCGAGGCCCTGGAGCCGCTGGTGGCCGAGACACCCGACTGCGCCCGGTTCATCGCCGAGGGCGCGCTGATGCGCCTGATCTGCGGCGAGCAGTGCTTCGAGACCTATCGCGCGCACCTATGGGCGCACGCCCACCCGGTGGTCTACGCCGCGGAATAGCTCCGCCTGGGACGAGCTTCAGGAGAGGCGCCTCAACCCGGCGAGATCATCTTCTCCGGGCGCACCAGGGCGTCGAACTCCTCGTTCGTGACATAGCCCCCGCCAACCGCTTCCTCGCGCAGGGTGGTGCCGTTCTTGTGCGCGGTCTTGGCGATCTTGGCGGCGTTGTCATAGCCGATCTTGCCGTTCAGCGCGGTCACCAGCATCAGCGAGCGCTCGAGGGCGGCCTTGATGTTGTCCTCGCGGGCCTCGATGCCCACCACGCAATTGTCGGTGAAGCTGATGGCCGCGTCGGTCATCAGGCGGCAGGACTGCAGGAAGTTGTAGGCCATCACCGGGTTGAAGACGTTCAGCTCGAAATGACCCGAGGCCCCGGCGAAGGTCAGGGTGGCGTTGTTCCCGAACACCTGGGTGCAGACCATGGTCAGGGCCTCGCACTGGGTCGGATTGACCTTGCCCGGCATGATCGAGGACCCGGGTTCGTTTTCCGGCAGGGCCAGCTCGCCGAGGCCCGAGCGGGGGCCCGAGCCCAGGAAGCGGATGTCGTTGGCGATCTTGAACAGCGAGCCGGCCATGGTGTTGATCGCCCCGTGGCTGAAGACCATGGCGTCGTGGGCGGCGAGCGCCTCGAATTTGTTGGGCGCGGTGATGAAGGGCAGGTGGGTGATGGCCGCGATCTTGGCGGCCACCAGCTCGGCGAAGCCCACCGGGGCGTTGAGGCCGGTGCCGACCGCCGTGCCGCCCTGGGCCAGCTCATAGAGGCCGTGCAGGGTGTCCTTGATCCGCCGCACGCCGTTGGCGAGCTGCTGGCGATAGCCGGAAAACTCCTGGCCCAGGGTGAGCGGCGTGGCGTCCTGGGTGTGGGTGCGACCGATCTTGATGATGTGGGCGAAGGCCTTTTCCTTGACCTTCAGCGCCGCGTGCAGGTGCTCGAGCGCCGGCATCAGCTCCTTGGCCACCTGCTCGGCGCAGGCGATGTGCATGGCCGTCGGGTAGGTGTCGTTGGACGACTGGCTCATATTGACGTGGTCGTTGGGGTGGACCGGGCTCTTGGAGCCCATAACCCCGCCCAGCATCTCGATGGCGCGGTTCGAGATCACCTCGTTGGCGTTCATGTTCGACTGGGTGCCGGAGCCGGTCTGCCAGACCACCAGCGGGAAGTGGTCGTCGAGCTTGCCGTCGATGACCTCCTGGGCGGCGGCGACGATGGCCGCGCCGATCTTCGGGTCCAGCTTGCCGAGCTCCATATTGGCCTCGGCCGCGGCGCGCTTGACGATGCCTAGCGCCCGGATCACCGGCTTGGGCTGCTTCTCCCAGCCGATCTTGAAGTTGCCGATCGAACGCTGCGACTGGGCGCCCCAGTAGACGTTCGTGGCGACCTCGATGGGGCCGAAGGTGTCGGTCTCGGTGCGGGTCGCGGTCATGGTCTCGTCTCCGGCAGAAATCTTGGGCCGGTTTAGCGAACGGGCGGGAGACTGCAAGGCGGCGTCGGACTATGGACGGTTATGGACGAGACCTGGACCCAGCACGGCAAGGTGCGCGCCCGCGAGGGCGACGGCGTCATGGAGGTGGTGGTCGATGGCCTGACCACCCAGTCCAAGTACTACAAGCCGCTGATCTACGAGTTCTTCCGCAAGGCCTGGCGCGGCTCGCGGCCAGCCTGGGGAGAGTTCTCGGTCGACATCGTGATGGAATATGTCGGCGATCCGCCATGGATCGACCTCGACAACCTGGCCAAGGCGATCCTGGACGCCATCAAGGGCTACGCCTTCCATGACGACGCCCAGGTGGCGCGGCTGCTGGTGGAGCGGCGGGCCGGCGGCCGCGAGCGGATCGCGGTCACCGTCCGGCGACTGTCGGACGTGAACCCGCTGGGGAAGCCCTACCAGCGCTGACAACGAAAACGGCCGCGCTGGGGGACAGCGCGGCCGCGATCTCGCGAACCTTCGTCTGGGGATTCAGGGTTCAGCGATACTGCTGCAACCGCGTCGTGCGCAGGCCGGCCAGGCCATGGCGGTCGATCGACTTCTGCCAGGCGAGGAATTCCTCGTTGGTCAGGGAGTAGCGCTCGCACGCCTCGTCCAGGGTGAGCAGTCCGCCGCGCACGGCGGCCACCACCTCGGCCTTGCGCCGAATGACCCAACGCCCCGTGTCGACCGGCGGCAGGTCGCCCAGCGTCAGCGGCGCACCCGTGGGGCCGATGACATAGGCCTCGCCGCGGCTGTTCGTGCGCGTTTGTTGTTGCTGCAACATGGCTTTACGCCTTTCCGACCATCACTGTTCGGATTGAACGTAACCACCGGGGCATAACATCCGGTGAATCACGATAGTAAAGGAAGCGTTTCGCATTCGGTCCCCGTGTACGAATTTGATACAGTCTAAGTTGTCAACCAGTGTTAAGGGTGGTTAACGTGAAGAATTACCGCTTAATGTTGATGAGTTCTTCCAACATCTGGTCGGCAGTAGTGATAATCTTCGAAGACGCGGAGTAAGCTTTCTGAGTGGTGATCAATCCCGTAAACTCGGCTGACAAGTCGACGGCCGAGGCCTCAAGGGCTCCGGGGGCGATTTCACCGGCTCCGGCCTCGCCCGGGTACTTCACGGAGAATTCGCCCGACGCGATCGTCGCGCGGTAGGCGTTGCCGCTCACGGCCAGCAGGCCGTCGGAGTTCGGGAAGGTCGCCAGGCCGATCTGGGCGATGCGGCGAACCTCGTTGTTGTCGAAGGTGGCGGAGACCACTCCGTCCTCGCCGACCTCGACGCCCACCACGTTGCCGACGGTGGCGCCGTCCGGATTGATCGAATTCACGGCCGAGGTGTCCGCGTACTGGGTGAGCTTGGAGAGGTCGAGGCTGATGGCCGACGCCTTAATGCCGAGACCGGCCGCCCAGCGCACGCCTGCGACGTCGGTGGAGGCGCCGATCGACAGCTGGACCGGCGAGCCGGCCGGGCCGAACAGGGTGGTGCCGCCGGAGGCCGTCAGGTTGAGGCTGCCATCGGCATTGAAGTTCACCATGCCCGAGGTGATGAGGCCGTCGGTGGCGCCGGCGATCTCGCTTGCGGGCACGGCGTAGATTTCCGCGTGCCAGGTGTTGGCCGGGGTGTCGCTCTTCAACAGCGCGACCTGGATCCGGTGGGTCCCGCCGGAGGAGTCCACGATGTTCATCTCGAGCTTGTCGAAATCAGGTTGGGTGGCCGTGGCGCTGGCCACCCCCGTCGCCGCATAGGCGGCCATCTCGCCGGCCACGTAGGTCGCCTCGGCGCCCGACACGACCTGGGTCTTATCGAGGTTGGCGTTGACCACCACGTTTTCGGTGGCCTTCACCGCGCCGCCCAGGTTCTTGATGTTGATCGAGGTCATCCGGGTCAGGTCCGAAGGACTGTCGTTGATCGTGCCGTCGGCGGCGATCGGCCAACCCTGCAGGTACAGCTTGGCGTCGTTGACCAGGAAGCCGTCGGCGTCGACGCTGAACGAGCCGGAACGGGTGAACAGCCGCGGGTCGCCCGGCAGCATGCCCGTGCCCTTGCTCGACACGACGAAGAAGCCGTCGCCGGCGATGCCGAGGTCGGTGGCGGAGGTCGCGCTCTGGATCAGCCCCTGTTGGCTGACAAACTGGCGAGTCACGGCCTGCACGCCGCCGGCCGAGTAGCGGCCCTTGACGGCCTGGGAGGTCACGACGTTGGCGAAATTGACCTGCTTGCGCTTGTAGGCGGTGGTGTTGACGTTGGCGATGTTGTCGGAGATCGCCGCCAGGGCCGACGAGTTGCTGATCAGCCCGGAGACGCCGGCGAGCATGGCGCTGTTGATGCTCATGGGATCTTGCCTTCTTTCATTGTGTCAGTGAGGCCGGTGCGCCTTTAGGCGGCCAGCGCGGTGTCTTCTTCGGGTGTGGCGTCGGCGGAAGCGGGCGGCGGAGCAGCCTCGGCCTGCCGAATGGAGGTGACCCTTTCCCAGGGGATCTTGACGCCGTTGATGGTGATCAGCGTCTTGCCGTCCACCTGCTCGACGCCTGTGACGAGCCCATCGACAAACGGCGTGGCCACAACGGCGGCGCCGGCCGAGTCCTTGGCGGTGACCCGTAGGGTATAGGTTCCGCCATTCGGCAACTGGGCGCCCGTGCGGTCCTTGCCGTTCCAGGAGAAGGTGTGATCGCCCGCGCCCTTGTCGGTGGGCTTGACCACCTGGACGACGTTCCCCTTTGCGTCGAGGACCTCGACGGTGAGCTCGGTCGCCTCGGCCGCGAGCTTGTAGTTCCACTCCGCCTTGCCGGCGGCGAGCTTGGCGTCGGCGCTGGTGGCGTTGACCTGGCGACCGATCAGGCTGACCGCGGTCTGGATGCCCGAGCCGGTGTTGCCGACGAGCTTCTCCAGGAGGTCATTGGTCAATAGCTGCTGCTCGACCCCGGTCATCTGCACGAGCTGCTGGGTGAACTGGGTGGAGTCCATCGGCGACAACGGATCCTGGTTCTTGATCTGCGCGGTCAGCAGATTGAGGAAGGTGTCGAAGCTCTCGGTCAGTCGGCTTCGGCCGGTGGCCGAGGTCGATCCCGCGCCGGTGGCTGCTGTTGCGTCGACGGCCATGGCTATCTCCTAGATCCTTACATCGACGCCGGAACGCGTCCGGCGTTGATAGTTAAGGGCGTCGCTCACGGCCGATTCCGCCGCGTCGCCGGCCGTGCCAAGCACCGCCTGGAAGGCGCGCCCGCGCCAGGCGCCGTTGGTTTGCTGCTGTTGCTGTTGCTGCTGGTCGGTCCAGGCCGAGCGCCCGTCGCCGGCCACGTCGAAGGAGAGACCGCCCGACACGTCGAACCCGGCCTGTTCCAGCGCGCGCTGCAGATCGGCCGAGCGGCCGCGCAATTCGTTGGCCGCGTGCTGGGTCTCGAACGACAGGGCCGCGGTCATCTTGCCGTTGGCGGCGATCTCGACGGCGACATTCACCTGACCGAGACCGAGGGGATTGAGTTCGACGTCGAAGCGGGTGGAGCGGCCATCCAGCTTCTGGATGATCTGGGCCGCCAGGTTGGCGACGGTCTCGGGCGAGCCGCGGACGGCCGAGTGGATCGAGGCGTGGGCCTGGGCCTGGGCCGAGGCATGGGCCGGGGCGGCCGGTCCCGGAGCCTGGGCGTCGGTGGCGCTGGCCTTTGCCGGTTCCGGCTTGGCCTCCCGGGTCACGGGGACCGCGATGTCGTCCTGGAAGGTGGTCGATCCGTTGTCGCCGAGGCTCGCCGCATCTGCCGCGGCGACAACGGCGGTTGGAGTTTCGGGGTCGGCGACGGCGGCGGTCGCCGCGGTCGCCACATGTTGGCTGTTTTTGCGCGCCGGGTCGGCGGACTTGCCGCCCGTGGCCGGCTTATCCTTGATCGACTCCTCGGCGAGGGGGATCTCGGTGGGGGTGACTTCGGCCTGGGCTATCGGCTCGACGACAGCCTGCTGGACCGGGGCGGGGGTCGGCTGGACTTGCGGAAGCGGCACGGCCGGCGCGCGAGGCGCGCTGTTCACATTGAGGGACGGCGGCGGCTTTTCGCCGACGGGCTTGCTCGCGCCCTGGTCTGGGACCTGGGCGGTCGCGAGGACGGCGGCGTCCTCTGCGGTCGTGGTGAGCTCGCCCTCAGCCGCCGCGGCTAAGGTCGCGGCCGGGTCGGCGCCGCCGATCGCCGGGGCCGGCATGACCGGAGCGAACGGTGTCGCGGGCGGGGTGGGGGGCGAGTTGGACGGCGTCGTGGCCTCGGCGGACGGGCTGGGCTGGGTTTGCGCCGGCGGCTGGGGCGTGGCCAGCATCGCCGCCAGGGTCATGGCGTCGGGATTGAGAAGTTGCGTCGCGTCGGCCACGGCCGGGTCGGCCACCGATCCTTCTTCCTTGGCGACCTTGTTTTCGCCGAACGGGCCGCCGGCCGCCAGCGCATCGCCAGGCGCGCCGAAGAAGGCGGCCAGCAGGGCGTCAAAGCCCGCGGCCTTGCCCGGGGCCGGCGCCCCTACACCGGCGCCGCCGGCGGCAGGGCTGGTGATCGGCAGGTTGATAGTCGACCCAGTCATGGTGTCCGAGGTCGGCCTTGAACAGCTAGGCCGTGATCGAAGGGAGCGCTTCCTGCGCCGCGTTCATTCGGCAGGGTCGGAGCAACCTTTGCGCCACATTGGGGATCGTGGATCAACACTCTGAAATAAAAGAGGAAATATTCTCCGACTTTCCGCCGCGCCGGCCGGGCGTTGGCGGTTTTTGCCGAGCCGGACCCGGTCGATAGGTCGTCCCTGCCGCCCTCCGGCTGTAGCTCGGACCCCTAGCGGCGAGGTTGGCGCCGGTCTTGCGCCGTTGATGGTGACCTCAAGCGGCCCCCGAAAGGGACGACATTGAAAAACTTGTACTTTTTGCGGCCCCTCGCGCAGGCGTTCACCATGCTCCCGGCAGATTCAGCCGGGTTGGGCGTCAGGCTTTGCCGGGGTGAGGGGTAGACAATGTCCCTGACCACAATCCTCAAGACCGCTTCGTCGGGCATGCTGGCCTCGCAGGTCAGCCTGCGGACGGTGTCCGACAACATCGCCAATGTGAACACCCCCGGCTACGTCCGGAAAATGGCCGACCAGACCTCGCTTGTGGTCGGCGGCATGGGGATGGGCGTCGAGATTTCGGGCGTCAAGCGGATCACCGATCAGTACCTGCAGATGGCCACGCTCTCGGCGGCGTCGGATGCAAACCGTTGGGACGTCGTCTCGCAGTATCTGGACAACGCCCAGAGCCTGTTTGGCGACCCGTCCGGTGAGAACTTCTTCTTCAGCCGTCTCGACGACGTGTTCAGCGCCTTTTCCCAGGTCTCGGACGACCCGTCCTCCTCCCTGCTGCGCAGCCAGGCGTTGTCGAAGGTCCAGGACATGATGAACGAGGGCGCCCGGATCGGCGCCCAGTTCAGCGATCTCGGCAAGACCGTCGACGCCCAGGTCAAGGCCCACGTGGACCGCGCCAACGATTTGCTGGAGACCATCAATCGCCTGAACTCCGACATCAGCCGAGCCAAGCTGGCCAACGCCGACTCCTCGGGGTCGGAGAACATCCAGAGCCAGCTGGTCGACGAGCTCGCCACCCTGATGAACGTTCAGGTTGGCCAGAAATCGGTCGGCGGCGTCACCATCCGCTCTGCGGAGGGCCTGATGCTTGCTGGCGATGGCGAGGCGGCCAAGCTCAGCTACAACCGGACCGACGCCACCAAGGGCTATATCGCCGTCGAGCCGAGGAACGGTCTCGGCTTCGCGCAACCGATCACCATGACCGCCGGCCGGATCCGGGGAATGCTGGATCTGCGCGACGACGTCCTGCCCGGCATGCAGGATCAGCTGGGCGAGTTCATGAGCCGAGCGGCCGAGCAGATCAACGCGGCGCACAACAAGTCGGCGGCCATCCCGCCGCCGAAGGTGATGAGCGGGCGCAATACCGGCCTGGACCTGCCCACAGCGATCGGCGGATTCACGGGCCAGACGCGGATCGCCGTCCTGAACCAGTCCGGGGTCGCCCAGAGCTCGATCACAATCGACTTCGACGCCATGACCATGTCGCCGGGCGGCGCCTTCACCCCCGCAACTTTCCTGACCAGTCTGAACACGTCGCTTGGCGGCGCGGCGACCGCCACCTTCACCGACGGGGCGCTGAGCCTGACGGCGGCCGGAACCAACGGCCTGGCCATCGATGAGGGCACTTCGAACAAGTCGGGCCGCGCCTTCTCGCATTTCTTCGGCCTGAACGACTTGATCCGCTCGAGCGGACCCGGGACCTACGACACCAGCCTGACCGCCGCGGATCCTCACGGCTTCACCGCGGGCGACACAATCAGCTTCCGGCTGGCTCACGAGGACGGCAAGCCGATCCGCGACGTGACCGTGGCTATCCCCGCCGGGACCAGCATGGCCAACATGCTGACCGCGCTGAACGACCCGGCGACCGGGGTCGGACTCTACGGCTCATTCAGCCTGGACAGCCGGGGTGCGTTGACCTTCGCAGGGATCGCGCCGACCAACGCCAACCTGTCGGTCACCCAGGACCTGACGGAACGCGGCGCTGGCGGGCCGTCGCTTAGCCAACTCTTCGGCCTGGGCAAGGTCGAGCGCGCCAGTCGCGCCGGTCGCTTCAAGGTCGATCCGGCGCTCACCGCCAACCCGATGAAGCTGGCCCTGGCCACCCTTGACCTATCGGTGGCGGCCGGGCGTCCGGCGGTCACCGCCGGCGACGGCCGCGGCGCGCGCCTGATCGCCGCCGCCGGCGACGTGGCCACCGACTTCAGCGCCGCGGGCCAGCTCGGCAGGGTGACCATGACCGTGTCGCGCTACGCCTCGGAGTTCGGCGGCTCGATCGGCCGCCAGGCCCAGGGCGCGGAGACCCGCAAGCAGAGCGCCGAGTCGGTCTCCAACGAGGCCCAGGCGCGCCGCCAGTCGGTGGAGGGCGTCAATATCGACGAAGAGCTCGTCCGGCTGACCACCTATCAACAAGCCTTCAACGCCTCGGCCCGGATGATCCAGGCCGCCAAGGACATGTTCGATGTCCTGACCAACATGATCTAGGGCCGCCGCCATGAACCGCGTTTCCACGACCGGCAACTACAACCAGGTGCTCTCCAACATCATGGCCGCCCAGCAGCGGCAGATGGAGGCGGGCAATCAGGTCGCGACCCAGAAGAAGGGCAACGATCTCAAGGATTTCTCGCGCAACGCCGACATGCTGACCGCCATGCGGTCCATCGACGTGCGCCTCGGCGGCTATCTGGAACAGAACAAGCTGATCGCCGACAAGCTGACCACCCAGGACTTCGGCCTCAACCAGGTGGCCGAGTCCGCCGATGGGGTCCGCCAGGCCATCGCCGAGTCCCTGGCCTCCGGACGCGCCGACACCCTGATGCAGGACATCCGAGGCTATTTCCGCAACAGCGTCGAAGGGATGAACGCCCGCTACGGCGGCAAGTATCTGTTCGCCGGCGGCAAGATCGACACCCAGCCGGTCACGGCCACCGCGATGGCGGACCTGACCAATCCCGGCACGCCGCTGATCTCCGACTTCTTCCAGAACGACGACTTCGTCACCCAGGCGAAGATCGACGACTCCACCACGGTCAACACCGGCCTGCTGGCCGACGACATCGGGACCGACCTGCTGCAGGCCTTCAAGGACATCCAGGTGTTCGAGGAAGGCGGCTCGGGGCCATTCACCGGCGAACTGACCACGGCCCAGCAGACCTTCCTGGAGGGAATCCTTGCGACCTGGGACACGGTGCACAAGGACATCATCAACGAGACCGCGCGCAACGGCATGGTCCAGAAGCGGGTGGAGTCGGTGAAGAAGGACCTGGTCTCGCGGCAGGACAGCCTGCAGGGCATGATGGGCGAGATCACCGATGCGGATATGACGCTGGCGATCAGCGCCCTCGAGCAGGCCCAGCTCTCGGTCCAGGCCGCCTCACAGGTCTTCCTGACCTTGCAGAACAGTTCGCTGCTGAACGTGCTGCAGCCTTAAGGCGCTACAGACTGAACTCGGCGCCGAGGCGGGCGACCAGGCGTTCGCCGCTCCATACCTCGACGGCGCAGTGGTCCTGACGCAGGGCGTCGGCCCGGGCCACGGCGGCCTCGTCGTCGGACAGCTGCAATTCCTGCGCATCCCAAAGGCGTTCTTGGGGACCTAGGACATAGAGGCGGTACGAATTCATTGGCGCTACCCTTCCGGTAAACAGGTGGGAGCACAGCTCTCAGCCGCCGGTAGTCCTGGACGCTACTCGCCGACGACTTGCCGACCATACACCCGGCCACCAGCGACCCCTATCACGCTTTCGCCATAACTCTTGGTCGGCTTTCCGACACTCTGGAATCCAGGCGCATCTCGCAAAGCCGGCCGCCAACGTCTACATAGCCGCTATGAACGCTCCCTTCGCCGACAGCGCCGTCGAAGCCGCTCGTGCCGCCGTGGGCCTGCCCGCCGGCGCGCGTGTGGTCGCGGCCATGTCCGGCGGGGTGGATTCGACGGTGACGGCGGCGTTGCTGGCGCGGGCGGGCTACGATGTGGTCGGGGTCACCCTGCAGCTCTACGATCACGGAGCGGCGGTGCAGAAGAAAGGCGCGTGCTGCGCGGGCCAGGACATCCACGACGCGCGCACGGCCGCCGACGCGCTCAACATCCCCCACTACGTCCTCGACTATGAGAGCCGCTTCAAGCAGCAGGTGATCGAGGACTTCGCCGACGCCTATCTGCGGGGCGAGACCCCGGTCCCCTGCATCCGCTGCAATCAGACGGTGAAGTTCCGCGACCTGCTGGATGTCGCCCGCGAACTGGGCGCCCAGGCCATGGCTACCGGGCACTATGTGCGCCGCGCCGAAGGCGTGGACGGGCCGGAACTGCGCCGCGCCGCCGATCCGGCGCGCGACCAGAGCTATTTCCTGTTCGCCACCACCCGGGACCAGCTCGACTTCCTGCGATTCCCGTTGGGCGGGCTGCCGAAGCCGGAGGTGCGGCGGGTGGCCGCCGAGCTGGGCCTCGCCGCCGCCGACAAGCCCGACAGCCAGGACATCTGCTTCGTGCCGGAAGGCCGCTACACCACGGTGATCGACCGCCTGCGCCCGCACGGCGCCGAGCCCGGCGACGTGGTGCACATGGACGGCCGGGTGCTGGGCCGCCACGAGGGCGTCACCCGCTACACCATCGGCCAGCGCCGCGGCCTGAACATCGCCGTGGGCGATCCGCTGTTCGTGGTCAGGATCGACGCCGAGCAGCGCCAGGTGGTCGTGGGCCCGCGAGAGGCCCTGCTGACCCGGGCGCTCACGCTCAAGGAAACCAACTGGCTGGGCGAAACCGGGACGATCGGCGAGGCCGCCGGCCGCCCGGTCCTGGCCCGCGTGCGCTCAACCCGCGAGCCGGTCCCGGGACATCTGACCTTCGAGGACGGCGTGGTCGGCGTGGCGCTCAGCGAGCCAGAAGAGGGCGTCGCCCCCGGCCAGGCCTGCGTGCTCTACGCACCCGAGGCCCCCGACCGGGTGCTGGGCGGCGGCTTCATCGAGGCCACCGTCCGGGCGCTCTGAGCGCGGCGTTTGCTTCCGGGACGGGCTTGAACTCGTCCATTGTGCGGCGCACATGAGCCAGGAACAGTCCTGGAGCCCGACCATGTCCGCCGCCGATCCCGTCGTCATCGCCTCCTACGCCCGCACGCCCATGGGCGGCTTCCAGGGCGTTCTCTCCCCGGTGAAGGCCACGGACCTGGGCGCGGCGGCGGTGAAGGCGGCGGTGGAGCGGGCGGGACTGAGCCCCGACGCGGTGCAGCAGATCATCATGGGCTGCGTCCTGCCGGGGGGCCTGGGCCAGGCCCCGGCCCGCCAGGCGGCGCTGGGCGCGGGCCTGCCCAAGTCGGTCGAGGCGACCACCATCAACAAGATGTGCGGCTCGGGCATGCAGGCCGCGATCATGGCGCATGACGCGCTCGTCGCCGGCTCGGTGGACATCGTCATCGCGGGCGGCATGGAGAGCATGACCAACGCCCCCTACCTGCTGGCCAAGCACCGCGGCGGGGCGCGCATCGGCCACGATACGATCTCGGACTCCATGTACCTGGACGGCCTGGAGGACGCCTATGATCCCGGCCGGCTGATGGGCTCCTTCGCCGACGAGACCGCCAAGGCCTACCAGTTCACCCGCGAGGCCATGGACGAATTCGCCATTTCCTCGCTCGCCCGCGCCAAGGCGGCCACGGAAAGCGGCGCCTTCGCCCGCGAGATCACCCCGGTCCAGGTGACGAGCCGCAAGGGGACCGAGACCGTCTCGACCGACGAACAGCCGATGAAGGCCGACCCGGCCAAGATCCCGACCCTGAGGCCCGCCTTCGGCAAGGACGGGGCGATCACCGCGGCCAACGCCAGCTCGATCAGCGACGGCGCCGCGGCCCTGGTCCTCACCCGGGCCTCGACGGCCGAGAAGCTGGGCCTGAAGGTGGTCGCCCGGGTGGTCAGCCATGCCGGCCACGCGCATGAGCCCGGCCTCTTCACCACCGCCCCGGCGCCGGCCATGCAGAAGGCGCTCGCCAAGGCCGGCTGGAGCGCCAAGGACGTCGACCTCTGGGAGGTCAACGAGGCCTTTGCCGTGGTGGCGATGATCGCCGAGCGCGAACTCGGCATCGACCGCGCCCAGCTCAACGTCAATGGCGGCGCCTGCGCTCTGGGCCATCCCATCGGGGCCTCGGGCGCGCGGATCCTGGCGACCCTGCTTTCGGCGCTTCAGGCCCGCGGCGGCAAGAAGGGCGTCGCCAGCCTCTGCATCGGCGGCGGCGAGGCCACGGCGATGGCGGTGGAGCTGGTCTGACTGGGCCTCAGATCCTCCCCCAGCGCGCAGCGCGATTTGGGAGAGGTGGATCGTCGCCCCTTCGCGACGAGACGGAGGGGGCTTCATCCGCGGTGGATAGAGTCAAAGTCCCCCTCAGTCGGCCATTCGGCCGACAGCTCCCCCAGAGGGGGAGCATCTACTGACGAGGGGTGTCCCTACTCCACCTTCGTCGGCTTCTTCAGCTTCACCACCTGGGACATCGGCACGGCGTTGTCGTTGAAGCTCACCGGCCCGACCTGTTTCAGGGTGCTCTCGTCGGGCTTGGGCTTCAGGCCCTCGATCCACATGTCGCCCGGCTGGTAGGGGGCCGGGCAGGCTTCCTGGTACTTGGAGTCGATAGCGATCTTGCGGGTCCCGTTGGCGGTCTTCAGCAGGGCGTCCGTGGTGGTCTGGGTCCCGCGCACCATGAACCGGTGGATGAAGTCGCCATAGACCACGCCCTTGGTGACCACGAGGCCGTTGGTCCCCATGTCGCAGGTCGAGGCGAAGTCCCAGCCGCCGTCCTCGCGGCCCTTGAACGAACGGTGCTTGCAGGTCCCGCGGTTCATCTGGACGCCCCACCAGTCGGCGGTCTTGTCGACCTTGTCGTCCAGGCAGACATTGGTGACCTTGGCCAGCGGCCCGACCTGGACGCTCTGCTCCCACAGGCCCGGCTGGCGGTTCGGCGGAATGTCGGCCGCGCCGCAGGCGGCCAGCCCTATCCCGACAGAGCCGGCGAGCAACAGATGGCGCAGGCCGAACATGAGTCCCCTCCCTGGCCCCTCCGGAACCGCGGGGGACGGTTCCTATGGCGGAGCTTTGGCGAGTTGAGCATGAACGCCCTGAGAAACCGTGAAGCTCTCCGGTTCGGGTTATTTATTCGCCGCCGCGGCCGCAGCCCCCATGGCCAGCATGTTCATCTTCATGCCGTTGGGCATCTCCATGTCGCCGGGCTTGAAGTCGGCGGGGCAGGGGCCCTGCCAGGCGGCTTCCATGACCATCTTGCGCGCGCCGTTCATCTGCGGCGCCCCGGCGCCCTCGGTGGTGGTGTCGGCCTCCATCCGGTACTTGGAGCTGAAGTCGCCGGTGATCACCCCGGTGGTGGTGGTCTTGCCGCCCGACCCCATGTCGCAGGTGGAGCTGAAGCTCCAGCCGCCGCCCAGCTTCGGGGTCATGGCGGTCTGGCTGCAGGCCTCCTGGCTCATCTGGCCGCCGACCACCGACAGCTTGGCCTCCGTCGCTTCGTCCAGGCAGATGCGGGTGATCTGGCTGAAGCCTTCCATGGACACGGTCTGGGTCCAGAGGCCGGGCTTGCGCCGGGGCGTGGCGGCCGGCCCCGCGGCCGGGGCGGTGGCGGCGGCCGGCGCCGCGTCGCCCACGGCGGCGGTCTTGTCTTCCTTCTTGCCGCAGGCGGCCAGGGCCAGAACCGCGACCGTCATCGTCAAAGCTCGCCGAACCATCGCCGCTCTCCCTGCAAGTTTGCGGACCCACGCTAACCGGGATCGAATGGCCGAAGGAAGGGGTTAAGGTGCCGTGATGAGCCAGCTTCGAAACAACACCGACGCGCAGCGCTACGAGATGGACGAGAACGGGATGACCTCCTGGGCCGACTACCGTCTCGTGGACGACCGGATATATATCGACCATGTGGAGGCGCCGGTCCCGTTACGGGGCACGGGCGCCTCGGGCCGGCTGATGGCGGCGCTGGCCGCCGACGTCCGCGCCCAGGGCCTGAAGATCACCCCGATCTGCGGATATGCGGCCGCCTGGCTGCGCCGGAGCCACGAGTTCCGGGACCTGGTGAGCTAAGTCCCGCGAAACAAGCCTCTCCCCTTGCGGGAGAAGGCGGCCCTTCCGGGGGGGATGGGACCGGGCGGACCACGCTGCTTGTCTGTCCCGCCGGCGCGCCAAAGGCGTGGGCGGGACGGGGCTGCGCGCCCGTCCGTCGGGAGGACCCGACACCTTCTCCCGCAAGGGGAGAGGGGTAAGCTACGCAACCAACACAACAGTTCTGTGGCGCCTCAGCGCCCGGCGATGGCCCGAATGGTCATCAGCTTGGCGTCGCAATCGTCGGCCAGGCGCCGCGCCAGGTCGCGCACGCCGGCGGGATAGGCCTCGCCGCCGTCGGCGATCTCGAAGGCCAGCTGCTCGACCTTGAGGATGGCCTCGTCCAGGGCGCTGATATGCTCGCGGGCCAGGCCCTTGGCCTCGGCCTGCAGGCGACGGACCCGCTCGGAAATCGATTCACGCGGCGCCAGGGCGACCTCGCGGGGGCCGCCGGACACGCGCGAGGGGGCGACGTCCGACACCACGGTCAGGGCCGCCAGGGCTTGAACTCGATCGACCATCTACCTGCTCCATTGCTGCACACTCGGTCACTCACGCAGCACGAAGGGCGCCAGTCGACAGAACGCGTTATGTGAATGGGGCGAGCACAACCGAGTTGCTCCCCTCCTGGAGGGACTTTGGCCCTCGTGGGCGTGAGCCCCCTCCGTCACGTCGCCGAAGAGGGCGACGCGCCACCTCCCCCAAACCGCGCTCCGCGCTGGGGGAGGATCTGGTTCAGCACCAACCGGGATGCTCCCCTCCTGGGGGAGCTGTCGGCGAAGCCGACTGAGGGGGACTTTGACTCTAGTTTCTCGAGGCGAGCCCCCTCCGTCACGGCGTCGAAGTCGGCGACGCGATCAGTTCCGGGACGCGATGGCCTCGATGGCCTGGACCTTGTGCTCGCAGTCCTCGGCCAGCCGGCGGGCGATGTCGCGCACGCCGGGGGGATAGGCCTCGCCGCCGTCGGCGATCTCGGCCGACAGGCGCTCGACCTCGATGAGGGCGGCTTCCAGGCTGCGGATGTGCTCGCGGGCCAGGCCCTTGGCCTCGGCCTGCAGGCGGCGGATGCGCTCGGCGAGCTCGTTGAGCTTCGGCGGGGCGGTCTTGGGGGCCGAGTTGTCGGCCACGACGGAAAGCGGAGGCGACATTTGTCCATCCCCGGGGCGCGCCTGTGGTCCCCCATGGACCGCTTCGACTTGGGACGCCCTTCGCAATGCTTACGTTTGAGGTGGGGCCGAAGTTCCACCCGCGCCACCAGATGGTCTGGCGTTAAGCACGACTATTCGCCCGGTGTGGAATTTGGGTGACACGCAGCGGCGGAGCTTCGCGCGCCCAGGTGGAGATCGGTGTAGCATCGCCGTTCAGCCGCTCGCCGCGGGGAGACCCATGGAATCGCTCGAAGTCGTCGCCAGACCGCAGTTCCACAAGGCCGAACTGGCCTGGCTGACCGATATCCGCCGCAGGCGCACCGGCAATCCCGGCCCGCCCAAGTTCACCCTGGTCTTCCCCGGCGCCCAGATGCCGCCCAAGGACTTCGCCGAACTGGTCGCCGCCCAGGTCAAGGGCGTGGCGCCGATCCGCTTCCACCTACGCTGCGCCCTGGTGGCGCCGGAGCCGGCCGTCGGCGGCTTCCACGTCTTCCTGATCCCGGACGAGGGGTTCGCCGCCATCACCCGCCTGCACGACCGCCTGCACGTCGGCCCGATCGAGGCGGCCCTGCGCCCGGAGATGCCCTACCTGCCGCACATCACCGTGACCACCGACCACGACTACGCCGCGGCCCGGAAGACCGCCGAGTCGATCAACGCCCGCGACCTCTCCATCACCGGCGTCATCGACACCTTGCAGGTGGAGCGCCGCCAGGGCGGGGTGGTGCGGGTGGTGGCGGAGATACCGCTGGAGAAGGCGGGGTGGTTCGGGTGAAGCGGCGGCTTCGCCAGGCCGGGTGGCGGTGACCCCTTAGGGTCATCGGGAGGCAAGATTGCCACCGGCGCTGCCCTGGCAAAGCTTCCAGATCATTCCAACAACCTGAGCCATGTTGAAAGCTTAGCTTTGGATATGTTAAATAGTATTTATCTTTGACAAATCAGATGACAGTCAATTTCATAAGAGTATATTTCCCAGGTTGGATAGTAAAGCTACCCGCAAGGGACGAAAACCAAACTATCTGCGATCCTAGACTGTAAGAGGGGGGCGTCATGGCTCTCGACTTACGTGTGCGCCTCTGGATCAGCAATCCAGGCGCGTTGCTCCGTAGAGTATGAAGCGGCGCGCCGGCGCCGCCCGACCATCACCCAGCGGCGATCCTCCCGGCCACGCTCGGCAAGCGTCCGCCGCCGCACAAGCATACCCGATCCGGGATTTTCGCTCGGCCTGATCGCCGAGGGATTCGCCTGGCGTCCGCTTCCGGTTGAGAGGGCGGGCGACAGCTTCCGCTCGCACGGACCGCGTCGTCCCTTGACCTGAAGCCATCTGCCAAAACGAGGGCTCAGACCATGAAATCGAAGCTAATCGCCATAGTGACCGCATCCGCGTTCCTGGGTGCGGCGTTCGTCGGAACCCCTGCGTTCGCCGACGGGGAACGAGCCGACATGAAGGTTGTCGTCGGCGACCTGAACCTGCGTGCCGGGACCGGCGCCGAGCGGGCCCTGCGCCGCATCAAGACCGCGTCCAAGGTCTTCTGTCAGGACGCTGCGCGGGTGACGACACTGCAGGAACGGTCGAGCGCCCGGGCCTGCCGGGACAGGATGATGTATCTCGCCGTCAACAAGCTCGACGCGCCGCTGGTGACCGCCCGCTACGATCAGTCCGGAGCCAAGCCGCCGATCATTCTGGCGCAACGCTGAACCACGAGCGGGGAAGGTGCGCCCGCGCGCCTTCCCTCTCGTTTTCGAGACCCGCGCGGGCGCCCGCCTGACAGGGGATCGCGATGAAGCACTTGGCCTACCTCGTCCTAATGTCGCTGCTGATGACCGGTGCCGCCCACGCGGAATCGGCCATGGTCGTCAAGGTGCGGGACCTGAACCTCCACACCAAGGCCGGCGCCTATCTGGCCGTCCAGCGCATGAACGACGCCGCGTCGCTATTCTGCGAGACCCGCGCCCGGGACGGCGCGCGTGAGTGGGACGTGACCACCCTGAAGTGCCGCCGCGACATGGCTCAGCGGGCTGCGAGCAAGCTCAGGGCCCCCAACGTGGTCCGCCTACAGACCGAGTTGCCATCGACGAGCATGCTGGCGTCGCGCTAGGCGGGCGTGGTGGCGATCCCCAACCGCGCCAGGCGCCGCGCGCGCTCGCGCTTGATCAACGCCTTCCGCGCCTCCGTACGCGCGCGAACCTGTCCTTGAGGCCGGCGACCTCCCTAGCTGCGGCTAAACGGGAGCAAGCCTCAAGCCGAACATGCCTTGCAGGTTCGGGCCAGCCGCGCCCGGACCCCCTACAACTTCCCCTTCCGGAACCGCTCGGCCGCCTCGGCCCGCGCCTCGGCCTTCACCCGCTTCACCGCGCCGCGATCCACCTCTTCGCCCGGCGCGGTCAGCACGTCGTTGGCGAATTCCAGGTCCAGCATCTTCAAACGCTTGATCTCGTCGCGCAGGCGGGCGGCGGTCTCGAATTCCAGGTCGGCGGCGGCCTGGCGCATCTTGGCTTCGAGGTCGCGCAGGGTGGTCTTGAAGTTGTCGCCGAGGAACGGCTTGGAGTCCTCCGCCACCCCGGCGCTGACCAGCGGGCGGTCGCGCTCGTAGCCGCTGGCCAGGATCTCCTTGATCGAGCTCTTGATGCTCTCGGGCGTGATGCCGTGCTCGAGGTTGTAGGCCTCCTGCTTCTCCCGGCGGCGGCTGGTCTCGGCCATGGCGCGCTCCATGGAGCCGGTGATCCGGTCGGCATAGAGGATCACCTGGCCGTCGACGTTGCGGGCCGCGCGGCCGATGGTCTGGATCAGGCTGGTCTCGGAGCGCAGGAAGCCCTCCTTGTCGGCGTCGAGGATGGCCACCAGGCCGCACTCGGGGATGTCGAGGCCCTCGCGCAGCAGGTTGATCCCCACCAGGGCGTCGAAGGCGCCCAGGCGCAGGTCGCGGATGATCTCGATCCGCTCCATGGTGTCGATGTCTGAGTGCATGTAGCGCACGCGCAGGCCCTGCTCGTGCATGTACTCGGTGAGGTCCTCGGCCATCTTCTTGGTGAGCACGGTGATCAGGCTGCGATAGCCCCTGGCCGTGGTCTGGCGGACCATGTCGATGACGTCGTCCACCTGGCTGAAGCCGGCGGTGGTCACCGGGCGCACCTCCACCGGCGGGTCGATCAGGCCGGTGGGGCGGATCACCTGCTCGGCGAACACCCCGCCGGCCCGTTCCATCTCCCAGTTTCCGGGGGTGGCCGAGACGTGGACCGTCGCGGGCCGCATGGCGTCCCACTCCTCGAACTTAAGCGGGCGGTTGTCGAGGCAGGAGGGCAGGCGGAAGCCGTACTCCGCCAGGGTGAACTTGCGGCGGTAGTCGCCGCGGTACATGCCGCCGATCTGGGGCACCGACTGGTGGCTCTCATCGACGAACAGCAGGCCGTTCTCCGGGATGTATTCGAAGAAGGTCGGCGGCGGCTCGCCCGGCCGGCGGCCCGACAGGTAGCGGCTGTAGTTCTCGATGCCGGCGCAGGAGCCGGTGGCCTGGATCATCTCGATGTCGAAATTGGTGCGCTGCTCCAGGCGCTGGGCCTCCAGCAGCTTGCCGTTGGCGACCAGCCAGTCGAGGCGCTCCTTCAGCTCGGCCTTGATGGCGATGACCGCCTGGTTCAGCGTCGGGCGCGGGGTGACGTGGTGGCTGTTGGCGTAGATCTTGATCCCCTCCAGGTCGGCGGTCTTCTTGCCGGTCAGGGGGTCGAACTCGGTGACGGTCTCGATCTCGTCGCCGAACAGGCTGATGCGCCAGGCGCGGTCCTCGTAGTGGGCCGGGAAGATCTCGAGGGTGTCGCCCCGGCGGCGGAACGAGCCGCGCTCGAAGGCCGCGTCGTTGCGCTTGTACTGCAGGGCCACCAGGTCGCCCATCAGCCGCTTCTCGTCGATCCGCTGGCCGGGCTCCAGGGTCATGGTCATGGCCGTATAGGTCTCGACCGAGCCGATGCCGTAGATGCAGGAGACCGAGGCGACCACGATCACGTCGTCGCGCTCGAGGATCGCCCGGGTGGCCGAGTGACGCATCCGGTCGATCTGCTCGTTGATGGAGCTATCTTTTTCTATGTAGGTGTCGGTCCGCGGCACATAGGCCTCGGGCTGGTAGTAGTCGTAGTAGGAGACGAAGAACTCCACCGCGTTCTCCGGGAAGAAGCTCTTCATCTCGGAATAGAGCTGGGCGGCCAGGGTCTTGTTGGGCGCCAGGATCAGGGCCGGGCGCTGGGTCTGCTCGATGACCTTGGCCATGGTGAAGGTCTTGCCGGAGCCGGTGACCCCCAGCAGGACCTGGTCGTGCTCCTTGCCTTCCAGCCCCGCCACCAGCTCGGCGATCGCCGTCGGCTGGTCGCCGGCCGGCTCGTAATCGCTGACCAGCTTGAACCGCTTGCCGCCCTCCGACTTGACCGGCCGCGCCGGGCGGTGGGGCTTCCACAGCATCGGCATGGTGTTCTCGTCATAGTCGAACGCGCCCGACATGTCGGAGACGCCGGCGGGGGCGGTGGGTTCGGCGGAACGGGGCATGAACGCCAAGGTAGGATCGATCATGCCGCGATGCTAGCGCGCCGTGATCCCAAACCTGTCAGCAGGGTGGCGGGACGCCTGCCAGATGCTCCCCCCTTGGAAGCTGACTGGGGAGGACCTAGCGCTTGGTTTCGGCCCGGCGCTCCAGGGCTTCGCACTTGACCGGAGTCACCGCCGGCCAGGGGCCGGGGTCGGCGCCGATGCGGCGGGTGGCGTCCTCCTGGCTGATCCCCTCGCGGGCGGCCAGTTGGGCGGCGGCGCGGTCGGCGAAGGCGCGGCCGGAGCGCATGGCGGTGTCGAAGCGGGCGCGCGCCTCGGGATCGTCGCGGCGGCGCAGGGCGGGGCTGCCGGAGCCCAGGGAGACCTGAGCCGCGTCGCGGCCCCAGGCGCTGGCGAAGGCGGGGGTGGCGCGCAGGTAGCGCTGCATCGCGCAGGCCTGCTGCACGCGCCAACCGGCCGCGGGCGCGGCCTGGGCGGGCAGGCCCGCGACGGCGAGAATCAGAACTGCGACCGCCTGTTTCAACATCGGGAGAATCTAGCGGTCAGAAATACGGCGCCCCCGTGGCGGCGATCGCGACGACCGCGATCAGCACCGCCACGGCGATGGTGACGTGAAGCACGGCG
Source organism: Phenylobacterium sp. LH3H17 (assembly GCF_024298925.1). NCBI lineage: Bacteria > Pseudomonadati > Pseudomonadota > Alphaproteobacteria > Caulobacterales > Caulobacteraceae > Phenylobacterium > Phenylobacterium sp. LH3H17. The sequence continues at coordinate 3,089,699 of NZ_CP101283.1, read as the reverse complement.
AACTCCCCCAAAACCCGCTTCCTGAATGGAGGCGAGTCTGGAGGAGCGCCTGGACGCCCGCATGACCCAACCGGACTATCCCGGGGAGGCGAGGGCGCCCCGCGGTCCTCGCCTGGCGGGCGAGGGCCCTGTCGCTATTTGTCGGTCGCCTTGCTGACCGCTGTGCCCACGGCCGCGCCGGCGACGGCGCCGACCGGACCGCCGACCACAGCCCCCGCGGCCGCGCCCGTAGCGGCGCGTTGTTCCACATTATGGCCGCAAGCGGCGAGGGTGAGGGCCAGGCCCGAGGCGGCGATCAGGGTCAGGGTCTTGCGCATAGGTTGGCTCCAGAAGCTTCAAGCGTAGCAAGGGAAACGATGGGCTAAGGCGGAGGTTCCCGAGGGCCTCGAAAGCTGCGCGTTAAGCTTAACCCACGGAAATATATCATGCTGCACTGCAATATAAGCTTGCGGTTCGTGGCCAAGCCTGTCAGAAGCACATCAACTTCGCCGTAGCCTGCCACTCCACGTGTAATCGGACAGGCTCTGGTCACAACGCCGCCAGCATGAGCAGGGGCCTTGTGACGACGATGTCTGGGGGCGCGACCGCCCTCGTCACACGGGACTAGATTTCCTTTGCATTTCAGTATCAAGGCGCGCGCCGATCGGCGTGCGTCAATCAGCGCTGCGTTAATCGGCTCCGGCATCGGCCTCGCACTCGGTGCGGCCTACATGGCCGGCGGCATGGCCAGCGCCGCTTCCGACCACGCCCGGGCTGAACGCCTGGCCGAGGCCGCCGCCGGCGGCTTCTCCGAATCCGTGTTGCAGCGCGAAGCCGCCGCCATGGATCCGGGGGTGCTGCGCGTGGCGCGGCGCCACGACCCGTTAACCACGACCGAGGCCGTCGAGCGCGACCGTCAGAGCGCCGACCTGGCCGCTCGGCTGGACGCCGCGCCGGTCGCGCCGCAACCCCTCAAGCAGCGCGCGGCCTTCGTCCGTCCCGCCGCGCCGTTCCAGCCGTCCGGCGCGCTAAGCGCCTCCCGCGAGCTGGAGTGCCTGACCCAGGCGGTCTATTTCGAGGCCCGAGGCGAGACCCCGGCCGGCCAGGCGGCCGTGGCCCAGGTGGTGTTGAACCGCGTGCGCCACCCGGCCTTCCCCAAGAGCGTCTGCAGCGTGGTCTACCAAGGCGCGGCGCGAGCGCGCGGCTGCCAGTTCAGCTTCGCCTGCGACGGCTCCATGCGCCGGGGCCGCGAGGCCGGGGCCTGGCTCCGCGCCCAGCGGGTGGCGGCCAAGGCTCTGTCGGGCGTGGTGATGGCGAGCGTGGGCGACTCGACCCACTTCCACACCACCAACGTGGCGCCGAACTGGGGCCCGCGCATGCTGCGCACCGCCCAGGTGGGCCTGCACGTCTTCTATCGCTTTGGCCGTGACGCGGGGCGTTCCTATGCCCAGGGCCGCAAGGCTCCGGCGCCGGAACTTGCGGCCGACCCGACCTATGCGAGCTTCACCTCCGCGCCGGGGATCCCGGCGCCCACCGAAATCGCCGGCGAACTGCGGCTGTCCTCGGCGGTGATCGTCGAGCCCAAGACCGAGACGCCAGCCGCCACGCCGGACACGGTCAAGGCCGAGCCGACCGCAGGCAAGGTGACGCCCGCCAGCGCGCCGACCCCGTCCAAGCCGCAGGCTTCGACGCCCTCTTAGGTCTGCGAACATCGACCAGATGCTCCCCCTCTGGTGGAGCTGTCGGCCGAATGGCCGACTGAGGGGGACTTTGACGCGCTCTTAAGCGCTTCAACCCCCTCCGTCGCTCTTCGCTTCGCTTCGAGCGCCACCTCCCCCAAATCGCGCTGCGCGCTGGGGGAGGATCTGAGGGGCGCTAAGCTCTTGCCGCCCGCCTGAGCGCCTGAGGCGGTTGGCCGAAGGCGCGCAGGAAGGCGCGGCGCATCCGCTCGGGATCGCCGAAGCCCGAGCTTTCCGCCACCCGGTCGATCGGCTCCGACGAACTCTCCACCCGCTCGCGGGCGGTCTCCAGCCGCAGCCGCTCCACCGCCTTGGCCGGGGTGAGGCCGGTCTCGGCGGCGAAGGCACGGGCGAAGTGGCGCGGGCTCATGGCCGCGCGGTCGGCGAGGCGCTCCACCGGCAGGTGCTCGGCGATGCGCTCGCGCATCCAGTCCAGCAGCGTGGCGAAGCGGCCGCCCTGGCCGCCCATTTCGATCAGGGCCGAGAACTGCGACTGGCCGCCCGGCCGACGGTGATAGACCACCAGTTGCTGGGCGACCGCGCGGGCGATGGGCTCGCCCAGGTCCTCGGCGATGAGGGCGAGGGCGAGATCGATCCCTGCCGTGATCCCGGCCGATGTCCAGATATCGCCGTCGCGCACGAAGATGCGGTCGGGCTCCAGCCTGACGGCGGAATAGCGCCGCGCGAAGTCCGGGCAGCGCTGCCAGTGGGTGGTGGCGCGCCGGCCGTCCAGCAGGCCGGCCTCCGCCAGCAGGAAGGCGCCCGAGCAGACGCTGGCCGTGCGCCGCGCCTGGCCCGACGCCGTCCGGACCCAGTCGAGCAGCGTGGTCTGGACGATCGCCGCGCGGGTCCCATCTCCACCAGATACGATCAGGGTGTCCAACGGCTGGTCGCTCAGGGCCTCTGCCGCCATGGCGGCGCGCGACGAGGAGGTCACCAGCCCCGCTTCCATGGCCATGACTTCGATCTCGTAGCTGCCCGGCGAATAGCGATCGGCGATCTCGAAGGCGGCGATGGGCCCCGCCGCGTCGAGAATCTGAAAGTTCGGGAAGATCAGGACGCCTATCTTGCGCGGCATGGCAGTTTCCGAGGGAAGATTGTCATTTCAGCCGCACGCTAGGCCGCGCACCATGCCTCGTCAAATCGGAGGAGGCCTCCATGGCCGAACTGCAGATCGTCATCCCGCTCTATCCGGACGTCACCCACCTGGACTTCACCGGGCCGCACCAGGTGCTGTGCCGGTTGCCGAACGCGAGGGTGACGGTGGCCTCCATGGGCGCCCGAGACATCACCGCCGACGGCCTGACCTTCGGGAACCTCGCCGACCTCTCCAAGGTCGAGCACTGCGACGTGCTGTGCGTGCCGGGCGGCTTCGGCACCACCGACGCCATGCTGGACGAGGCCTTCATGGCCGAAATCCGCCGGCTCGGAACGGGCGCCAAGTATCTGACCAGCGTGTGCACGGGCTCGCTGATCCTAGCTGCGGCGGGTTTCCTGCGCGGCAAGCGCAGCGCCTGCCACTGGGCCTGGCGCGAACTGCTGCTGCCCTTCGGCGCAATCGTCGATGAGGGCCGGGTGGTCCGCGACGGCAACATCATCACCGGGGGCGGGGTGACCGCGGGGCTCGACTTCGCCTTCGTCATGGTCGCCGAACTGGCCGGTGAGGACTTCGCCAAGACCCTGCAGCTCAGCCTGGAATACGCTCCCGCGCCGCCCTTCCAGTCGGGCCGGCCGGAGCTGGCCAGCCCCGAAGTCCTGGCCACGGCCAGGGCCTTCCTTGACCAGGGCAAGCAGGCCCGGGCCGACGCGGCCCAGAAGGCCGCCGACCGCCTGCAACCAGCCTAGGCCGGTTAAGTCCTGCGCCGCCGGCCGCCGCGTTTCATTGGCCGGCCGCCATCATCACCAGGCGCCACATGAGCCGGTCCGGTAAACTCGACCGGTTGCAGTTCACATTCAGATGGAGTCCCCATGGGCAAGGTGCGCGTAGCGGGCTTCGGAGTGTCCACCGACGGCTTCGGGGCCGGCCTGGACCAGAGCCTGGAGCATCCGCTCGGCAAACGGGGCGAGGAATTGCACAGTTGGTTTTTCCCGACCCGGACCTTTCGTTCGATGATCGGGGAAGAAGGCGGGACTGACGATCGCTTCGCCCGCGCCACGGCGGAAGGCTTCGGCGCCTTCATCCTCGGCCGCAACATGTTCGGCCCGACCCGCGGCGAATGGCCGGACGACGTGTGGAAGGGGTGGTGGGGCGACAATCCCCCGTATCACGCGCCGAGCTTCATCCTCACCCACCACGCCCGGGCGCCCATCGTGATGGAGGGCGGGACGACCTTCCATTTCGTCACCGACGGGATCGAGGCGGCGCTCGCCCAGGCCAAGGCCGCGGCGGGCGACCTGGACGTGAAGATCGGCGGCGGCGTCTCGACGGTCCGCCAGTACCTGCTCGCAGGGGCGATCGACGAGATGCACCTGGCGTTGTCGCCCGTCGTTCTGGGCCGCGGTGAATCCCTGTTCGCAGGCATCGACCTGCCCGGCCTTGGCTATCGGGTGACGGAGACGGTCCCAACGGCGCTGGCGACCCACCTCGTACTGACGCGCTGACCGTCGGGCCGGCAGGCTTGGCTCAGCGGTCCTGGGTCTTGGCGTGCACGGTGTCGACGTTCTGGTGGATGTTGCCCTGGCGGCCCTGCTGCTCGAGGTTGACGTCGCCGTCGCCGGGCTCGGTCGATTGCAGGCCGGTCTTCTCGTCGCGTCGGCCGTGGGTGGACCCGGCGATGTCGGGCTTCTCGCCGCGGAAGGACTGCTGTTCCTTCGGGATCGGGGGCGCCTTGGATGTCATGTGGGGGCTCCTTCCATGTGGGGAAGGAACCCGCCTCGATCGGCCCGGTTCCTACGGCTACGCCGCGTCCAGGCCGATATCCAGCACTGGGGCAGAGTGGGTCAGGGCGCCGACACTGATAACATCGACCCCGCTCTCGGCGATCCTGCGGACGGTCTGCAGGTTGACGCCGCCCGAAGCCTCCAGGACGACGCGACCGGCGGCCAACGCTACGGCGCGGACGAGGTCGTCCCGGCTGAAATTGTCCAGCATGATGACGTCGGGGGCGAAGGGCAGGGCCTCTTCGAGCTGGTCCAGGCCGTCGACCTCGACCTCGATCTTCATCAGGTGGCCCGCGGCGGCCCGCGCACGCCTGAGGGCCTCGCCGACCCCGCCGCAGGCGGCCACGTGGTTGTCCTTGATCAGGATGGCGTCATCCAGGCCGAAGCGGTGGTTGAGGCCGCCGCCGCAACGCACGGCGTACTTCTCGAGGTGTCGCAGGCCCGGCGTGGTCTTGCGGGTGTCGGCGATGCGAGCCTTGGTCCCGGCCACGGCGTCCACATAAGCCCGTGTGAGCGTGGCCACGCCCGAAAGCCGGCCCAGGAGGTTGAGCGCCGTGCGCTCGGCCGAGAGGATGGCGCGGGCGTTTCCCTCGACCCTGGCCAGGACGGCGCCGGGGTCCACCCGGTCGCCGTCGGCGGCCAGGATCTCGAAGCGGGCGGTCGGATCGAGCGCCGCCACCGCCAGACGCGCGCAGGCCAGGCCTGCCACGACGCCCGACTGGCGAACCGCGAACACCGCCGTAAGCCGTGCCTCGGCCGCGATGCAGGCCTGGGCCGTGACGTCGCCGGCGCGGCCAAGGTCTTCGGCGAGCGCCGCGCGGACCACGGGTTCGATCAGCAGGTCCGGAATGGGCGGGGTCATTCGGCGGCGACGGCGGCGACGGCGGCGATGCGGTTGGCGGTCGGCAGGGTGATGAAGGTGCGGCGGCGCTCACCCTCCGCGACCCCGTCGGCGCGGAAGTGGGCGCCGAGGCTGGCCTTCCGGTCCAGCGCCGCGCTGGCCACCAGCCGGGCGGCGACCAGGGCCGGGGCGCGGCCGTGGGCGGTCTCCAGGGCGTCGATCTCGGCCAGCAGCCGGGTCAGGCCCGCGGCGTCCCGCACCACGCCGGCGTCGCGGCTCATGGCGGTGCGCAGCTGGGCGATGGCGGCCTCGGGCAGGTCGGGAGCGGCCATGGCGCGCAGGGGGCGGGTGCCCGGATCGCGCGCGTCGCGGGCGGCCTCGCCGGCTCTGGTTCCGAACACCGCGGCCTCCAGCAGCGAGTTCGAGGCCAGGCGGTTGGCGCCGTGCACACCGGTCGAGGCGCATTCGCCGGCCGCATATAGGCCGGGCAGGCTGGTGGCGCCGTGGGCGTCGGTGACGATGCCGCCCATGTGGTAGTGGCAGGCCGGCGAAACCGGGATCGGCTGGACGCGGGGGTCGATGCCGCCGGACAGGCAAGCGGCGAACACCGCTGGGAACTCCTCGGGGAAGTGATCGCCCACCGCCGCGCGGGCGTCGAGGAAGGCGCCGCGGCCGGCCTCGCGCTCGGCATGGATGGCGCGGGCCACCACGTCGCGCGGAGCCAGCTCGGCGTCGGGATGATAGCCGGCCATGAAGGCCTCGCCCGCCGCATTGATCAGCTTGGCGCCCTCGCCGCGCAGGGCCTCGGTGGCGAGCGGCGCGGGATCGCGGCCGATGTCGATGGCGGTGGGGTGGAACTGGACGAACTCGGGATCGGCGATCTGGGCGCCGGCCAGGGCGGCCAGGCCCAGGCCCTCGCCGCGCAGTTCCGGCGGGGTGGTGGTGACGGCGTAGAGCCCGCCGACCCCCCCGGTGGCCAGGATGGTGGCGGCGGCGGTGATCTCCATCAGGCGGCCGTCCTGCTCGACCACCACGCCGCGCACGGTTCCCTCGGCGTCCTGCAGCAGGCCGCGCAGCCGGGCGCCGGCCCGGACCTGGATGTGACGGGCCGAGAGCGCGGCCTTGACCACCGCGTCCATGATGGCGCGACCGGCCTGGTCGCCCTTGACCCGAGCGACGCGCGCGCGGCTGTGGGCGGCCTCCAGGCTGGTGGCGAACTCCCCCTGGGCGTCGCGGTCGAAGGGCGCGCCCATGGCCGCCAGCTTGCGCACGGCGGCCGGGCCCTCCTCGGCCAGCAGGCGGGCCATGTCGGCGTCGACTAGGCCGGCCCCGGCGGCCACGGTGTCGGCGGCGTGCAGGGCGGGCGTGTCGTCGGCCGACAGGGCCGCGGCCATGCCGCCCTGGGCCCAGGCCGAGGAGCAGCCGTGGTTCAACGGCGCCCCGGTGAGCACCAGGACCTTGCGGGGCGCGGCGGCGAGCGCGGCCGAAAGGCCGGCTAGCCCGGCGCCCACGATGAGGACGCCGTCATGCTGGATACGGTCCATGGGGACCTCCTGTCGCCTCAGCTCAGATCAGCTCGACGTCGACATGGTGGCGCGCCTTGATCAGGTCGTAGCGCGCCGGGACGAGGGGCGGGGGTAGGTCGATCATCCGCTGGACGGACAGGCGGGCCCGCTCTGCGATCGCCGGATCGACCAGCACCTCGTACTGGTTCTTCACCAGGGCCTCGTAGATGTTCTCCAGGCTGATCCGCTTCATGTGCGGGCACAGGTTGCAGGGACGCACGAACTCGGTCTCGATCGCGTCGATGGCCACGTTGTCGGCCATGGAGCATTCGGTGATCAGCACCACTTGCTTTGGCTTCTTGGTCATCACGTAGTTGGTCATGGCCGCCGTGGAGCCGGCGAAGTCGGCGACTTCCAGCACCTCGGGCGGGCACTCCGGGTGGGCCAGGATCTGGGCGTCGGGATAGGCCTCCTTCAGCTCCAGGATGTCGGCGGCGTTGAAGCGCTCATGCACCTCGCAGCGGCCCTTCCAGGCGATGATGCCGACCGTGGTCTGACGCGCGACGTTGCGGGCCAGGAACTCGTCGGGGATCAGGATCACCCGGTCTACGCCCCACTCGCGGGCCACGTGCTCGACCACCTGGACAGCGTTGGCGCTGGTGCAGCAGACGTCGGTTTCGGCCTTCACGTCGGCGGTGGTGTTGACGTAGGTCACCACCGGCAGGCCCGGATAGCGCTGCTTGATCAGGCGCACGTCGGCGCCCGTGATCGAAGAGGCCAGGCTGCAACCGGCGCGCAGGTCGGGGATCAGCACCGTCTTATCGGGCGACAGGATCTTCGAGGTCTCGGCCATGAAGTGCACGCCGGCCTGGACGATGATCTTGGCCTCCGACTTGGCGGCTTCCTTGGCCAGGCCCAGGCTGTCGCCGACATAGTCGCCGACCCCGTGGAAGATTTCCGGCGTCATGTAGTTGTGGGCCAGGATGACCGCGTTCTTCTCCCGCTTCAGGCGGTTGATCTCGGCGATCAGCGGGGCCTGGAGGCGCCACTCCATGGGCGTGACGTGGCGCTTCACCTTTTCCCAGAGGGGAAGGGTGGCGGCTTCGACAGCAGGCGTAAACGCGAATTGCGATCCGTCAGCCATGGCGTCCTCCTTATGCTCACAATGAGCATTTCATCGGCCTCAAAAAACGCCGCGGGATGTCTGCAGCGCCCCGTCGGCGTCATGATTATGCTCAACATGAGCAAAACCGATGATGAACATATAGACCCGCGTTCGGCCTTCGGCAAGTCACGCGTTGTCACGAAATTGTTTCGGAGGCGCGTTTCATGGCCCGCCGGATGGCCAGCGCCAGGATTTCGGCCGAGTAAGGCTTGCGCAGCAAGGGCCAGGGCGCGCCATCGGCCGACTTCATCGCCTCGGCGGTGTAGCCCGAGGACAGGATCACCGGCAGGCCAGGTCGTAGCGCGACCGCCTCATGCGCCAGGTCCACCCCCGACTTCGGCCCCGGCATCACCAGGTCGGTGATCATCAGGTCCACCGCCTGACCGCCCTGCAGCAGGTCGAGCGCCGCGGCGGCGCCGTCAGCCCTGACCACGTCGTGGCCGACCTCGACCAACATGGCCGCGACCATGTCGCCGACTTCCGGATCGTCCTCGACCAGCAGGATGGTCAAGGCGGGGAAATCGGTCGGCGCTGCCTGCGGCTCCGCCTCGGCCGTGGTCTCCGCGCCCGTCTCGGCCGACCCGCTCACACGGGGCAGGTAGAAGCGCACCGCCGCGCCTTCGCCGGGCGCGGTGTCGATGGTCACCCCCCCGCCGCTCTGGCGGGCGAAGCCGTAGACCTGGGAGAGGCCCAGGCCCGTGCCCTTGCCGACCTCTTTTGTGGTGAAGAAGGGCTCGAACGCCCGGCCGACGACGTCGGGCGTCATGCCGGCCCCAGTATCGCGAACGGTCACGCAGACATAGGCGCCGGCCGCCATCTCGGGCGCTTCGCCCTCGGCCAGTTCGCAGGTGGCGGTTTCGACATGGATCGCGCCGCCCTGGTCGACGGCGTCGCGGGCGTTGACCACCAGGTTCATCAGCGCGGCCTCGAACTGGCTGGGGTCGATCATCGCCACCGCCTCTCCGGCGGCCGGCGACACGGTCAGGATCGCGGTATCTCCCGCCGCACGGCGCAGCTGGGGCTCGCTCTCGGCCACCAGCTGGTCGATGCTCACCGCCTCGGGCTTGAGCGCCTGCCGCCGCGAGAAGGCCAGCAGCTGCTGGGTCAGGCGCTCGCCGCGCCGGGCCGCGTTCTGGGCCGCCTCCACCATGCGCTCGCGCCGGACGGCGTCCTCGGGATGGCGCTGCATCAGGTCCAGGGCGCCGATGATCACCGTCAGCAGGTTGTTGAAGTCGTGGGCCACCCCGCCGGTGAGCTGACCCACCGCCTCCAGCCTCTGGGCGTGCCGCAGCTGGGCCTCGGCGGCGTCGCGCTCGGCCAGCGCGGCCTCGACGCGCTCGGCCAGCAGGTCGTTGATCCGCACGAGGTCGGCCTCGGCCTGCTTGGCGTCGGTGACGTCGAAGCCGATGCCGATGAAGCCGATGAACTCCTGGGTCGGGCCGTATCGCGGCTGGGAAATCGACCGGATCCACCGCCATTCGCCGTCGGCGCGCCGATAGCGGGCCTCCAGGGCGAAGGCCGCTCGCGAGGCTTCGCCCGCGACCTGTTCCTTGAGGATGCGCGGCAGGTCGTCTTCGTGCAGCCGCTGACGCCAGTCGAAATTGATCGCGTCGTCGTAGGCGACACCCAGGTAGTCGACATAGGCCTGGTTGACGAACTCACGCTTGCCGTCGGTCTTGGAGACCCAAAGCAGAACAGGGGCGCTGTCGGCCAGGGCGCGGAAGCGTTCTTCGCTTTCTCGGAGACGCTCGAAACCCAGCCGGCGCTCGGTGATGTCGATGTTCACCCCGACGGAGCGCACCAAGCGACCCTGGTCGTCGCGGAACATCTCCCCGCGGGTCAGCAGCCACCGGACCTGGCCATCGGGCCAGATCACCCGGTATTCGGTGGGATTCATCCGCCCGACACGGACAGCCTCCAGGTTGCTTAGGCGCACGGTCTCGCGGTCGTCGGGGTGGATGGCCTTCAGGACCGCGTCCATGTGCGCCGGACTGTCCGGTGGCAGGCCGAGGTTCTTGTAGAATGTCGGCGACCAGCGGCCCTCGCCGGTCACCAGGTCCCAGCTCCACAGGCCGACGTCGCCGGCGTCCTGCGCCAGTTGCAGGCGCGCCTCGCTGGCGTCGAGCTCCACCTGGGCCTCGCCCAGCCGCAACAGGGCGCTGCGCAGGGCGCTGGCCACGGCGACGGTCACCGCGCCGGAGAGAGCGAACATCACGGCGACCGCTGTGCCCGACACGCCGACAGGAAAGATGTTGGGCGCAAGCAACCCTGCGAGCAGGGCGAAGCCCAGGGCGCTCCATCCCCAGGCTTGTCCGGCATAGAGGGTCGCGACGATGAAGGCCGGGAAATAGGTGACCGACAGCCCAAGCGCATTGTCCCAGCCGAGGATGGCGCCGCGGATGGTGATCGCCGCCGCCAGGGCCGCGATGCTGATCGCCGCGGCCCTGGTGAGGGGCGGCGAGCGCCTTGGAACGAGCCGAAGCGGCCACTCGACGGGGGTCAGCGGCAAGGGAAGCTCCCAGGACCGACCTCGAATGCGAGCCGGCGGCGTGAGCATGCGAGGCTGCGTGACTGCAGGCAACACTCGATATCTTCGGCCAAGAACCCTATTTTGGCCCGGTTCGTGCTGCAGATGCTCACGCCCATACCTTTCTGGAACACTATCCACGCCGTGAAATCTCTTGCGTCACACAAGTCCTGGACCGCCGCGGCGATGGCGATCATCGCCACCGCGGCCGTGCTATGGGGCTGCGTGGACGCCTATACAGCGTCGCGGGCCGAGGCGCGGACGCCTACCCTCGGGGCCCAGGCGCAGCCTCTTTCCTATCGATCCATCACCCGACTGAAGGGCGAAATGGACCCGGCCATGCTAACGGTGGCCAACCGGCACGATATCGGCCGCCACGCCGACCTTTGGGGTCGGCCGATCGGCTGGACCACGCTGAACCTGGACGAGGTGCCGAACCTCGGGCTGAATACGGAAATTCCGGAAACGGCCGAAGAAATCAACGAGCTGCGGTCGTTTTCGAAGCTGCCGATCCGGCCGATGAAGCCGTTCCACCTCAAGGCCGACAGCGCCGACCGCACCCGCGCGCTACGCTGCCTGTCCCAGGCGGTCTATTACGAGAGCGCCCGCGAACCCCTGCTCGGCCGCGAGGCCGTGGCCCAGGTGGTGCTGAACCGCATGCGCCATCCGGCCTATCCGAAATCGATCTGCGCCGTGGTCTACCAGGGTTCGGCGCGGGCTACCGGCTGCCAGTTCAGCTTCACCTGCGACGGCTCGCTGGCCTATGCGCCGGAGGCCAGTCTCTGGCGCCAGGCCCAGCAGATCGCCAAGCGCGCCCTGGACGGCCACGTGGTCAAGGCCGTGGGCTCCGCGACCCACTATCACGCCAGCTATGTCGCCCCGTACTGGGCCCCGACCCTGGTCAAGATGAAGCAGGTGGGCCTGCACATCTTCTATCGCTGGACCGGCCCCTGGGGCGAACCGGCGGCCTTCACCGGACGCTATGCCGGGGGCGAGGCCTATATTTCGCCGACCATCCTGGGCGGCATCGACCAGCGCACCCAGGGCCTGGATCCCGAGGCCCTGGGCATCGGCGGCGGCCGCCAGGTGACCCTGGCCGTGGCCGGCGAGGTGCGCACCTATAACGTGGCCGACGCCTCGGCGGCCGGCGGCGAGAAGACGCGGGTCCTCGGCACGCTCTACGCCCCGCGCCGCAAGCCCAGCGCCTCGGAGATCAAGGAAATCAACGCCTCCCTCGCGGCGATGGAGCGCGCGTCGCCGCCGCCCGCGCCTACGGCCGCCGCGCCCGCCAGCGACGGACAGGACGGCGCGGCCCTGCAATAGGCCGATTGACGGCGCCGGCCGCCACGGCGAGGCTCGTCAGCATGGCCAGCGTCCTTGCGATCCACGCCCATCCCGACGACATCGAAACCCTGGGCGCTGGGACGCTCGCGTTGCTGGCGCGGCTCGGCCATGCGGTGAAGATCGCCACCGTCACCGCGGGCGACCTCGGCTCCTCGGAGATGGACCAGGCGCAGACCGCCCGCACACGCCATGCCGAAGCCACGGCCGCCGCCGCCCTGATCGAGGCCCAATACCGGTGCGGCGAGGTCGGCGACCTTTGCGTGTTCAACGACGATCCGACCCGGCGGCGGGTCACCGAACTGGTGCGCTGGGCCGCGCCGGACGTGGTGCTGACCGCCTCGCCGGCCGACTATCATCCCGACCACGAGGCGGTGAGCCAGCTGGTGCGCGACGCCTGTTTCGCGGCCTCGGTGCCGAACTACCGCACGGGCCCATCGGCGGCCCTGACCGGCATACCGCACCTCTATTTCATGGACCCGATCGGCGGTCGGAACCGGGAGGGTGTGCGGATCGTGCCGGACTTCGGGGTCGATATCGCCCCGGTATTCGAGATCAAGCGGGCCATGCTGGCCGCCCATGTCAGCCAGGTCGATTGGGTCGCGCGCCAGCACGGGGTGCCCGACCAACTCGAGTCGATGGAGGCCTGGTGCCGCCGGCGTGGCGGGGACTTCGGGACCGAGATGGCGGAGGGCTTTCGTCAGTACCGGCACCATCCCTATCCGGCGACGCCACTGCTGCAGGAACTGGTGGGCGCGGCGCTGCTTCAGGCGCCTCGCGCGGCGTCGTAGCGGGCCCACATCGTAGCACAGTCCAGCATCTCGCCGCGCGCCATGGCCTCGTCTATGGCCATGACCGTCAGCCCGGCTTCCATGGAGTCGAAGGGCGTGACCGGGAAGGCGTCGCGGCCCTCCAGGGCGGCCAGCAGGTCGCGGGCCATGGACTGGTCGGCGCCGTTGTGGCTGTCCTCCGTGCGGTTTCCGTATTCGATCCGCTCGGGCTTGCCGCGGTCCATGGCCTTGCGGAACATCAGCTTGTTGCGGACCAGGTCGGCGATCAGGGTGCCGTCGGTCCCCGCCAGGTACCAGCGCCGCTCCGGCAGGGCCACGTGGCTGTTGGCGTGGAAGGAGAGCCGCACGCCGTTCTCGTACTGGACGAGCGCCGTCTGGTGGTCGGTGACGTCCATGTCGGACTGGAAGGCGTCATTGGCGCCCGCCCAGCCGGCCTCGCGCAGGGCATAGGCGGCCTGGCCGTCGCTATAGACCCGAGGCGCGTCGGCCCGCGCCGGGGTGAAGATGTCCCGGCCGCCGAAGCTCGCCACCTTGGCGGGGCGGCCCCCGGCCAGCCGGCCGAAGATATCGAAGTCGTGGCAGACCTTGTCCAGCAGGTAGGAGCCGCCATAGGCCTGCTTGCGCCGCCAGTTGCGGGCCAGGTAGCCGCCGTGCTCGGGCGGCAGGTGCTCGGTGGCGTCGATGGAGACCAGGGTCCCCAGGTCGCCGGCGTCCACCCGGGCGATGGTCTCGCGCACGATCGACATGGAGCGCATGACCAGGCCGATGAACAACGGCGGGGCGCCGCCCTTGGCCAGCCGGGCGGCGAGCTCCAGGGTCTCGTCCTCGGTGCGGACGATGGGCTTCTCGGCGAAGATCGGGAAACCGGCGTCGAGCGCCAGGTTGAGATGCTCGAAATGCAGGTGGTTTGGCGTGCCAATCATCACCAGGTCGAAGGGTCCGCTCGCCAGCAGTTCGGGCACGTCGGCGCAGACCCGGCCCGCGTCGATGCCAGCCGCCGCCAGGATCGGCGCGCCCACCGGGGCAGGATCGGCGTGGGCGGCGACCTCCAGGTTCCAGCCGACCTCCTTCATGGCGGCCAGCACATGGGCGATCCGTTGGCCCAGGCCGATGACGCCGATGCGATAGGTCTTCATGGGCCGGGCTCCGATCTCGAGGCCCAAGCTTAGCGGGAAGGGCGCAGACCGCCAGGGGCTGGCGTCCCTTCTCCCCTTGCGGGAGAAGGGACGTTGACGCTAGCCGTTGAAAGCTTCCGGATAGGCGACGGTCACCGGAACATCCAATGCGCCGTCCTCCAGGGCGATGGCCATGAAGGCCGGGCTGCCGGAATAGGGCGAGGTGACGGTCCTGGCCGCCTCGGCGGTGAAGCCGAACTTTGGATAGTAGGCGGGATGGCCAAGGACGATGACCGCATGGGCGCCGAACTCGCGCGCGGTCTCCAGCGACGCCTTCATCAGCCGCTTGCCGACCCCGTCCTTCTGGCGGTCGGGGCGAACCGCCAGGGGAGCCAGGGCGGCGTAGAGATAGGCGCTGTCGGCCCACAGCCGGCTGTAGAGGATATGGCCGACGACCTCACCGGCGTCTTCCTCCACCAACTCGAAGACCACGTCGCCGGAGTCGCGCAGGCGCTCGACCAGGTCGGCCTCGTCGGTCTTGGCGAAAGCTGCTGCGACCACCTCTCGGATGGCGGGGTGGTCGGAAGCGCGGGCATGGCGGATCATGCCGCCAGCATAGCGCGGCGGCCTAGTCGCCCGCCACCCAGCTCACGTCGGCCCCGAGCGCGTTGAGGTTCTCGACGAAGCGCGGATGGGCGCGCTGGATGGGGGAGGCGTTGAGGATCGTGCTCTCGCCCTCGATGCTGGCGGCCAGCATGAAGAGGGCGATGGCCACGCGGATGATGTAGGGGCTCTCGACCTCGGCCGCGACCAGGGGCTTGCCGCCGAAGGTGATCAGCCGGTGTGGGTCGCAGAGCAGGGAGTGGGCCCCGAACTTGCCCAGTTCGGACGACCAGCCGAGCGCGCCCTCATAGACCTTGTTCCAGAACATCACCTGGCCCTCGGCGCGCACCCCCAGCGCCACGAAGATCGGCAGCAGGTCGGCCGGGACATAGGGCCAGGGGGCGGCTTCGACCTTGGTCAGGATGTTGGACGTGAAGGGTTCGCGCACCTTCAGCGGGCCGTCGACCCGGGCGCGGGACCAGCCGTCGGCGTGGGTGATCTCCACCCCGAACTTGGCGAAGGTGCGATCTAGCAGCGGGAACTGCTCCACCGAGCCGTTGCGCACGGCGATGTCGCCGCCGGTGATGGCGCCCATGGCCAGGAAGGTCGCCACCTCGTGGAAGTCGTCGGCGAAGGTGAATTCCACCCCGCCCAGGTCGTCGACCCCCTCGACGTCGACGCGCGATCCGCCGACCCCTTCGATCTTCGCCCCCATGCGGGCCAGGAAGTCGCAGAATTCCTGGACGTGCGGTTCGCAGGCGGCGTTGGTCAGGCGCGAGCGGCCCTTGGCGGTGGCCGCGCACAGCACGAAGTTCTCGGTGGTGGTGACCGAGGCGTAGTCGAGCCAGTGCTGGACCGCCGAGAAGCCCTTGGGCGAGGTGATGACGATGGAGGTCGCGTCGCTGACGACCTGGGCTCCGAAGGCGCGGAACACGTCGATGTGCGGATCGATCTCTCGGGCGCCCAGGGTGCAGCCGGTGACGTCCTCCTCCAGACTGGCGCGGCCGAAGCGGTGCAGCAGGGCCGGGATCAGCATGATCGAGGAGCGCATACCCAGCGGCAGGTGCGCGGCCTTGGGATCCAGGTCGCCGCCGTGGTGCAGGACCAAGGTCCCGGTGTCGAAATCCATCTCCACCTTGCTGCCGAGATTCCTGAAGAATTCCAGCAGCTTACGGACATCTGTTATGTCCGGAACGCGGTGGAGGGTCACCGGCTCGTCGGAGAGCAGGGTGGCGCACAGCACCGGCAGCACGGCGTTCTTGTTGGCGGAGGGCGTGATCTCGCCCCGCAAGGCGCGGCCGCCTCGCACGATCAGGTTCGTCATGGGCGCGCGCGGCCTCGTCTAAGGGGGAATGTCAGCGAACTTAGCGCCTGACGGGCGCTCACCAAGTGCCGATTTTCTCGGTCGTTGCGCGGCTGAGCGGGCGGTGGGCCTTCTCGTGGTCTTCCTCGGCCAGCAGGCGGACGGCCTCCAGGGCGGCCATGCAGCCCATGCCGGCGGCGGTGACGGCCTGGCGGTAGATGTCGTCCGTGACGTCGCCCGCCGCGAACACGCCGGGAATGGCGGTCGAGGCCGTACCCGCCTTCACGTCGAGATAGCCCGAGGAGTCCATCTCCAACTGGCCCTTGAACAGTTCCGAGGCCGGGGCGTGGCCGATGGCGATGAACACGCCGTCGGCCGGGATCTCGCGGATCTCGCCGGTCTCCGTGCTCTTCAGCTTGACGCCGGTGACGCCCATGGGGTCTGTCGCGCCGGTGACCTCGTGGATGGCGTTGTTCCAGATCACCTCGATCTTGGGATGGGCGAACAGCCGCTCCTGCAGGATCTTCTCGGCGCGGAATTCGTCGCGGCGATGGACCACGGTGACCTTGCTGGCGAAGTTGGTGAGGAACAGGGCCTCCTCGACCGCGGTGTTGCCGCCGCCGACCACCACGACCTCCTTGCCGCGATAGAAGAAGCCGTCGCAGGTGGCGCAGGCCGAGACGCCGAAGCCCTGGAATTTCTGTTCGCTCTCCAGGCCCAGCCACTTGGCCTGGGCGCCGGTGGCGATGATCAGGGTCTCGGCCAGCCAGACGTCGCCCGAGTCGCATTCCAGCCGGAACGGGCGCTGCGACAGGTCGGCCTTCAGCACGATGTCGTTGATGATCTCGGTCCCGACATGGGCGGCCTGGGCTTGCATCTGCTCCATCAGCCAGGGGCCCTGGATCACGTCGGCGAAGCCCGGATAGTTCTCCACGTCGGTGGTGATGGTGAGCTGGCCCCCGGGCTGAATGCCGGCGATCAGCACCGGATTGAGCAAGGCGCGCGCGGCGTAGATGGCGGCGGTGTAGCCGGCCGGGCCGGAACCCAGGATCAGGCAGCGGGTGGTGCGGGGAGCGTTCTGGGACATCGCGTCTATGTAGGTGAGATTCTGGCGCGTTGCGACCGGCTCGGGGCGCGGTTGGTTAACGCAGCCTTCAAGTGGCCAGTCTATTGTACGGCAAACACACGCCGAGTCCGTACATGTCATACGCTCCCGAGATCGAGATCGCCGGCCGCAAGATCGGGCCGGACCACGAGCCCTATGTCATCTGCGAGCTGTCGGGGAATCACAACGGCAGCCTGGACCGCGCCCTGCTCATGGTCGATGCGGCGGCCGACACCGGCTGCGACGCCATCAAGATTCAGACCTACACGGCCGACACCATCACCATGAATGTCGATCGGCCGGAATTTCGGATCCACGGCGGGCTGTGGGACGGGCGCAGCCTCTATGAGCTCTACCAGGAGGCCCAGACGCCCTACGAATGGCACGCGGCGATCTTCGAGCGGGCCCACAAGCGCGGCGTGACCATCTTCTCCAGCCCGTTCGACGAGACGGCGGTGGACCTGCTGGCTGGCCTCGGCGCGCCGGCCTATAAGATCGCCTCCTTCGAGGCCGTGGACCTGCCGCTGATCCGCTACGCCGCGGCCAAGGGCAAGCCGCTGATCATCTCCACCGGCATGGCCAACCAGGCCGAGATGGCCGCCGCCCGCGACGCGGCCCTGGCCGCCGGGGCGCCCGGCGTGGTGCTGCTGCACTGCGTGTCCAGCTATCCGGCCACCTTCGAGGACGCCAATGTCCGCACGGTGGCCGACATGGCGGCGCGGTTCGCCAGCCCCATCGGCCTGTCGGACCATACGCCGGGCACGGCGACCTCGGTGGCGGCGATCGCAATGGGCGCCTGCGTGATCGAGAAGCACTTCACCCTGGCTCGGGCCGACGGCGGGCCGGATGCCGCTTTCAGCCTGGAGCCCGCCGAGTTCGCCGCCCTGGTGCGCGACTGCAAGGACGCCTGGAAGTCCCTGGGCCGGGCCCATTACGACATCCTGGGTTCGGAGCGCGGCTCGCTGCAGTTCCGCCGCTCGCTCTACGTGACCGCCGACGTCAAGGCCGGCGAGACCCTGAGCCGGACCAACATCCGCTCGATCCGGCCCGGCAACGGCCTTGCTCCGGCCCATCTGGACGAGGTGCTGGGCAAGCCCGCCAAGCGCGACCTGGTCCGCGGCGAGCCCCTGGCCTGGGACATGGTCGGCTAACGCCTAGGCGGCGACCGTCTCGGGCGTCTCGCGGGCCTGGCTGAGGCCCGTGGCGATGCTGTCGAGGCGTTCGCCCGCGTGCGCGCAGGCCCAGCCGGCGTCGACGAAGCCCGCGCCGAACCGGCGCTGCAAGCCGATCCACATGGCCTTGAGCTTCCGCGCCCCGTCGATCGTAGGGCAGGACTCCTGAGGTCCCACCATGCTCAACATCTGCTCGCCGAGGCTGAGCGAGGCGCCGCCGAAGCTCGACATCAGCCGGTGGATCTCCCGGCGCAGGTCGGCGTCGGAGGCCTCCGTCACGCAGCGGGCGGTCAGCAGGACCTGGCCGCGGCTCTCGTAGAGGTGGATCTCGCAGACCGCGCCCTGGGCGGTGAAGTTGCGCAGCAGGAAGGGGACGGGACCGGCGTAGCGGGCCTTGAAGACATGGGTAGCCAGGCTCTTGCCCACTTGGCGCGGAGCTTCGAGCCCGGCGAGGGCGAAGAGGGGCGTCGGATCGGCGGTCCAGACCAGGGCGTCGCCGGCGGCGAGCGCCTGACCCGGCGAGACCAGGCTGTTCAGCTTGATCGAGACGCCCAGCCGCTCCAGGGCGCGGTACGCCCCCACGAAGAGACCTGAGACCCCGCCGGTCGGGACCCCGACCACGGTGTCGTCGAGGCGTCCGCACAGGGTGCGCGGGATGGCGTAGAGCTCGGCGTGCAGCGGGCAGGCGCGGCGGGCCAGCGCCAGGTCGGCGACATCGACCCCGGTGGGGAACACCTGGTCGACGCCAAGCCCGACCGCCGCAGCGGCGTGGACTTCGTCCAGCCAGGCGCCAAGCCGCCATTGCAGATACCGGGTCAGGGGCTGGGCGATGTCCGAGGGATAGGCGCGCAGGCGGTCGGCCAGGCTGTCGCCGGTCGGGGCCGACAGCGCGATCTGGCGGGTGCGCAGGGCGGGGCCGGAGAAGTCATGGGTCACCGCCATGTCGCCGCAGGGCGTCGGGCTGACGGAGCCCGCGCGGTTCTCGGCGTCCTCGAAGGCGAGGCCATGGGCTTCAAGCAGGGCTCGGACCGGGTCGCCGGGAGCGCCGAACCGGTGCGGCCGGCAGCACAGCTCCAAACCGTGATCGCGCCGGGGCAGGTCCGTTCCGCCGAGTTCGCCGAAGCGTTCGTGCAGTTCAATTTCGCGCCAGCCGAGGCTGTGGGCCTGCAGCGCGGCGAGCACGCCGGTCAGTCCGCCGCCGACGATCCGAACCTTCGTGGAGCTCTGGGCCATGCCTCAGGGTGAGGCGGCCATTGCCAAGACTTGGTTAAGACCGGTCGCCTGGGACAGGCTGTCGCGGGGTGGCGATGATTTCCATGAAGGCCTCGGCCGCGCGCGCCGCGCCCAGGCCGTCGCAAACCTCGGCGCTGGCGGCCGAGAGGCGCGCGCGGGTCGCGGCGTCCGACATCAGGCGCACGATGGCCCGGTCCAGCACGGCCTCGAAGTCGGCGTCCTGGGCGTCGACCACCAGGGCCGCGTCGCGGGCCGCCAGGGCCAGGGCCGCCGGGCGCTGGTTGTCGGCGAGGATCAGCAGGGCCGACGGCAGTCCGAGCACGCAGCGCTCCCAGGTGGTGGAGCCTGCCGCCCCGATGGCGACGTCGGCTGCGGCGGTCAGGGCCGCCATGTCCTGGGTGTCCACATGCAGGGTGATGCGCGGATCGTGGGCGGCCACGCGGCGCAGGCCGGGCAGGCTGCCGGCGCCGCTCCCCAGCACGATGTCGAGGGCCACCTGGCCGTTGCGCTGGCGCAGGTGGTCGACGACCCGGGCGGTGATCTTGCCGATGTCGGTCAGGCCCAGCGCCACCAGCACGCGGGCCACCGGGCCACCGCGCCGGGCCAGAGCCTCCTCGCGCAGGGCGGCGAACTCGGGACGCACCGGCGCGTAGTCGGGCCCCAGCAGCAGGCGCGCCTGGTCGGCGAAGAAGGCATAGTCGGCCGCCACCCGGGCGGGGCCGGAGTCCAGCACCAGGTCAGCCGCCAGGGGGCGGTTGGCCAGGTCGTCGATCACCAGGGTCGGGCGGCCGTGGGCCACGGCCTCGTGCTCGGCGCGCGCCAGGCCGTAGTGGTCGAACACCACAGCGTCGAACTGCACGCCGGTGGCGGCGTCGGCCAGGTGCTCGGCGTCGACGCCGGTGGCCTCCTCGCGGTCGATGTCGGGGCCGAAGGCGTCCAGCACGGCGGCCACCGGCGGCGTCGCCAGGAAGGCGCACGCCGCGCCCTTGGCGATCAGCGCGCGGGCCAGGGTCAGGGAGCGCATCACGTGACCGCCCCCGACGTCAGGGCCGGCGTTCGCGATGAACAGGATGCGCGGGCGGAGAATCATCTCGCAGCCATGGGAGGCCTAAACCTTCGCTGTGGAAAGGCGGCGTTACAGCGCGGGCCGCGCGGCCCTCCAGGCGTCGTGGCGGGCCAGGACCTCGGCGGCGGCGCGGTCGGTCTCCGCCAGGGGTTCGTAGGTCCAGCTGTGGAAGGCGTCGCCCATCGGGCGGGCCGCTCCGATCCGCTCGAGATCCTCGTGGAAGCGACGCAGCTTCAGGCTCTCGCCGTCCATCTTGAGGATGAAGACAGGCTTGCCGGTGGAGGCCGCGTCGGTGGCCAGATTGGTGGAGTCCTCGGTGACCAGGATGTAGTCGGCCGCGGCCAGGTAGGCGAAATAGGGGTTCTCGCCTGTTCCGTCCCAGATCACGCCTGGCAGATGCCGCAGCCGCGAGGCCAGGATCGCCTGGGCCTGGGGCGGGGTGCGCCGGGTGAAGGTGACCATCACCGAGCCGCCCTCCTGGATGACCGGCAACTCGATCTCGCGGGCCATGGCTGCGGCGCGGATCGGCGACAGGTCGTGGGCCTTGGACTTGCCGCCGATCACGACGGCGACGCGGGGGCGGGGCAGGGGCCCCAGCACGCCCTTGAAGCGTTCGAGGTCGGCGTCGAGCCGGTCGGCGTTCACCCGGCCGGGCGAGCCGATGATCGGGAAAACGTTGTCGCCGGCGAGCCGGTCATGCTTGGGCGGGATCACCAGGTCGAACTTGGAGGGCGGCAGGCGCGGGTCCTGTATCTGCACCACAAAGGTCCGGCCGCCCGACCAACTCTTGATGCGCAGCGACAGCGGCAGGGTGGCGCGGCCCGCGGCGATCCAGATGTCGGGCCACGGGGGCGCGATCTCGCTTTCCGGCGTGAGGAAGCGTTGCGGCAGCAGGTTGAGCCACCAGGGCAGACGGCCGATCCTGCCCTTCCAGCCGACCCGTTTGACCACGACCTTGGCCTTGCGGCGCGCGGCCACGGCGCCGGCCAGCCCGGTGACCTGGGCCTCAATGCCGGCACGGCCGTCGGAGACGGCCCAGACGATCAACGGACGTTCGGTTGCGGGTGTCGCCACGTCGCAAGCCCCCGGGCCGGAGCCGGGCGCTAGGCCCAATCGACCTTGGTGATCTCGTAGGCCTTGCCGCCGCCGGGGGTGTGCACCTCGACGACGTCGCCGGTTTCCTTGCCGATCATGGCGCGGGCCAGCGGGGACAGGATCGAGATCTTGCCCTTCTTCACGTCGGCCTCGTGCTCGCCAACGATCTGGTAGCGGGCCTTTTCCTCGGTGTCCTCGTCCACCACGGAGACGGTGGCGCCGAACTTCACCTGGCTGCCGGACAGCTTGGAGACATCGATCACCTGAGCGCGCGCCATCTTGTCTTCGATGTCGGCGATCTGGCCTTCGATCCAGCCTTGGCGTTCCTTGGCGGCATGATACTCGGCGTTCTCGGAAAGGTCGCCATGCGAGCGCGCTTCCGAGATCGCCGCGATCACAGCGGGGCGCTCAGCGGTCTTCAAACGCCTTAGTTCGTCGTCGAGAGCCTTCCAGCCCTCGGCGGTCATCGGGACTTTTTCCATGGTAGATGGGGACTCGGGTTCGCCCTTGAGGTGTTCGTTGCCGGCCGCGGGCGCAGGCGTCCGGGGGGGTAGAGGATAGAAGCTTGCCCAGAATAACTCAAGGGGTGCGATGCAACATGGCGCGAGATGACGAATACCGCCGTCTGGCGCCCAGTCTGCTGCCAACCTAGATAGACGGCAAGTCTGAAAGGCCTAGCATGACGTTCAAGCGCGGGATCACCCTCTATCACTCGCCGGCCAGCCGGGCCTTCACCGCCTATTGGCTGCTGGAAGAGCTGGGGGTTCGGTTCCGGGTCGAGACCGTGGACATCCGCAAGGGCGACCAGAAAAAGCCCGAATACCTGAAGCTCAATCCCTCGGGAAAGGTGCCCACCGTCACCGACGGCAAGGTCGTGGTCAGCGAGAACCCGGCCATCTGCATCTATCTCGCCGACCGCTACGGCTATGGCGGGCTAGCGCCGCGGATTGAGGACGCCGACCGCGGGGCGTACCTGAAATGGATGGTCTATTCGACGGCGGTGCTGGACCCGCTGATCAGCCTGCACCCCAAGCATATCGACCTGCCGGGGACCGAGACCGGCTTCGGCGCCTTCGACGACATGCTGGGCGTGATGGAGGGGGCGTTGAAGGGGCGGAACTACCTGTTGGGAACCCGGTTCACCGCCGCCGACGTCATGCTGGGATCGACCCTCTCGGCGGCCCTATACCGCAAGGACCTGCCTGAGCTTCCTGCCCTGATGGACTACAACGCCCGCCTGGCGCGCCGCCCGGCGTATCAGCGCGCCGCCGACGCCACCTGGCCGGCGAAACTGTTCGCCGGGACCTAGGCGCTCTCCGACACCACGCAGCCCGCCAGCTCGGCCGAGTCGGGCGCCTCATAGACCCCCTCGATGAACTCGAACATCTCCGGGTTCACCTCGATGGCGAAGGTCTTGCCGCGGACCTCGTTGCGCGCCATCACCCGCGCGCGCCGCACCGCCGCCGGCGCCGTGACGAAGTGGAACTGCAGGGGCAACTCGACGGCCTGGGCGATCTCGGCCACCCGCGCGCGGTCGGCCTTGCGCATGAGTCCCAGGTCGAGGACCACCGACGTGCCCGTCGCGATGGTGGCCGCCGCCGTGGACCAGATCTGCGCCTCGCAGCGCTCGACCCGCTCCATCATCCACTCGAACTCCAGCGGTTCGGGCATGTCGGCGCCGAACAGGCGCGCCATCCAGTCGTCGAGGGCGAAATGGACGGCCGGCTCGCGGCGGGCGAGTTCCTGGGCGTAGGTGGACTTCCCGGCGCCGGAGGGGCCGAAGACGACGTGGAGGGTGGCGGTCATGCCGCCCGACTACTTCACGCTCAGCCCGCCGTCGATGACGATCTCGGCGCCGGTCACATAGCGGCTCTCGTCGGAGGCCAGCCACAGGACGCCGTTGGCGATGTCCAGCGGATAGCCCTTCACGCCCAGCGGCACGCCCTCGGCGGACATGGCGTCGAGCACCACCGGCCGCGGGGGCCGCGCATTGTCGCCCGGCTCGCCGGTGCCCATGATCGAGTCCCAGATCGGCGTCTCGATGATGCCCGGATGCACCGAATTGACCCGGACGCCGTCCTTGGCGTTGGCGCACTCCATGGCGACGGCCTTGGTGAACAGCCGCACGCCGCCCTTGGTGGCGCAATAGCCGGCCAGGATCGCCGAGCCCTTAAGTCCGGCCACCGACGACATGTTGATGATCGAGCCGCCGCCGCCCTGGCGCATCAGCGGGATGGCGTGCTTCACGCCCAGGAAGACGCCGTCGAGATTGACCGCGGTCTGCTTCTGGAAGTCGGAGAGGGACATCTCCAGGACCGAGCCCGAAATGCCGATGCCGGCGTTGTTGACCAGGATGTCCAGCCGGCCGTGCTGGGCCTTGATGGCGGCGATCACATCGATCCAGGGCTGCTCGGCGGTGACGTCGTGGTGCAGGTAGCCGGCCTTCCCGCCGGCGGCGCGGATCGCCTCGACGACCTGCGCGCCCAGCTCGTCCTGCAGGTCGGTCACGACCACTGTCGCGCCTTCCTCCGCCAAGCGTTCGGCGCAGCCGCGCCCGATGCCGCTCGCCCCGCCGGTGATCAGCGCCACCTTGCCCTCGACCCGTCCCGCCATGGTTCCCCCTCCCAAGGGTGATCGTTGTTTAGTTGGCTCTACGCCTAGCCTAGCTCCTCGATCGGGGCCAGCCTCACGCCGCGTCGCTTAGATTCGGGCCGCGGAGCCCGCCAGTAGGGAGAGCGTTCATGGGCATCACCATCCGGGCCTGTCGCCCGGGCGATGAGGCGGCCCTGGCCCTGGTCGGCCAGGCGACGTTCCTGGAGACCTATGCCGGCGTGCTGCCGTCGGCGGACATCGTCAGCCACTGCAAGAGCGAGCACGGCGAGGCGCTGTACGCGGCCTGGCTGGCCAAGTCCGGCTACAGCCTGTGGGCGGCGGAGATGGACGAGGGCGGGGCCGTGGTCGGCTACGCGGCCCTGACGCCTCCGGACCTGCCGGTGCCGACCGGAGAGAAGGACGTGGAGCTGAAGCGCATCTATCTGCTGAACCGGTTCCACGGGACCGGGCTCGGGGCCAAGCTGATGACCACGGCGATGGACGCCGCGGCGCAGGGCGGCTTCACCCGGATGCTGCTGGGCGTGTTCGGTGGGAATTCACGCGCAATCGCCTTCTATGCCCGCCAAGGCTATGTCGAGGCGGGCGTCAGGAAATTCCGCGTGGGCGCCAACGAGTACGACGATCTGGTGCTGGCTAGGGCGCTCTGACCAGACCGGCGTCTCGCGGGATCCTGACGCTTACCAGGTCACCTTGCCGTTGGCGGTCAGGAGACCGACCAGCATGGCCGCCCCGAGCGCGATGATCATGCCCACAATGATCAAGTCCGTGTAGCCTTCGAAGCGCTCGAGCAGGTGCTTGTTCTTGTGGTGGTGGACCTCACCCTCGTGGTGTCCGGATTGCATGGCGTTTCCTTCGCATACTGTTCAAGAGGACACGTCCTCCGCCAGACTGCGACAGGCGCCCAAGTGGGCCTTCCGGCTGGTCATCAGGGGCCGCCGGAGCTCGCCCACTACGCGCCTGCCGAAGCAAGGCGACACGCAAAGGGTGCGCTCGCAAAACCTGCTGGTCAATCAGAGTCTTAAGCTCGGCCATTCACGAGGGCGTGCGCCGTGAGTTGCCGGATTGCCGCGATGCCCAACCTCAGGCTCCCGAACTCACTTTCGCGCTCGACTGGATTCCGTCGCGAAGGCGCCGAACATCGGATCCCACTCCAGGATCGTCAGTTCGTCGATCAGGCCTTCCGTCGCGAACGGATCCTCGGCGACCAGGCGCCTGGCCTCTTCGATATCATCGACCGTCATGACGATGAATCCGGCACGCTTGCCCAGCCCGGAGACCGGACCGGAGGCCCGGATCTTTCCGGCCTCGATAAGGCCCCTCAGATAATCGACGTGGGCGATCACGTGTCGCCCCCAACCGTCGCCGTCCGGGTGGGTCATGGTCACGAGAAAGAACGCCACGGGGGCTCCAATTCGAGGTCTGGCGAGGCGCCCTAGGCGTAGCTCTGCAGCGGCCGGACCTCGAGGGTGTCCTCGACCGTGGCCGCGATGGCCTGGGCGGCTGCGAGCGCCCCGGCGGTGGTGGTGAAGTAGGGGGTTTTCATCATCAAGGCCGTGCGGCGGATCTCGAAGCTGTCGGCCAGGGACTGCTTGCCCTCGGTGGTGTTGAACACCAGCTGGACGCCGCCGTTCTTCATGGTGTCGACGATGTGCGGCCGGCCTTCCAGCACCTTCTTGACCGTCTCCACCGCCAGGCCTTCGGCCGTGAGATAGGAGGCGGTGCCAGACGTGGCGAGGATCTTGAAGCCCAGCTCGATCAGCAGGCGCACCGGCTCCTTGATCCAGGTCTTGTCGGCTTCCTTCACCGAGACGAAGACGCAGCCCGACTTGGGCAGGTTCACCCCCCCGCCCAGCTGGCTCTTGGCGAAGGCCCGGGCGAAGGCCGGGGCGCTGGAGCTCTCGCCCTCGCGGATCCAGTCCAGGCCCATGACCTCGCCCGTGGAGCGCATCTCGGGGCCGAGGATGGTGTCGACGCCTGCGAAGCGGGCGAAGGGGAAGACGGCTTCCTTCACCGCCACGTGGTCGTAGGGCTTTTCGACGAGGTTGAAGCTCGCGAGCTTCACGCCAGCCATGATCTTGGCGGCGATGGCGGCGATCGGCTGGCCGATGGTCTTGGCCACGAAGGGCACGGTGCGGCTGGCGCGGGGATTGACCTCCAGCACATAGATGCGGGGGGCGGCCGAGTGCGGCTCCTCGATGGCGAACTGCACGTTCATCAGGCCGCGGACGTTGAGCGCGAAGGCCATGGCTTCGGTCTGGCGCTTCAGCTCGGCGATGGTCTCGGGCTTGAGCGAGAAGGGGGGCAGGGAGCAGGCGCTGTCGCCCGAGTGCACCCCGGCCTCCTCGATGTGCTCCATGACACCGCAGACAAAGACGGTCTCGCCGTCGCACAGGGCGTCCACGTCCACCTCGGTCGCGCGGCTGAGGTACTGGTCGATGAGGACGGGGCTGTCGCCCGACACCTGGACGGCGGTGTTGACGTAACGCTCAAGCTGCTCGTCGTCGCGAATGATCTCCATGGCCCGGCCGCCCAGGACGTAGGAGGGCCGGATCACGATGGGATAGCCGACCGCGTGGGCGCCGGCGAAGGCCTCGTCGCGCGAACGGGCGATGGCGTTGATCGGCTGGGCGATCTTTAGGCGGTGCAGCAGCTGCTGGAAGCGCTCGCGGTCCTCGGCCAGGTCGATGGCGTCGGGCGAGGTGCCGAGGATCGGGATGCCGGCGTCTTCCAGGGCCTGGGCGAGCTTCAGCGGAGTCTGGCCGCCGAACTGGACGATGACACCCAGCAGGGTCCCGCGGGTCTGCTCGACGGCGATCAGCTCCAACACGTCCTCGGCGGTCAGGGGCTCGAAATACAGCCGGTCGGAGGTGTCGTAGTCGGTCGACACGGTCTCCGGGTTGCAGTTGACCATGATGGACTCGACGCCGATGGCGTCCAGGGCGAAGGCCGCGTGGCAGCAGCAGTAGTCGAATTCGATGCCCTGGCCGATCCGGTTGGGCCCGCCGCCCAGGATGATCGCCTTGCGCGCCTCGGTGGGCTCGCTCTCGCACTCGGGGGTCTGGCCCAGCGCTCCGGTCTCGTAGGTCGAGTACATGTAGGGCGTGGCCGCCCGGAACTCGCCGGCGCAGCTGTCGATGCGCTTGAACACCGGGCGAACCCCGTGGGCGCGGCGCTGTTCGCGCACCTCGCGCTCGGTGGTGTGGGTCAGCTTGGCCAGGCGGGCGTCGGAGAAGCCCTGAGCCTTCAGGCCGCGGAATTCGGCGGCGGTGGCGGGCAGGCCCGCGACCTTGATCGCCGCCTCGGCGCGCATCAGGTCCTCGATCTGGCGCAGGAACCAGGGTTCGTAGGAACAGGCCTCGTTGATCTCGTCGACCGACAGGCCATGGCGGAAGGCCTGAGCGATAACCCGCAGGCGGTCGGGGGTGGGCTGGCCGAGCGCGCGGATCACGGCCGCGCGGCCGGTCTCGGGGTCGCCCGCGCCCTCGATCTCGATATCGTCGAGGCCGGTTAGGCCGGTCTCCAGCCCACGCAGGGCCTTCTGCAGGCTCTCGGCGAAGGTGCGGCCGATGGCCATGACCTCACCCACCGACTTCATGGCCGTGGTCAGGTGCGGCTCGGAGCCCGGATACTTCTCGAAGGCGAAGCGCGGGATCTTGGTGACCACATAGTCGATGCTGGGCTCGAACGAGGCGGGCGTGGCGCCCGTGATGTCGTTCATCAGCTCGTCGAGGGTGTAGCCGACGGCCAGGCGGGCGGCGACCTTGGCGATCGGGAAGCCGGTGGCCTTCGACGCCAGGGCCGAGGAGCGCGACACCCGCGGGTTCATCTCGATAACCACCATGCGGCCGTCGGCGGGGTTTACCGCGAACTGCACGTTGGAGCCGCCGGTCTCCACCCCGATCTCGCGCAGGACGGCGATCGAGGCCGCCCGCATGCGCTGGTATTCCTTGTCGGTGAGGGTGAGCGCCGGGGCGACGGTGATGCTGTCGCCAGTGTGGACGCCCATCGGGTCGATGTTCTCGATGGAGCAGACGATGATGCAGTTGTCCGCCTTGTCGCGGACCACCTCCATCTCGAACTCCTTCCAGCCCAGCACGCTCTCCTCGATCAGCACCTCGGTGGTGGGGGAGAGGTCCAGGCCGCGTTCCACGATCTCGCGGAACTCCTCGACATTGTAGGCGATGCCGCCGCCGGTTCCGGCGAGGGTGAAGGACGGCCGGATGATGGCGGGCAGGCCCACGAACTCCAGGCCCTCGAGGGCCTCGTCCATGGTGTGGGCGGCCTTGGACTTGGGGCTCTCGAGGCCCAGCTTGTCCATGGCGTCGCGGAATTTCTGGCGGTCCTCGGCCTTGTCGATGACGTCGGCCTTGGCCCCGATCATCTCCACGCCGTACTTGGCCAACACCCCGGAGGCCTCGAGCGCCAGGGCGGTGTTCAGCGCGGTCTGGCCGCCCATGGTCGGCAGCAGGGCGTCGGGCCGCTCCTTGGCGATGATCTTCTCGACGATCTCGGGCGTGATCGGCTCGACATAGGTGGCGTCGGCCACGTCCGGGTCGGTCATGATCGTGGCCGGGTTCGAATTAACCAGCACGATGCGGTAGCCCTCGGCGCGCAGCGCCTTACAGGCCTGGACCCCCGAATAGTCGAACTCGCAGGCCTGGCCGATGACGATCGGGCCGGCGCCGATGATGAGGATCGACGAGATGTCGGTGCGTTTGGGCATGTCTACTCGCGCGCAAGGGCGGCCGCGGCTCTGAAAGCGCGCCCGGTCCCGGTCAAACTGCAGGTTAAGAGGGCCGTTTAGAGACGGAGTCGCCTGGGCGCAAGCCGCGTTTCGCCCAAAGAAAATGGGCCGGCGTCGCCGCCGGCCCATCGTCGTTCTGACAGAGGCGCCCGGAGGGCCCTCTTGCGGTCGCCTAGACCTGCAGGTTGCCGGCGGACATCTTGCCGCTGCGACGATCCTGTTCGAGCTCGTAGTTGACCTTCTGGCCTTCGTTCAGGCTACGCAGGCCTGCGCGCTCGACGGCCGAAATGTGCACGAAGACGTCAGCGCCGCCGTCGTCGGGTTGGATGAAGCCGTAGCCCTTGGTTCCGTTGAACCATTTCACAGTGCCGGTAGCCATAGAGATATTCGTCCTTGATAGATATGCCCGCAGCCCAAGCGGTTTGAGCAACGGATCAAAGGTCTCGGGGATCGGGGAGCAGGTCCGGAATCCCAAGCGGGATAAGGAAATTCAGCCGAACCGTACGAGTTTGACCCTCGAACCGTAGCGCGGTTCCAGCCACCCCGCAAGATGATCCGCCGAACACTGGTCTTGAGTTCGCGACGACTTGGTTTCCGAGGTCGAGGAGCCTCTATTTTGAAGACTAGATGGCCCACTCCCTGAAATTCCTGGCCCTTATGGCGCAGGCTTGCGAAGGTTTGGATGCGCATCTGTACGGCAAGCTTGCTTGCGGCGCGCCTGGAGACCTGAATGACGATGCTTTCGCTTTTCCTTGGCCTGGCCGCGGCGACCGCCCGCGCCGAGCCTCCAGTCTCGCCGATCTCCCGCCCGATCGCCGCCTTCGAGACCACCCAGGGCGGTCAGCCGATCCTGCTGCCCCAGGGTCCGGTGCGGGTCAGCGTCTCGGAGACGACCCTCCCGCCGGGCGGGACCATCCCGGCCCACAAGCATCCCAACCAGCGCTTCGCCTATGTCCTGGCCGGTCGGGTAAGGGTGACCAACCTGGACACCGGGGCGGTGGTCGAGCTCTCGCCCGGTGACTTCGGTGTCGAGGCCCGCGACCAGTGGCACCAGGGCGAGGCCCTGGGCGGGGAGGGCGCGCGGCTGCTGATTGTCGACCAGGCTCCGCCCGGCCAGACCAACATGATCCGACGCGACCCCTGATCGGAAAACGACCGTTTCTGGCTTGCCTTGCCGCCCAGGCGTAGGGCAGCTTCGAGGCCCGTAAAGACAGTCTGCGAACCCACGGTTTGAACGCGACTTCCTCGATCGACCCGCTCGCCGACCTGTTGCCGCGCATCGCGTCCGGCGATCGCGCAGCCCTGCGACAACTTTACCAGGCCACGTCTTCGAAGCTTTTCGGCGTCTGTCTCCGTATCCTCTCCGACCGGGATGAGAGCGAAGACGTGCTGCAGGAGGTCTATCTGACGATCTGGCGAAGGGCCGACCGCTTCGAGGCGGGCCGGGCCAGCGTCATGACGTGGATCTCGACCATTGCGCGCAATCGCGCCATCGACCGCCTGCGCGCCCGGGGCCCGCTGGCCTATGCGGAGCAGGTCGACGAGCTGGAGATCGACGACGGCAAGCCCAGCGCCGAGACCTTGCTCGCCGCGACCCAGGACGGCGAGGCGCTGGGACGCTGCCTGTCCGAGCTGGACGAGCGGACCCAGAGGGTCATCCGCACGGCCTTCTTCGAAGGCGTCACCTATGAGGCCCTGGCCCAGCGCATGGACGCTCCGCTCGGCACCGTGAAGAGCTGGATCCGCCGCGGTCTGCTCAAGCTCAAGGGGTGCCTGGAGCGATGAGCGACATCGGCCCCGAACTGCACGACGACGAGGCCCTGGCGGCCGAACACGCCCTGGGCGTGCTCTCGGCGCGTGAACGCGGCCTGGCCGAGGCCCGCCTCGCTCGCGATCCGACCTTCGCAGCTGAGGTGGATGCCTGGCGCGAGCGCCTGGCGCCCCTGCTGACGGGCGTCGAGCCGGTCGAGGCGCCCGCCGGGCTCTGGGCGCGCATCGAAAGCGCCCTGCCGGCCAATGACAACGGTTTGATGAAGCGCATGCGCCTGTGGCGCGGGACGGCGATCGGCTCGATGGGCCTGGCCGCCGCCAGCATCGCCGCGGCCGCCCTGATCGCCAGCCAGCCGCCCGTGGTGATCCGCACCGCGCCGCCGCCGATGGCCCCGATGCTGGACGCCCGCCTGGCGTCCACGGCGGGCCAGCCGCTGTTCCTTGCCGCCTACGATCCCGCGCGGAAGGCGATGCTGGTGGCCTCGCTCGTTCCGCCAGGCGCCGACCCCAATCACAGCCACGAACTGTGGCTGATCCCCTCAGACGGCAAGGCGCGCTCGCTGGGCCTGATCGAGCCGGGCGCTTCGAAGTCCATGCCGATGAAGCCGGAGATGGTGGCCATGGTGACCGAGGGCGCGGAGCTGGCGGTTTCGGTCGAGCCCGTGGGCGGCTCCAAGGCCGACGGCCCCTCGGGTCCCGTCGCGGCGGTCGGTAAACTCGCCAGGATCTGAGACGGCCCGACGCATCGCATCGCCGGCGAAAAAGATGCGCCAACCCGCATCCCTGCCGTACGCCGCTCCGTATTCCTGATGTCGCCGAGATTGCGGCATGTAATTCAGGGACACGATCTATGAAAAATAAGTTCATGCCGGCTCTAGTCGGCGGTTTTGCTATGGCATTTCTCGTCGGCGGCGCGGCTTCTGCTCAAATGATCTCGCCCATGGGCAAGGAAAAGTCGGTCATGGTCGGCGGGGCCGCCATGTATCCGTCCAAGAACATCGTCGAAAACGCGGTCAATTCGAAGGACCACACCACCCTGGTCACCGCCATGCAGGCCGCGGGCCTAGTGGACACCTTGGCGAGCGCGGGCCCGTTCACGGTCTTCGCCCCGACCAACGGCGCCTTCGCCAAGCTGCCGGCCGGCACGGTCGAGACCCTGGTGAAGCCGGAGAGCAAGGCCACCCTGACCAAGGTGCTGACCTATCACGTGGCGCCGGGCCGACTGTCGGGCGCCGACCTTTCGGCCATGGTGAAGGCTGGCGGCGGGAAGGCCACTCTGAAGACGGTCCAGGGCGAGAACCTGACGGTTATGGCCATGGCCGGCGGCCTGGTGGTCCACGACGCCAAGGGCGGGACCTCAAGGGTGACCATCGCCGACGTCAACCAGTCGAACGGGGTGATCCACGTCGTCGACACGGTGCTGATGCCCTAGGCGCCGTGGTCTGTCGGGATCGACGTCTCCCCGGTCCCGGCTCGCCGGAGCCCCTCTCGTCGCGTCGCGGCGGGAGGGGTTTTGATGTCTGGGGCTACTTCGCCGCGGAATCCATGAAGCCCGCGAAGCGCTCGAACAGGTAGAGCGAGTCCGTCGGGCCGGGGGAGGCCTCGGGGTGGTGCTGGACCGAGAAGACCGGGCGGTCCTTCAGCGCGATACCGGCGTTGGTGCCATCGAACAGCGAGACATGGGTCTCGACCACCGGCTCCGGCAGGCTGTCGCGATCGACGGTGAAGCCGTGGTTCATGGAGACGATCTCCACCTTGCCGGTGGTGATGTCCTTGACCGGGTGGTTCGCGCCGTGATGGCCCTGCTCCATCTTGACGGTGGTGGCGCCCAGGGCGAGCGCCATCATCTGGTGGCCCAGGCAGATGCCGAACACCGGGACGCCGCTGTCGACCAGCTTCTTGATCTCCGGCACGGCGTATTCGCCGGTGGCGGCCGGGTCCCCGGGGCCGTTCGAGAGCAGTATCCCGTCCGGTTTGCGCGCCAGGATATCCTCGGCCGAGGTGCTGGCCGGGACCACGGTCGCCCGGGCGCCGATTGAGGTGAGCGCGCGCAGGATGTTGCGCTTCACGCCATAGTCCAGGACCACGACCTCGTATTTCGGCTGGCCGGCCTTGGCGTAGCCCTCGGGCCAGGTCCACAGGCCCTCGTCATAGACGAAGGGCTGGAGGCAGGACGCGTCCTTGGCGAGGTCCAGACCCACCAGGCCCGACCAGGCGTTGGCTTTGGCCACCAGGGCCGGGATGTCGAACTTGCCGTCCGGGCTATGGGCGATGACGCCGTGCGGCATGCCCTTCTCCCGGATGGCGCGGGTCAGCGCCCGGGTGTCGACCCCGGCCAGGCCCACGACCTCGCGGCGCTTCATCCAGGTGTCGAGGTCGCCTTCCGAGCGCCAGTTTGCGGGAGCGGTGGGCACGTCGCGGAAGATCGCGCCGCAGGCGGAGGTCTTGGCCGACCCGGACATCTGCTCGATATCCTCGGTGTTCACGCCGGTATTGCCCATGTGCGGGAAGGTGAAGGCCACGATCTGGGACATGTAGGAGGGGTCCGTGAGGATCTCCTGATAGCCGGTCATGGCGGTGTTGAAGCAGACCTCGCCCACCACCTCGCCCGCAGCGCCGACGCCGATCCCCTGCAGGACCGTGCCGTCCGCCAGGACCAGGAGGCCGGTGACACCAGCAAGCAGGTCGGTGGTCATGGGGTGGCTCCTAAAGTGGGTCGCATGCTCGCAGAAGGCCGGCCGAGGGAAAACCCCGCCCGCTGGAACTGCCTGCTTGTTGCGCAAACGGCCGCGTAGTTAGTGAGTCCCGGAGGGCCGGTCAATGCGCCCTCGTGGGAGGAGGCCCGTCATGACCGCGCACATCGATCCCGACCGAGACGCCTGGGCGATCTTCAAGGCCCTGCCGCGGGACGAACCGATCCAGATGCTGAACCTCGTGCGGGTGAAGCCGCTGGCCGAATATCCGCCCGATCATCCCGACCACGGGAAGGGGATCACCGGGCTCGAGGCCTATCGCGCCTATGGCGCGACCACCGCGCCGATCTTCGCGCGGCTGGGCGGACGCCAGGTCTGGGCGGGCAAGCCGCAGGTGATGGTGACCGGCCCGCAGGACGAAGCCTGGGACCTGGCCTTCATCGCCGAATATCCGAACGCCGCGGCCTTCCTGGCCATGGTGGCCGACCCCGAGTACCGCGAGTTCGTCAAGCACCGTACCGCCGGGGTCGCCGATTCGCGGCTCCTGCGGCTGTCGCCGATCGAGCCGGGGGAGGGGTTCGGCGAGTAGCGCGGCCGAAAACGAGGGAAGTACGTCATTTCGGACCAGGCGGGCGGCGTCCATAGTCGAGCCTCGACCCATGGGAGTTTGCCGATGCTGGCCCTGAAACCCAATTGCGAATGCTGCGACAAGGACCTGCCGGCCGCCGCGCCGGACGCCATGATCTGCACCTTCGAATGCACCTTCTGCGCCGACTGCGTCGAGACCCGGCTGGGGGGAGCGTGCCCCAACTGCGGCGGCAATTTCGTTTCTCGTCCGATCCGGCCGGCGGCTGCCCTGTCCCGGTTCCCGGCCTCCACCGAGCGGTTCACCAAGTCCCACAAGGCCTGCGCGGCCTAGGCTCGTGCCGATCATCGTAGACGACGCGCGGGCCTTCACCGCGCCGCGCGCCTGGGGCGCCCGGGACCTCGCCGAGATCGACGGCGCCAGCGTCCGGCTGCATTGGACCGACCAGCCCTATCGGTGGCACGTCAATGACGGGCCCGAGGTATTCGTGGTCCTCGATGGGGTGGTCGACATGCGTTACCGCGCGGGCGGGGTCGAGAAGTCGGTGCGGCTGAAACCCACCGACATGTTCATCGCCGAGGTCGGGGACGAACATGTCGCCCATCCGGTCGGCGAGGCGCGGATCCTGGTCGTCGAGCGCAAGGGCTCCGCCTAGGCTTCGCGTCAAGGAAGGTCGTTCGCTCTGGAGGCGATGCGGTGGGCGACAGGGTTCGATTTCGCCGCACAAGCGGCTATGTGGATCGCCATGAGCATCACCACGGTCGGCTTGGACGCTGACGACACCCTCTGGCACAACGAGAACATCTTCCGCCTGAACCATGATCGGTTTTGCGACCTGCTGGCCGAGGTGGCCGAGCGGGGCGAACTCGAGGCCAAGCTGGCCGAGGTCGAGCGGCGCAACCTGCGGCTCTACGGCTACGGGGTGAAGGGCTTCACCCTTTCCATGATCGAGACCGCCATGGAGCTGACCGGGGGCGAGGCGCCGTCCAAGGTGATCCGCGAGATCCTCGCCGTGGGGCGCGAGATGCTGACCGAGCCGGTCGAGCCCCTGCCCGGGGTCGAGGACGCCCTGGACGAACTCTCCAAGGCCTACCGCCTGGTGCTGATCACCAAGGGCGACCTGCTGCACCAGGAACAGAAGCTGGCGGCCTCGGGCCTGGGCGACCTGTTCGCCGCCGTGGAGATCGTCAGCGAGAAGGACGCCTCGACCTATGCTCGGGTGTTCGAGCGGCACGGCACCGGGGCAGGGCAGGCCGTGATGTGCGGCAACTCCATGCGATCGGACATCCTGCCGGCCATCGAGGCCGGATCCTGGGCCGCCCACGTGCCCTATCCTCTGACCTGGGCGCACGAGGTCGCCGAGGCGCCCGTGGGCCACAGTCGGTTCGTGGAACTGGCTTCCATCCGCGACCTGCCGGGTTGGGTGGCGCGGGTCGGCTGAATTTCTTCTCAGGCGATGTCACAGGGCCAGGCTCTACACCGTCCTAGGGGCGAAGTCGGAGACAACCCATGACCCGCATCCTGGCCGCCGCCCTGGCCGCAATGCTCGCCGCCAACGCCCTGGCGATGCTGTTCGCCTCGTTCTGGTGGTACGGCGCTGTGCCGGGGGTGACCGCCACCGGGGCCTACAACCCGCATTTCGTCAGGGACATCGGCGCGGCCTATCTGGTGACCGCCGGGGGCCTGGCCTGGTTCGCCTGGCGGCCGGTCCAGGGCTGGCCCGCCCTGGTGGCGGGGGCGGCCTTCCTGGTGCTGCACGCGGGGATCCATGTCTTCGACGCCAGCTGTTCGGCCAACCCCCTGGCCGACGTCATCCGCGACCTCCCCGGCGTCTACCTGCCAGCCCTGCTGGCGGCCTGGCTGGCGGTCGCGCCCAAACCGGGACGCTGACCATGCTGAAGACATTCCTCGCCAGCCAGATCGACAAGATGGAGCGAACCTGGGGCTATGACGCGAGCTACATGCGCCATGTGCTGCGGGCCAGCTCGGCGGTCTTCCTGAAGTTCGGCTTCGTCACCCAGCTGGTCGACCGCAAGGCCCGCCTCGCGGCTCTGCATCGACCGCCTGCGCTCAGCCAAGGCACGGCGGGAGGCCTATCGCGGCCCCTGGCTGCCGGAGCCGCTGATCGAGGAGCTCAGCGTCGATCCCGTGGAGCGGGCCGAGGACGTCTCGGTGGCCTTCCTGCTGGCCCTGGAGCGGCTGTCGCCCCTGGAGCGG
This sequence comes from Phenylobacterium sp. LH3H17, assembly GCF_024298925.1. Classification (NCBI taxonomy): domain Bacteria; kingdom Pseudomonadati; phylum Pseudomonadota; class Alphaproteobacteria; order Caulobacterales; family Caulobacteraceae; genus Phenylobacterium; species Phenylobacterium sp. LH3H17. The sequence goes on along the minus strand of NZ_CP101283.1, from coordinate 3,053,616 downwards.
GCGGTGTTCCTGCTGCACGATGTGTTCGACGAGGACTACGAGTCCGTGGCCGAGACGCTTGGGCGCAACGAGGCGGCCGTGCGCCAGCTCGCCGCTCGGGCCCGGGCCCATGTGAAGGACAACCGACCCCGCTTCACGGTCAGCCAGGAAGACGCCGCCAAGCTGGCCGCCGCCTTCATGGCCGCCGCCACCAGGGGCGACATGACGGCGCTCTCGGCGGTGCTGGCGGAGGACGCGGTGATGGTCACCGACGGCGGGGGCAAGCGGAAGGCGTCGCTGCGGCCGCTGATCGGCCGCGAGGACATCATGCGGCTGCTGGAGGGCCTGGCCTGGCGCCATGACGGCGAGCCCTGGTCGATGACCTTCCGCGCGGTGCGCATCAACGGCTATCCGGGCGTGATCCTGGAGGCCGAGGACGGCCCGATGACCGTGGCCTTCCAGCCCGGCGAAGACGGTAAGCTCGCCGGCATCTACATGGTGCGCAATCCGGAGAAGCTGAGTCGCCTATAGCCACCCGACGGCCTACAAATGGCGCGTGCGCTTCGACGAACATTTCCTCGACGAGATCAAATCCCGGCTCCGCCCCTCCGACGTGATCGGGCGGACGGTGAAACTGCGCAAGCAGGGGCGGGAGTATGTCGGGCTGTCGCCGTTCAACAAGGAGAAGACCCCGTCGTTCTACGTCAACGACGACAAGGGCCAGTTCTTCGACTTCTCGTCCGGCAAGAACGGCGATCTGATCACCTTCCTGCAGGAGACAGAGCGGCTGACCTTCATGGAGGCCGTGGAGCGACTGGCGGCCGAGGCGGGGCTGACCCTGCCCGCCGCTGACCCGCGCGCCGCCGAACAGGAGAAGCAGCGCCAGGGCCTGTCGGACTGGCTGGAGCTGGCCGCCCAGTGGTTCGAGGCGGCACTGCGCCGGCCGGAGGGCCGCGAGGCGCGGGCCTATCTGGAGAAGCGCGGCCTGCCGGAGTCCGAGTGGGGCCGCTTCCGCCTGGGCTTCTCGCCGGCCAGCCGTACGGCCTTGAAGGACTATCTGATCGCCAAGGGCGCCAGGCCGCCGGAGCTGGTCGAGAGCGGCGTGCTGATCGCGCCCGAGGACGGCGGTGCGCCCTATGACCGGTTCCGCGACCGGATCATATTCCCCATCGCCGACGCCCGGGGTCGGGTCCTGTCGTTCGGCGGCCGAGCCATGGATCCGGAGGCCCGCGCCAAGTACCTGAACGGTCCGGAGTCGCCGCTCTTCCACAAGGGGCGCTCGCTCTACGGCCTGGCCGAGGCGCGCAAAATCCTGGCCGCCGCCACGGGCGCGGAAACCCCTCCGGTGGTCGTGGTCGAGGGCTATATGGACGCCATCGCCTGTCAGCGGGCGGGGATCGCCGGGGTCGCGCCGCTGGGCACCGCGCTCACCGAGGACCAGATGGAGATGCTGTGGCGGCTGCATCCCGAGCCGACCCTGTGTTTCGACGGTGATCGCGCCGGGCGCCAGGCTGCGTCACGGGCCATCGACCGGGCCCTGCCGATGCTGAAGCCCGGCAAGAGTTTCCGCTTCGCACTGGTGGAGGGCGGCAAGGACCCGGACGAGGTGCTGCGCGAACAGGGGGTTGGGGCGCTCCGAGCCCAATTGTCGCAGACCACGCCGTTCGTCGACGCGCTTTTCGTGCGGGAACGCGATCAGGAGCCCCTCGACACCCCCGAGCGGCGGGCGGGGCTGAAGGCCCGGTTGCGCCAGTTGGCGGGGACCATCGCCGACAAGGATTTGGCGCAGGCCTATCGTGAGGACCTGCTGCAGCGCATGGATGCGCTGTCGCCGCGGGCCCAGCAGGGCGGCGACGCGGGTGGCCGTCAGGGCCGGGGAAACTTTGGTCAATCAAGGGGTTGGCGGGGCGCGGGTCCTGCCTGGATCGATCCGGCGCCGACCGCCATGGGCCGGGCCGCGGCCCAGCGTCTGGCCCATTCGCTGGACCCGCTGGCGGCCGCCATGGTCGCCCATGCCCTGGCCGATCCGAGCGTGCTGGACGACCACCTGGAGGACGCCTTCGCCGCGCGCGGCTTCGGCGATCCGGGTCTGGTGGAATTGACCAGGGAAATCATTCGGTTCCGTTTGGAGACCGATCACCTTGACTCTGGAGCCCTCGCACGCCATCTCGCGTCTTGCGGGTTTGCCGCGCTCTTGACAGACATCGACCGGGCCGCTGCGAAATCGGGCGCGCCCATCATGAAACCGGATGTCTCCCTCGATAGTGCGAAATCCCAGTGGTCGCATGCCTTCGCGGGCCTTTCGAGGCTTGCGGCGCTCGACGAGGCGATAAGGTCCGCAAAGGGAAACCTGAGCGGCCGTTCCGACATGGAAGCCCTCGAGCGTCTTAAAGGCGAGCGCGACGCACTGAAACGCGCGATCAGAACGGGAACGATTTGGGCGGGTGACGGGTCGTAGAGAAAACGACCGTCGCCAGGCCGCAATTAACCATCTTCGGCCCGAACCTTGCAGGGGGTTCGGATACGCCGACATCCGGAGACTTAGATGAGCACCAATACGGCCGAAGCGGAATCCACTGAGACGACGGGCGGCGACGGTCCGCTGCTCGACCTCACCGACGCCGGCGTCAAGAAGTTCATCAAGCAGGCGAAAGCCCGCGGCTACGTCACGATGGACGAGCTGAACAAGGTGCTGCCGTCCGAGGAAGTGACCTCCGAGGCCATCGAAGACACGCTCGCCATGCTGTCGGAGATGGGCGTCAACGTCGTCGAGGCGGAAGAAGACGCCGAGGGCGGCGAGGTCGCCGTGCGCGAGGAGACCCAGGTCGTCGAGACGGCCAAGGAACCCGCCTACGATCGCACCGACGACCCCGTGCGGATGTACCTGCGCGAGATGGGCTCGGTGGAGCTGCTGTCGCGCGAGGGCGAAATCGCCATCGCCAAGCGCATCGAAGCCGGCCGCGACACCATGATCCGGGGGCTGTGCGAAAGCGCGCTCACCTTTGAAGCCATCATGGTCTGGCGCGAGGAGCTGGGCACCGGCCGCATCCTGCTGCGCGAGGTCATCGATCTCGAACAGACCTATGGCGGCATCAACGCCGCGGCCGCCGCCGAGGCCCTGGCCAATGCGCCGCCCGAACCGGAAGAGCCGGAAGAGGCCGAGGTCACCGCCGACGGCGAGGCGGTCGCCAAGGGCGAGAGCGACGACGACGACGACTTCGACGACGGCGCCGGTCCCACGATCAGCGCCATGGAAGGCGAGCTGCGCGAAGGGGTCATGGCGACCCTGGACGCCATCGCCTCCGAGTTCGACGCTTTCCGCGCCTTGCAGGAGAAGCTGGTCGGCAAGCGCCTCAAGGGCGAAGACCTGTCGGACGCCGACCGCAAGGCCTACAACACGGCTTCGCTGGCCATCGTCCAGCACTTGAAGACGCTCAAGCTGAACAACAACCGCATCGAGGCCCTGGTCGAGCAGCTCTATGCGATCAACAAGCGGCTGATGGGCCTGGAAGGCCGGCTGCTGCGCCTGGCCGACAGCTACGGCATCTCGCGCACCGAATTCCTCAAGGCCTATTTCGGCCAGGAACTGTCGCCCAACTGGTCCGATCAGGTGAAGCCGCTGGGCGTGCGCTGGACCAAGTTCGTCGAGAACGACGCCTCTCAGGTCGGCGACATCCGCCATGAGATCGCAGCGCTCGCCACCGAGACCGGCGTGCCGATCGACGATTACCGCCGCATCGTCCAGACCGTGCAGAAGGGCGAGCGCGAGGCGCGTCAGGCCAAGAAGGAAATGGTCGAGGCCAACCTGCGCCTGGTGATCTCCATCGCCAAGAAGTACACGAACCGCGGCCTGCAATTCCTTGATCTTATTCAGGAAGGCAACATCGGCCTGATGAAGGCGGTCGATAAGTTCGAGTACCGCCGCGGCTACAAGTTCTCCACCTACGCCACCTGGTGGATCCGGCAGGCGATCACCCGCTCGATCGCCGACCAGGCCCGCACGATCCGCATCCCGGTGCATATGATCGAGACGATCAACAAGATCGTCCGCACCTCGCGCCAGATGCTGCACGAGATCGGTCGCGAGCCGACCCCGGAGGAACTGGCCGAGAAGCTGGCCATGCCGCTGGAGAAGGTCCGCAAGGTCCTGAAGATCGCCAAGGAGCCGATCAGCCTCGAGACCCCGATCGGGGACGAGGAAGACAGCCACCTGGGCGACTTCATCGAGGACAAGAACGCCATCCTGCCCATCGACGCGGCCATCCAGTCGAACCTGCGCGAGACCACCACCCGCGTCCTGGCGAGCCTGACCCCTCGGGAGGAACGCGTCCTGCGCATGCGCTTCGGCATCGGCATGAACACCGACCACACCCTCGAAGAGGTCGGCCAGCAGTTCAGCGTCACCCGCGAACGCATCCGCCAGATCGAAGCGAAGGCCCTGCGCAAGCTGAAGCACCCGAGCCGGTCGCGGAAGCTGCGGAGCTTCCTGGACAGCTAAGAGCCCTGCGGTCCGTCGCTTTCGAGCACGGGCCGCAATTCTTACAGCGACTTAATGTGCGCCGACCCCACCGGGTCGCCTAAGTTCCCCGCCTTGAGTGGGGAGGCTGCATGAAGTTCTTTGGCGTGCTGGCGGGCGTGTCCGCCGCTGTCTTGGCGGCGACGCCGGTGTCCGGCGCGGAGCCGGATCGCTCGGCCGAGCGGATCAGGGCTCACGTGGCCTTTCTCGCCGACGACCTGATGCAGGGGCGGGAGGCGGGCTCCGCCGGCCACGCCATCGCCGCCAACTATGTGGCCTCACAGCTCGCCCAGATCGGGGTGAAGCCCGGCTTCGCCGATGGTTCTTACTTCCAACCCGTACCGATGAGCGGTTTCCGACCCGCCGACGAGGGCCGGCTGGCCGTGGTCGCCAAGGGCGGCCCCGCGACGCCCCTGGTGTTCGGCGAGGATTATCTGCCGGGGCGCGATCCGCGGGCGGCGACCACGGCGCGCAATGCCCCGATGGTCTTCGTCGGCTTTGGCGTGGTGGGCGGCAAGCGCGACGATTATGCGGGCCTCAATGTGAAGGGGAAGATCGTCGTGGCGCTCGCGGGCGCCCCAAAGAGCTTCCACACCGAGGAGCGCGCCTATTACGCCAGCGGCCGCACCAAGCGGCTGCAGGCCGAAAAGCGCGGCGCCGTGGGCTTCATCACCGTGAACACGCCCAGCGAAGAGGAGCGCCACCCCTTCGCCAACTCCACCCGGCAATGGAAGTCCTGGGGAATGAGCTGGCGCGAGCCCTCGGGCCAGACCTTCACGCCAGCCGCCTCCACGCCGGAACTCGCCCGGATCAGCCTCAAGGGCGCGGCCAAGCTGTTTGCCGGGGCGCCCAAGTCCCTGGAGCAGGTCTATGCCGCCGCCGACGCCGGCGCGCCGCCGCGCTTCGCCCTGCCGTCCAGGCTGGACGCCACGATCAACACCGAAATGAAGACGCTCGACAGCGTCAATGTGGTGGGCCTGATCGAGGGCTCCGACCCGGTCCTCAAGAACGAGGTGGTGGTGCTCTCGGCGCACCTGGACCACATCGGCGTCTCCACCAATCCGGTGAACGGCGACGCCATCAACAACGGCGCCCTGGACAATGCCGGCGGGGTGGCCACCACCCTGGAGGTCGCCCGCGCCTTCCTGGCGGGCAAGGCCCCGCGGCGGACGCTGCTGTTCCTGCTGAACACCGCGGAGGAAAAGGGCCTGGTCGGCTCGGAATACTTCGCCCTGAACCCGACCACGGCTTCGCCCATCGTGGCCAACGTCAATCTGGACATGTCGCTCCTCACCTACGACTTCATCGACGTGGTGGCGTTCGGGGCCGAGCGGTCGACCCTGGGCCCGGCGGTGACGCGGGCCGGGGCGCGGATGGGGGTGAAGTTGTCGCCCGATCCGCTGCCGGACGAGGGCCTGTTCACCCGCAGCGACCACTTCCGCTTCGTGGAGCGCGGCGTGCCCTCGGTGTTCCTGATGACCGGGTTCGAGAACGGCGGCCAGGCGGCCTTCACCGGCTTCCTGCGCGACAACTATCATAAGCCCAGCGACGACATCGCCCAGCCGATCGACTATGCGGTAGGCGCCAAGTTCGCCAGGTTGAACTATGAAATCGCGCGGGAAATCGCGGACGCCGACCAGAAACCGGCTTGGAACAAGGGCGACTTCTTCGGCGAACTCTTCACACCGCGACGGTGACAACAGTCGAATTACCGCGTTAACCTTTCCCCAGGCAGGACTTGGGGGCTCAGATGAAGCGTCGTCTAGGGATCGGAATCGTCGTCGCCGTGCTGGTCGCGGCGGGAGCCGCGCAGGCCCAGGTCACCCCGGCCGACCGGGCCGGGGCCTTCAAGGCCGCGGGCGTCAAGCCCGGCAAGTGGGTGGACCGCGAGAGCGGGGCGGAGTGCCAGTACGCCATCGAGGCCGACGGGGTGAAGGACCTCAACGGCGACGGCCGGCCCGACATCGTCATTACCGGCTCCGGGACCTACTGTTACGGAAATACGGGCCAGGGCTATTTCATCACCGAGAAGACCGCCGCCGGGACCTGGCGGCTCATCGATCAGAACCAGGGCATACCGACCTTCCTGCCCACCCGGGGCGTTGGCGGCTGGCCGGATATCGAGGTGGGTGGCCCCGGCTTCTGCTTCCCGATCGTCCGCTACAACGGCAAGGAATACGCCTTCCTGCGCAGCAAGGAACACCAGCGCGGCGCCTGCGCCCGGCGCTGACCTCCTAGTGGAGGCCGGTCATCATCTGGGTCAGGGTGATGATGATCTCGAAGACGATCAGGCCGACGATGATGGCCTCCAGGCGCAGCGAACGCTGGGTGTCGATGAGGTCGGTCATCACCGTGACAGTCTCGCCGATCAGCTCCAGCTTCCGGCCCAGCGTCTCGGCGCGCTCGACCAGTTCGTATTCGTCCTCCAGCCGGGCGTAGAGGCGCTCCAGGTCCGGCCGATCCCAGAGAATGTCGGGCTTCTCGCGCACCGCCACCCGCTCGGCGACCCGGTGCTGGACGAGCAGGGCCGAGCCGATCAGCCGGATCATGTCGCGCCGCCCGCCAGGGCTGCGACCGGTCTCCGACAGCCGCCTGGCCCACGGTTCGATGGTGTCGAACACCTCGGCCACCTGGCGCTCGTCGCTGGCCAGGGCGGCGCTCTTGGCCACAGCGTCGGCGACCACCAGCAGCTTGTCGGGCGACAGGGCTCCAATGCGGATGACCCCGTCGGGCTGGACGCCCTCGTCCTGGTCGTCGCGGGCGGCCAGTTGGATGGTCTCTTCCTCGCGCTTGTTGACCGGACCCTGGACGCGGGGGGCGACGCTGCGCAGCACCTCGTCCTCGGCGAAGGGGTCTAGCCCGATCATCACGACCACGCCGTAGCGGAACACGACCACCAGGCCGTCGGCGACCCGGAAGGACAGCGGGGCGGTGGAGATGGCGTCGCGCCGCTCCAGGCCCGCGGTGTCGATCCGCTCACCCAGGACGACGGCGCGCGCCGTCAGTGGCTTCAGATCGGCAGGCGTCGGGAGCGGGGGCTCGGGCATGACTGCATCCTAGCGCCAGCCGTAGTTGAAGCTGATGGAGATTCGCTCGCGCTTGGCGGCGTTGGCCGGGACCTCATGGCGCAGCCAGCTCTCCCACATCAGGATCGTGCCGGGCTGGGGCTGCAGGTAGACGAAGCTCTTGGCCGCCTCGGGGGCGTCCAGCCGGCGGGGCGGGGCGGCCATCATCAGCGGAAGGCGAGGATCCTCCAGCTTCAGCGCGCTGGCCCCGGGCGGCGTCGCCACATAGACCGTGCCGGAGATGACGCTGTGCGGATGGATATGGCCCGAATGGGCCGCGCCGGGCTTCAGGACATTGACCCACAGGCTGTCCATCTTCAGCCGCCGGGATCCCAGGTCGAGCGCCAGGTCCCGGGCGAAGGCGGCCGCGTGGCGATCGAGCCTGCGCTTCAGGTCGCCGAACACGCTGGCCCGGGTCGGCAGGTCGTCCAGCGAGGCGTAGGAGGTGTAGCCGCCATAGGCGTTCTGCTTGCACCAGGCGCGGCCGGCCATGTCCTCGTCCGCCAGCATGCGGCAGGCGTCCTCGAGTTCGGCGTTGAAGCCCTCGAAGTCGCGCTCGCCGGTGAGCGAGGCCTCATAGACCTGGGTGACGAAGAGCGAGCGCAGAGCCATGACCGGCGGCTACCGGGCCTGGAGCGCGATGTCAAAGATCCAGCTGGCTAGGCCAGGATGTCCAGCAGGTCGCCCAGCATGTCGTCGGCGGTGCGGATCACCGCGGCGTTGGCCGAGAACTCATGCTTGGCGGTTATCTGTTCGACCACCTCGAAGCCAAGGTCCACATTGGCGTTGGGGTCGCCCATCTGCGCGGTGCGAAAGGCCGAGGCCTCGAAGCGGCGGCTGGCCGCGAGCATGCCGTACTGAGCGGTCGCAATCGGATCCATGGCGGGCCCTCCCGGTCACCACCATGGGGCGTTGCGGTTAAGCTTTCGCTGGGAGACATGGTGAATCGCGATAGCTGTCGCCGCCCGAAAGGCGCCACGCTTCGGGCGCCTTATGTTCGCATGACGTCTGGAGGCCTCGACATGATCCGCACCTTCCTCATCGCCGCCGCCGCGCTGGCCGCCAGCTCGGGCCTGGCCCTGGCCCAGGGCGGGATGTCGGCCAACCCACCCACCGAAACCACCCTCTGCCTGGACGTAGGCGGTCAGAGCCTGCCCGCGGTCTGCAAGGTGCCGGGCAGCCGCTTGGACAAGCGCGAGGACATCTGCATCTGCCGACAGGGCATGCGCGTAGACGCGCCCGTCTGCGCCCCCGGTCAGAGGGCTCCGAAGGAAAACCTCGCCTTCGAGAAGGCGCGCAAGCTCGCCGCCCGCGACGGCAGCCTCATCGGCGACCTCTATGAAGGCCAGCCGATGTGCGTGGAGCCGCGCAAGCCCTAGAGCGCACGGCCCAGGGCCGCGTAGGTCAGTTTCTGGAACACCGGCAGGGCGGCGCGGCCGCCCATGCGCTGGCCGGTGGCCAGTTGCGCGGCGGCTTCGGGACCCAGCGGCATGGAGTTCTGGATCAGGTAGATCATCACCATGTCCTCGGCCGGGTCGGCCTGCCACCAGGTGCCGAAGGCGCCCGGCCAGCCGAACGAGCCTTCCGACCCCGCGCCCATCCAGGCCTGCTTCTCGGGATCGGTGATCACGGAGAGACCCAGTCCGAAGCCCTGGCCCAGCCAGAACGGAATGCCCATGAACGGGATCTGGCGCTGGTCGTCGGTCAGGCGGCTGGTCCGCATCTGCTCGACGGTCTCGCGCTTCAGATAGCGCCGGCCGTCCAGTTCGCCGCCGTTCAGCATCATGCGGGCGAACTTCAGATAGTCGTCGGCCGTCGATATCAGGCCTCCGCCGCCCGCGCAGAAGGCCGGCGGGCCGTCGATGTGCGGGAACGACGCATCCTGCATCTTGTCCGTCTCGGGGTTGATCCGGTAGAGCTTGGCCATGCGGTCGCGCTTGTCCGGCGGGCACCAGAAGTCGGTGTCGGCCATGCCGAGCGGCTGCAGGATCCGCTCCATGATGAACTCGCGATAGCCGGTTCCGGCGACGCGGCCGACCAGGAAGCCCAGGACATCGGTGGCGTGGCTGTAATGGAAGCGCTCGCCGGGCTGGTACGATAGCGGCAGCTCGCCCAGCCGCTTCAGCCATTCGTCGGGACCGTGCGGTCCGCCCAGCGGCGGGCCCAGGGCCTCTTCGTGGGCGTGGGCGATCGGGCCGATCGAAGTGAAGCCGTAGGCCAGGCCCGCGCGATGGGTCATCAGGTCGTCGATAGTGATGTCGCGGACGGCCCGCACGGTCTCCGATAGGGGGCCGGAGGCCGACTTAAGGACCTGCATGTCGGCGAATTCAGGCAGCCACTTGGTGATCGGGTCATCCAGGCTGAGCTTGCCTTCCTCGAGCAGCATCATGGCCGCCACCGAGGTGATCGGCTTGGTCATGGAGGCGATCCGGAAAAGGGTGTCGCGGGTCATGGGCAGGCCTGCCTCGACGTCGCGCAGACCCAGCGTATTGACCTGGGCCAGCTCGCCCTTGCGCCAAAGCAGGGTTACGAAGCCCGAGAGGTCGCCCGCCTCCACCACCGGCGCCAGACTGGCCGGTATGGCCGCCAAGCCCTCCGAAGAGAAGCCGCCCAAAGCCTGATCGCCGTCCATGTCGCCCACTCCCGTTCGTCGCGCCGGCGTCCTGGAGCCCGCTTCGGGAGGATTTGGGCCCGGTGACCCAGGGGGCGTCAAGTCCGACGTTTCGGTACGGCGCGCGGCCATGGTTGCGAGGTGGCGGGAACGCCGATAGCCCTTGGGCATGCCGCCATGCCTCTCGTTCCGGCCCTACCATCCGACCGCCAGGACGGCCCTGATCGCGGCGGTGGCCGTACTGGCCAGCGCCTGTACGCCGCTCGGCGTGTTCAACACCTTCGTGCCGCACGACTCGGCCCTGCGCAGCGCAACGGACCAGGCCTATGGCGGCGCCCCGCGCCAGACCCTGGACGTCTATGCTCCCCGCCGCATCGAAGCGCCGCGGCCCATCGCCGTCTTCTTCTACGGCGGCTCGTGGGAGACGGGGCGGCGGCAGGACTACGAGTGGACCGCCCGGGCCCTGGCGGCCAAGGGCTTCGTGGTGGTGCTGCCCGACTACCGGCTCTATCCGGCGGTCCGCTTCCCGGCCTTCCTGGAGGACGGCGCCCTGGCGGTGCGCTGGGCGGTGGACCACGGCCCGGCCTATGGCGGCGATCCCAGCCGGATCGTGCTGCTGGGCCATTCGGCGGGCGCCTACAACGCCGTGATGCTGGCCCTGGACGATCGCTATCTGAAGGCCGCCGGCGTCGATCCGCTCACGATCAGGGCCGTGGCGGGCCTGGCCGGGCCCTATGACTTCCTGCCGCTGAAGGGGGCCGGCGTGACGAACGTGTTCGGCCGGGAGGCCGACCTCGCGGCGACCCAGCCGGCCACCTTCGCCCGCGCCGACGCCCCGCCGATGTTCCTGGCCACGGGGGAGGCCGACGCCGAGGTGCCGCCGCGCGACACCGCCTATCTGGCCGCGGCGCTGCGCCGGGCCGGGGCGAGCGTGGAGGAGCATCACTATCCGGGCCTGGACCACAACGGCGTCATGAAGGCCATCGCCCGGCCGTTCCGGAGTCTGGCTCCGTTGCTGGACGAGATGTCGGACTTCCTGCGCGAAAAGGCCGGCTAGGACGCTCGCTCACAAAAATATCAGCTCCCCCTAGGTGATCTTGCGATCGACGACGCCCGGTCGCCTATCTCGCCGATTCTGCTAGGGAATCCCGCGTCGAACCAGGCCAAACGCGGATACGCGACCGATTGACCTAGGGTCATGTTTGTTGCGTCGCGGCAATTGAACCGCCCCATTTTCGCGTCTATATCCGCTGGCCTTTCATTTTGAGGGCATTGTGCACTGCACGTTGAAGGACCGCCCATGCTGGTGACCCTGATGAAGGCCAAGCTGCACCGCGCCACGGTGACCCAGGCCGACCTGGAGTACGAAGGCTCGATCGCCATCGACCGCGATCTGCTGGACGCCTCGGGTATCCTGCCGCATGAGCAGGTCGACGTGCTGAACATCACCACCGGCGCGCGCTTCACCACCTACGCCATCGAGGCGCCCCGCGGCTCGAAGGTGATCGGGGTCAACGGCGCCGCCGCGCGCCTGGTGCAAAAGGGCGACAAGGTGATCGTGGTCACCTACGGCATGCTGCCGTCGGAGGAGGCCCGCAACTATTCCCCCACCGTCGTGCTGCTGGACGACGGCAATCACGTGAAGATGGCCGCGTGATCCCGCGCGCCGCAGGTCTCCTGCTCGCGGCGCTCCTCGCCTCCGCCTGCGCGCCGAACGCCCCCGAGGGGGTCGACAAGGCGGTGCTGGACCAGACGGTCGGCAAAGCTGTGGGTGATCCGGGAACCTGCGTGCTGATCGCCCAGGGCGGCAAGACGGTCTACCGGTTCGGCTCCAATGTCGTCTGCGGCCGCAAACTGCCGGCCTGCGGCGGCGGCCTGGCACAGACGCCCGACGATCTTCTGGAAGCCGCCCTCGCCAGCAAGACCCCGACGACCGCCAGTTGCCCCAGCAATCCTGAGGGCTCGCGGCTGGTGGCCTGGGCGTCCGGGCCCATCGAGGGACACGACATGGTCTACGCCGCGGTGATGGAGGGCGACAATGTCCCCCCTGGCGTGGTGATCGCCGACAAGCTGGGCGCCGCCTTCAAGGCCGCCGGGCTCTAGCCTAGTCGCCGGTGAACCTGGGCGGCCGCTTCTCGAAGAAGGCCGCCACCCCCTCGCGGAAATCCGAACTGCGGCTGGTCAGCAGGAACTGGTCGCGATCCATGAAGGTCGCCGCGTGATGGCCGCCCTTGGTCACCGCGTCGATCGCCTCCTTGGTCATCCGCACCGGCAGCGGCGGCAGGGCGGCGAGCTTGGCCGCCCAGGCCTGGGCAGCCCCCAGGGCCTCGCCGTCGGCGACGACCTCGTCGCAGAACCCCCAGTCCAGGCAGGTGGCGGCCGAGGCCGCTTCCCCGAACATCACGAACCGCTTGGCGCGCGCCGGACCGACCAGGGCGGTGATCCGCGGCAGGCTGCGCCAGCTCATGTTGATACCGAGCGGCACCTCCGGCAGCCGCATGGTCGCGCCCTGGCCCATGATCCGGAAGTCGCAGGCCACCGCGAGCGCGCATCCGCCGCCGATGCAGTAGCCCTCGAGGGCCGCCAGGGTGACGGCCTCGATCTCCTCCCAGGCCTCGCACATGTCGGGACCGGCCATCACCGCTTGGCGGGTCTCCAGCAGGGTGGGCCTGCGCCGCTCGCCCTGGGCGCCGAGATCGGCCCCGGCCGAGAAGAAACGCTCGGAGCCGGTGAGGATCACCGCGGTGATGTCGCCGCGCCGCCGGATCGCGCGGGCGAAGGCGGTGAGCTCTTCCATCAGGGCGGTGTTCAGCGCGTTCCGCGCCTCCGGCCTGTTGAGGCGGACCGTGGCGACCGCGCCCTCCAGGCTGACGCTCAGATGGCTCCAAGCCTGTTCGAACGGATCCATGGCGCGCCTCCCGATCGGTCGAGGGTCGCCGGTCCGGGCGGCCGGCGCAAGCACCGGCCGCCCGTGCGTTGCTAGCGGGTCATCTCATAGAGGGCGGTGACATCGATCCGCACCGACAGCTCGCCGCCGGAGATCGCCGTGCCGGACGAGTCGGCCTTCTCCATTCGGGCGTACTGCACCATCGGCATGGGCGGCGGGACCGAATAGCCGCCGCCTTCGCTCAGCGACACCAGGCGGCTGATGCGGTGGCCGGTGGCCTGGCCATAGAGCGCGGCCTTGGCGCTGAGCGCCTTCACCGCCTCGTGGCGCGCGGCGTTCTCGGCGGCCGTGGGATCCTTCAGGCCGAAGGAGATGCCGTTTACCTGGTTGGCGCCGGCCTTCACCGTGGCGTCCACGGCGGCGCCCAGCTTGGCCAGGTCGTTCACGGTCACCGTAACCTGGTTGGAGGCCTGGTAGCCGCGCAGCCTTGGCGGTTCGTTCTGCACATAGTCGTACTGGGGCGAGAGGTTCAGGCCCGAGGTCTGGATGTCCTTCTCGGCGATGCCGGCCTTGCGCAGGGCGGCGATGACGCTGTTCATCCGCTCGCCGTTGGCCGAGAGCGCGCCGGCCGCCGTAGGCGCTTCCGTCACCACGCCCAGGTTGATCGTCGCCTTGTCGGGCGCGATGCGGGTCTCGCCATAGGCCGAGAGGTTGAGGGTGGTGGCGTTGAACATGGAAGCGGCTCCAGCCGGCGAGGTTTGGGCCAGGGCGGCGGGTGCGGCCGCGGCGGTCGCGAGCAGCAGGGCCAGGGCGCCGGCGCGGACGAGGGTTTTCATGGTTGTCTCCAGTCGGGGATGAGCAGGCTTGCCCGGAGCCGGCTGCCCGACCTAACGGCGAGCCGACCCTTGTGGTTCCGCTTGTTGCAGACCCAATCTGAACGGCGGCTTTAAGGCGCGTGCAGGTCGTGGTAACCCCGCGAACCGTCGCTGCAGGGGCCTGTAGCTCAATGGTTAGAGCCGACCGCTCATAACGGTCTGGTTGTAGGTTCGAGTCCTACCGGGCCCACCAGCACGCTTCCGCGGACGTAGGGCAGTCGCCTGGCCGGCGCTTGTCGGCCACAAGTCGTCGACGCAGAGCAAAACCGTCATGCGCGCGTCATCGCCGCGACACGGCGCGGCGGCATCGATAGCCCGTCGGCGACCGTTCTGCGCCGACGCGAAGCCTGGTGCGTGATGCGACGATCCTTCCTGTGCCTTACCGCGGCCTGCGCCGGGCTGCTCACTGCCTGCGGTGAGAAGCCTGAGGCGGTCGCCTCGGGGGACTGGCGCAGCGGCGTCAAGGAGATCCGCATGGCGGTCAGCGGCAGCAACGACGACCCGATGATCGTGCGCCGCCGCGGCGTCTACCAGGCGCACCTCAGCAAGGCGCTGGGCTTGCCGGTCAAGCTCTACGAAAGCTCGGACTACAACGGCGTCATCCAGGCCCTTTCGTCTGGCCAGGTGGACCTGGCGCAGATGGCCGGCGGTTCCTACGCCAATGTGGACGCCCAGGTCGGCGACCTGGTGTCGCCGATCCTCTCCCTGCGCCAGGCCGAGGGGGGGACGGGCTACTATTCCTCCATTGTCGTACGCGCCGACAGTCCGTTCCGATCCGTCGCCGACCTCAAGGGCCGATCGCTGGGCTTCGTGGATTTCAACTCCACCTCTGGCTACCTGGTCCCGCGCGCCAGGCTGCGCGAACAGGGGATCGATCCCGACACCTATTTCAGCAAGACCGGCTTCGCCGGCGGCCACACACAGGCGGTGATGGCCCTGGCCAATGGTCAGTTCGATGCGGCCATCCTGCAGGCCAGCGGCGGAGATCCGGAGCACGGCTTCAGCCGAGGGGCCCTGCACACCATGGCCCGGCGCGGCCTGGTCGACGTCGAGGATTTCCGGATCATCTGGACGGCCGGGCCGATCCCCAGCGAGGCCTTCGTCGTCCGCACCGACCGGCCCCAGCCGATGATCGATCTGGTGCGCGGCGCCATGGCGGCCCTGCCATATGACGAACCCGACCTGTGGCCAGATCTCGGCCAGCTCGACGGCTCGGCCTACACCTCGGTGACCCGAGACCACTACAAGGACATCATCGCCCTGCGCGCCGCCGACCTGGCCCAGCGACGCGGGCAGGGAGGCCGGCCATGAGCCGCTCCCTGGCCGCAGTCCTGGCCGCCGCCCTGCTGACGGCCACCGGCGCCACGGCCGCCCAGCCCCTGCGCCTCGCGGCGATCTCGCCCGACGCCCGGCCGTGCGCCCTGCCTGGCGCGGCCAGTCCCGCTGGGGAGAAGGCCTACTACGACCACCTCGCCAAGCGCCTCGGCGTGCCCGTGCAGCGGTGTCCGGTCGCCAGCGCCGCCGACGCCGCTGCGGCGCTCGCCGCGGGCAAGCTGGATCTCGCCGTCCTCGATCCCGCCGCCTTCGTCCCCGTCAAGGCCACGACGCGGGCCATCCTAACCCTGCGCCCCGAGGGCGGCCTCAACCGCATCATGATCGTCCTGGCGGTTCCGGCCGCCAGCCCGGCCCGAAGCCTCGCCGACCTGCGCGGCAAGACCCTGGTGTTCGGCGGCCGCACGCCCGCGGCGCTCGTCCTGCCACGACAAGCCCTGGCCGACCGGGGCGCGGCGAGCGGCTTCTTCGGCCAGGAACTGGTGGAGGCTGATGGCGACGCCGCCGCCGCGCGCCTGCGCGGAGGCCAGGCCCAGGCCATGGTCCTGCACGCCGCGGCCTGGCAGCGCCTCTGCCCCAAGGTGGCGGTCAAGAAGGCCAAACCCTGCACCGACCTGAAGGTCCTGGCCCGCATCCGGCCGCAGGCGTCCCAGGCGATCGTCGTGCGCCAGGACATGCCGCTGGACACCCGCTACCGATTGATCGGCATTCACCTGCCGCTGCACTTCGAGAACCGGGCCGCCTTCGCCTGGGCCTCGGCCTGGTCGCCCAAGGCCGCCGAGTTCGAACCGACCGAGGCTCAAGCCCTGACGGCCGCGCCTTGAACCTGGCCGTCGCCGAGTTCGAGAGCCTGCGCCGGCGCACACTGCGTCGACAGCGGCTGCGGGCCCTGGCGGGCCTGCTGATCTTCTCGGCCGTCCTGCTGGTCTCGTTCCAGCGCAGCCAGTTCTTCTCCTCCGACATCGGCGGCGATCCCCTGGGCCGCGTGGCCGACTTCCTGACCCGCATGATCCCCGACCTGAAGGCCGAGGCCCTGGTCGCCGACAGCCGCACGAAGGGCTCGCTGGCCTGGTGGTTCTACGACCTGCCGGTCTGGCTGAAGCTGGGGTGGCAGACCGTCGAGATGGCCATTGTCGCCACCGTGCTCGGCGCCGCCGGAGGGCTGGTCGCCTCGTTTCTGTGCGCACGCAACCTGATGCCGTTTCCGGCGGTGCGATTCGCGGTCCGGCGGACGCTGGAGGCCATACGCACCCTGCCGGACCTGATCCTCGCCTTGATCCTGGTGGCCGCCTTCGGGGTCGGGCCGCTGGCTGGCGTGATCACACTGGCCATCTCCACCGTGGGAGGCCTCGGCAAGCTGTTCGCGGAGATCAATGAAGAGGTCGATCCGCGCCAGCTCGAGGCCATGGAGGCCGCCGGGGTGGGCCCCTTGAGCCGCATCCGCTACGGCGTCGTCCCGCAGGTCCTGCCCAACTACGCCTCCTATGTGCTCATCCGGCTGGAGGGCAACCTGGCAGGCGCCGCGGCCCTGGGCATCGTCGGCGCCGGCGGCATCGGTCTCGAACTGCAGCGAGCCATCACCTACACCGAATTCGACACCTATCTGGCGATCCTGCTGCTGATCGTCTGCATGATCTTCGTGATCGACCTGACCTCCGAGGCGATCCGCCATCGCCTGATCGGCCTGGCGGCGGCGCGGTGAGAGATGGGGCCTACCACCAGGCGATGGCGGTCGCGCCTCGCGCCATGCGCCCGCAGGGGCGTTTGGTTCAGGCCGGCCTGGTCGTCGCCGGCCTCGCGGCCTTCATCGCCATGTGCGCGGACCTCAATCTGGCGCCGGACGCCCTGTTCGCCGGCCTGGACAAGCTGGGGCGGTTCGCCGAAGGGGCCTTGCCGCCCTCCGACGGCGGGGACCCGCTGCGCATCGTAAAGGCCCTGGCCGAGACCTTCGCCATGGCCTTCGCCGGAACGGTGCTGGCGGCCCTCGCAGCGCTGCCGCTGGGCGCGCTGGGCGCTAAGACGGTGGTGGGCCAGCCGGTTCTGCACTTCGCCTTCCGCCGGGCGCTGGACTGGTTCCGCGGCGTGCCGGCCCTGGTCTGGGCCTTGATCCTGGTCTCGGCCTTCGGCCTGGGTCCGTTCGGCGGAGTGATCGCCCTGGCGCTGGCCGACATCCCCAGCCTTGCCAAGCTGTTCTCCGAAGCCATCGAGAACTGCGACGAGAAGCCGATCGAGGGGGTCCGGGCCGCGGGCGTCCCGCCGTTGATGGCGCTGCGCTACGGCCTTGCGCCCCAGGTCACGCCGGTCATGGCCAGCCAATGCCTGTTCTTCCTGGAGAGCAATTTCCGCAACGCCGCGGTGCTGGGCATCGTCGGCGCCGGCGGCATCGGGTTCGAACTGGAGGAGCGGATTCGCATCTTCGCCTTCGACGAGGTTCTGTTCATCGTCGGCCTCTACATGCTGTGCGTCGCGGCCCTGGATACCGTGTCCCAGCGTCTCAGGGCGAGCCTGGCCTGAAGGCGGGGAAGGCGCCGGTCAGCGGTGCGGAGCTGTCGAGCTCCACGGCGATCGCGCCTGGCCGAGCGCGACGTCGGCGTCGGCGTCCTCGGCGATTGCCGCGGCAAGCCTGACGCTGTGGCCCGCCCGGACCAGCGCCACGCCGGCGTTCGCGCCGCCCCCGCCCAATCGTCCGGCCAGCATGCCGCCCAGGCTGTGGCCCATGAGCCGGGCGCCCGGGGCCGGCGGCTGGTTGACCCGCACGGGCCGGTCCAACGCCAGGGCGCCGATCACCACGAGTTCCGCCAAGGACGCCTCCCGTCCGTGCTTGTAGTCCCACCCGATGACGGCGGTGCAACGCCGACAAATCGGCGGCTGATGCGGAACTGGGTCGCGCGTCCGTCACGGGGGGGTCACGCCCCCGGACTAGGCTCCTGTCCAGGGTCAGCCCCCGGAGGTCCGATGCTCGAACTGCATGGCGTCACCAAGCGTTTCGGCGAGACTTGCGCCGTGGACAAGGTCAGCTTCTCGTGCGAGCGCGGCGAGCTGGTGGGCGTCATTGGCCGATCGGGGGCAGGCAAATCGACCCTGCTGCGGATGATCAACCGCCTGACCGACCCCAGCGAGGGCCGGATCACCTGGGACGGCGAGGACGTCAGCCGTCTGAAGGGGCCGGCGCTGCGGCGATGGCGCCGCCGCTGCGCGATGATCTTCCAGCAGTTCAACCTCTGCCCGCGCCTGGACGTGATCACCAATGTGCTCGTGGGTGTGGTGGCCGAGCGGCCGCTGGCCGCGTCGCTGATCAAGTTTTTCCCAGCATCCGACCGCGCCCGGGCCATCCTGGAGCTCGACGCCCTGGACATGGCCCACGCCGCCCTTCAGCGGGCCGGAACCCTGTCCGGCGGCCAGCAGCAGCGGGTGGCCATCGCCCGCGCCATGCTGCAGGAGCCCGACCTGGTGCTTGCCGACGAACCGGTGGCCTCGCTCGATCCCGTCAACGCCGAGGTGGTGATGGACGCCCTGCAGAAGATCTGCCGCGAGCGGAACGTGCCGGTGATCGTCAACCTGCACAGCCTGGAAATCGCGCGGCGCTACTGCACGCGGATCGTCGCCATGGCCAAGGGCGCGATCGTCTTCGACGGACCGCCAAGCGCGCTGACGCCCGCTGTGCTTGAGCGTGTCTATGCCGGCCGCGGCGTCCGCGCCCCCGAACCGCTGGCCGTGGTGGAAGCCGCCTGATGAGCCTGCGCCTCTCCGACGTCACCCTTGAGCCGGGCTATCGCTATTACGACGGGCACATCGCCTTGCCGGATGATGACGGCCTCGATCCGGCCCAGCCGGTGATCCACAAGGACGCCTCGGTGCATGACTGCATCCTGGGGCCCTGGACCCGCATCGGCGCCCGGACCAGCTTCTCGGAAGTGTCGATGGGCGCCTACAGCTACATCGTCAACGACGCCTCGGCGACCTATGCCGAGATCGGCAGGTTCTGCTCCATCGCCCGCGACGCGCGGATCAATCCCGGCAACCACCCGACCTGGAAGGCCGCCCAGCATCACTTCAGCTATCGGGCGCGGTCCTATGAGCTGGGCGTCGAGGATGACCACGAGTTCTTCGAATGGCGCCGCTCGCACCGGGTGACCCTCGGCCACGACGTCTGGATCGGGCATGGCGCGACCGTCTTGCCGGGTGTGACCATCGGGACTGGATCGGTGGTGGGCGCGGGCGCCGTGGTCTCCAAGGACGTCCCGCCCTTCACCATCGTCGGCGGCGTTGCGGCCAAGCCGATCCGAGAGCGCTTCCCGAAGGCCGTTCAGGATGGTCTTCTGGCGATAGCCTGGTGGGATTGGAGTCATGAGCGCCTCGCCGAAGCCCTTGAAGACTTCCGCCGGCTCGACGCCGACGCCTTCGTCGAAAAGCATGGCTGAGGCCGGCCTGCTGGTCCTGGTGGTCGGGCCCTCGGGGGCCGGCAAGGACACCCTGCTCGACTGCGCCAGGTCGCTGCTGGACGACGAGGCCGCCGTGGTGTTCCCGCGCCGGGAGATCACGCGGGCCCAGGACGCCGGCGGCGAGGACCATGTCGAGGTCAGCCGCGAAACCTTCGACCTACGCGACGCCTCCGGGGCCTACGCCCTGTCCTGGAGCGCCCACGGCCTCGGCTACGGGGTGCCGGCCGCGATCGCCGGCGACATCGCCGCCGGCCGGCGCGTGGTGGTCAATGTCTCGCGCGGCGTGGTCGAGGCCGCTCGCGCTAGGTTCGCCAAGGTCCGGGTGGTGACGATCACCGCCAACGCCTCGATCCTGGCCCAACGGCTGGCCCGGCGCGGCCGCGAGACGCAGGCCGAAATCGAGGCGCGGCTCTCCCGCGCCGACGCCGTCGAGGTGGCGGGCGACGACGTGGTTGAAGTCCGCAACGAGGGGGAAGTGGTCGCCGGCGTCGCCCAACTTCTCGACGCCATCAGGCGCTAGCGAGCGCGGCCTCGAAGCCGAAACGCTGGAGAATGTCGAACGGCGCCGCCCGATCGGCTTGCTTGAACACCGCGACTCCGTCGAACCGGTGCGGCCCGCTCTCCTCGGCGAAGTGGTCGCGCAGGACGCCCAGCACCCGTTCGCGCAGGTCCTCGTCGCGGACCTGGCCGGTCAGGGTCATGTGGAAGCGGAAGTCCTCGAACACATAGGGATAGCCCCAGGCGACCAGACGGGCGTCCTGTTCGGGAGTCAGCGGAGCCTTCCGCCGGCGCGCCAGGTCGAGCTCCCCGAGCGGGGCGCGGAAGGGGTCGAAGGCGCGCACGCAATCGCCATGCAGGGCGGCGATCCCGGTCGAGGGCTCCTGTTCCCGGAAGGCCAGGAAGCGGCCGAGGGCGGCGGGCGCGATGGCCGCCTCGAACGGCGCGCGCGCGGCCGCGAACCGTGCGGCGAAGTCCAGTAGCTCGGTCTCGGAGACGCCATCGGCCAGCTCGAAGGGCGCCTTGAGCGTTGCGTGGAAGCCGTAGTCGCGCGGATCGGCGGTCAGGGCGTCGAGATCGAGGCCGTCCAGATCCGCCAGGGCAGGGCGGGCCAGGACCTGGCCCGTATAGGCGTCCCGGCCCAGCCAGGCCGAGGCCTTGCGCCACAGGTCGTCGCCTGCGGCGGGGGCGTAGTAGATGGCGTAGCGGGGGCTCATGCGACCCGCAGGCCCTGACGCCAGACCTCTACCGGCACAGGCCAGCCCCCGGAGCGGCGCGAGACCCGCACCAGGTCGGCGCGTTGTCCCGGCGCGATCTCGCCGCGATCGGTGAGGCCGAGGCTGCGGGCCGGTCCGGCGGCGACCGTGGCCAGTGCGCGCTCGGGCGGCCAGCCGAACTCGTCGATCAGCATGAAGGCGGAACGCAGCATGGAGAGCGGCACATAGTCCGAGGCGAGAATGTCGAGCACGTCGTGTTGGGCGCACTCCCGAGCCGACAGATTGCCCGAATGCGACGCCCCGCGCACGAAGTTCGGCCCGCCCATGCAGATGGCCATGCCGTAGCCGCGGGCCGCCCGGGCGGCGGCCAGGGTCACCGGGAACTCGGCGATGACGCAGCCGTCGGCGTGGGCCTCATCGACTTGCTCGATGGTGGCGTCGTCGTGGGCGCACAGTGGCACGCCGTATTCGCGGGCGAAGGCCACCACGCTGCGGCGATTGTCGTGGGCGGCGGAGGGATCGCGGCCGGCATGGCGGCGGGCGACCATCTCCTCGACCTCGGCCTCGCTGCGCCCGGCGGCGACCATCCGCGCCTCCAGGGCGGCGACATTGGTGGTCTGCCGCTGGCCCGGTGTGTGGTCCATCACCGAGAGCAGCTTCAGGCGCGGATTGTCCGCGTGCGGCTCCAGCAGCGACAGGAGTTCGGGATTGGTCACCTCGCAGCGCAGGTGCAGCAGGTGCTCGGCGCGCAGGGCGCCGTCGGCCTGGGCCTGATCCATTCCGGCGATCATCGGCCCCAGCGCGGTCTTGCGGTCGAGGCCCTCCTTGCGGCCGTGCAGGCTGAGCGAGTCCAGCACCGTCGTGATGCCGGCCGCGGCGCATTGGCCGTCGTGGGCCAGGGCCGCGCCATAGGCGTCCCACAAGGCGCCCGGCCGCGGCTGGTAGTGCTTTTCCAGGTTGTCGGTGTGGATGTCGATCAGGCCAGGGACCAGGACGTCGCCGCTCCAATCCAAGGCTGACCTTGAGGGGCCAGCCCCGCCGTCGACGGCGACGACGAAGCCGTCGCGGATCACCAGTTCGGCGGCAAACTGGCCTTCGGGCGTAACGACGGCGTCAGAAAAGATGCGCAGTTCCATAATCTTACGCCGCCGCCTTGAAGTGCGAGACGATGAACAGTCGGGTGGCCACCGCGTCGCGGACGTCGTGATCGTGGAAAATGCCGATCATCGCCGCACCGGCGTCCAGCGCCTGCTGGATCAGCCCGACCACGATGGCGCGGTTCTCGGCGTCCAGGGACGCGGTCGGCTCGTCCAGCAGCAGCACCGGATAGTTGCGGATGAAGCTGCGCGCGATGTTGACCCGCTGCTGCTCGCCGCCGGAGAAGGTCGCGGGGGGCAGGTCCCAGTGGGCCCTGGGCAGGCGCAGGGCCGAGAGCAGGCCCTCCGCGCGGTCCTGGGCTTCCTTCGGATCGACGCCGTTCTCCAGCAGCGGCTCCATGACCAGGTGCAGGGTGGAGATCCGCGGGATCACCCGAAGGAACTGGCTGACATAGCCGAGCGTGCGGCGCCGCACGTCCAGAACCTGATGGGGCAGGGCGCGGGTGATGTCGACATAGGCGCCGTCGTGGCGCACCCGCACGGCGCCCTGGGTCGGCAGGTAGTTGCCGTAGATCGATCGCATCAGGGTCGACTTGCCGACACCGGACTCGCCGGCCAGGACGACGCATTCGCCCGGCGCGACTTCCAGCTTCAGACCCTCGAAAACCGGGATGCTGGCGTCGTCGGCGTTGTGGAGGACAAAGGTCTTGGCGAGATCCTCGACCACGATCAGGGGTTCTTGGCTCATGACGGGACCTAGATCTGCAGGACGGAGGAGACGAGGAGCTGGCTGTAGGGATGCTGGGGATCGTCCAGCACCTGGTCGGTGAGGCCGGTCTCGACCACGAACCCGCCCTTCATGACGATCAGTCGGTCGGCCATCAGCCGGGCCACCGCCATGTCGTGGGTGACGATGATCACCGCCAGGCCGAGGTCGCGGACCAGCTCGCGCAGCAGGTCCAGCAGCCGGGCCTGGACCGAGACGTCGAGCCCCCCGGTCGGCTCGTCCATGAACACCAGGCGGGGCCCGTGGATCAGGTTGCGGGCCACCTGGATGCGCTGCTGCATGCCGCCGGAGAAGTTGCGCGGCTTGTCGTCGATGCGCTTGGTGTCGAGCTCGACGCGTTCAAGCCATTCGATGGTGGCCTTGCGCATCCGCCCATAGTTGCGGTCGCCGAGGTTCATCAGCGGTTCGGCGACATTGGCCCCGCCGGAGACCCGCATGCGCAGGCCGTCGCGGGGGTTCTGGTGCACGAAGCCCCATTCCTCGCGCTGCATCCGCCGACGGTCGGGTTCGTTCAGGCCGTAGATGTCGGTCAGACCGAACCTGGACGTGTCGAACTCGACCTGGCCCGAGGAGGGCGGCAGGCGGCCGGAGATGCAGTTGAGCAGGGTGGTCTTGCCCGACCCGCTCTCACCGACCACGCCCAGCACCTCGCCAGGGCGCAGTTCGAAGGACACGTCGCGGCAGCCGACCACGTGGCCGTACCACTTGGTGAGGTTGTCGACCCGCAGCAGCGGCGCGGCCTGGACGGCGGCGCCTTCGAGGGTCTTGGTCATCGCGTTCATCACGCCGGCTCCTTCTCTAAGGCGGCGAGCTGGTGGCCGGCCATGGGGCCCTCGTGGCCCGCCGCGCGGCGTTCGGCGCAGAAATTGCTGTCCGAGCAGACGAACATCCGCGCGCCGCTGTCGTCGAGGATCACCTCGTCGAGATAGCTGTCGGTGGCGGCGCAGAGCGCGCAATCCTCCTCCCAGGTCTGGGTCTCGAACGGATAGTCCTCGAAGTCGAGGCTGCGCACCCGGGTGTGTGGCGGCACGGCGTAGATGCGCTTCTCGCGTCCGGCTCCGAACAGCAGGATCGCCTCGTTGTCGCCCATCTTCGGATTGTCGAACTTGGGGATCGGCGAGGGGCTCATCAGGTAGCGTTCCTCGATCATGGTCGGGTAGCCGACCGTCGAGGCGATGCGGCCATAGGTGGCCACGCTCTCGTAGAGCGAGACGTACTGCAGGCCGTATTCCTCATAGGCGTGCATGGCCCGCGTCTCGGTCTCGCGCGGCTCCAGGCCTCGCAGCGGCTCGGGCTGCGGCACCTGGAAGATCAGCACCTGGCCGGCGGTCAGCGGCTGTTCCGGGATCCGGTGGCGGGTCTGGATGATGGTCGCCTCCGCCGTGTCCTCGGTGACCGCCACGTCGGCGACCTGGGCGAAGAAGCGGCGGATGGAGACCGCGTTGGTGGTGTCGTCGGCGCCCTGGTCGATGCACTTGTAGACATCATCCGGCCCGATGATCGCGGCGGTCAGCTGGATGCCGCCGGTGCCCCAGCCATACGGCACGGGCATTTCCCGCGAGCCGAACGGCGCCTGGTAGCCCGGGATGGCCAGGGCCTTCAGGATCGCCCGGCGGATCATCCGCTTCGTCTGCTCGTCGAGATAGGCGTAGTTGTAGTAGCGCTCGGGTTCGTTGGCGCGGGTCATTCGGCGGCTTCCTTCATCGCGGCCTCGCGCGCGGCGTGTTCGCGGCGCAGGCGGCGGATCAGTTGCAGGTCGGCTTGGAAGTCGACGTAGTGAGGCAGCTTAAGGTGCTGCACGAAGCCCGAGGCCTCCACATTGTCGGAGTGGTAGAGGACGAACTCCTCGTCCTGGCACGGCGCGCCGGCCTCTCCGGCCGAGGCGTCGCGAAGGGCGCGGTCGACTATGGCCATGGACATGGCCTTGCGTTCGCAATGGCCGAAGGTCAGGCCGTAGCCGGCGGTGAACTGCGGCGCCTTCTCGACCCCGCCGGCGCCGGTGGAGATCATCTGGCACTCGGTCAGGCTCAGCTCGCCGATCTCGATGGGAAAGCCCAGCTCGTCGGGGATGAACTCGACGGCCACCTCGCCCAGGCGGATCTCGGCGCAGAGCGGGTGGGTCGAGCCCCAGCCGCGTTGCGAGGAATAGGCGAGGCTCAGCAGGAAGCCCTCGTCGCCGCGGGCTAGCGCCTGCAGCCGCTGGTCACGGCCGGCCGGGAAGGCCATGGGCTCGCGTGTGAGGTCGAAGGGCTCGGCCGCGTCGGGATTGACGGTGTCAACTTCCAGCAGGTCCTCGTGGGCGAAGACCGAGGCGATGGTGGCCATCGGATAGGCCTGGGGCTCCTCGGCCTCCAGCGCCGGCGGAACCGGTGTCTCGCCATTGGCGGCGAGGGCGAAGTCCAGCAGCCGGTGTGTGTAGTCGAAGGTCGGGCCCAGGACCTGGCCGCCGGGGATGTCCTTGAAGGCCGCCGAGACACGGCGGCGGACGGCCATCTGCCCGGTTTCGACAGGCAGCGACGCGCCGAAGCGGGGCAGGGTGGTGCGGTAGGCCCGCATGAGGAAGATGGCCTCGGGCAGGTCTCCGCGCGCCTGCTTGACCGCTAGGGCCGCCAGATCGCGGTCGTAGCAGGAGCCTTCGCTCATCACCCGGTCGATGGCGAGCGAGAGCTGCTCGCGCACCTGGTCGATCTCGATCTCGGGCACGGACACGTCGCCGCGCCGCTCCTCGGCCAGCCAACGATGGGCGTTGGTGATCGCCTTTTCGCCGCCCTTCACCGCAACATAGGCCATGGTCAGTCTCCCTTGATGGTGACGCGCGTGGAGCGCGGCAGGGCCGTCAGCCGGTCCCCGGCGGCGAAGATCAGATCGACGCCGAACTGGAATGTCTCGTGGTTGGCCTGGACCTGGGCCCAGAAACCGTCGGGCAGGCCGGCCAGCGCCAGGCTCGCCTCGTCCTTGATGCCAGGGCCTCGCAGCGTGACGGCCGGACCGCCGGTGAGCGCCGGCAATTGGATCACCAGGGTGGTCGAGCGGTCGGGGTACTTCGCGTCGCCCTGATTGAAGGCCGCCAGGACCGGCGCCGTGGCCAGGTCGGTGACCAGGGCGAAGGCCGCCCGCAGGGGATCGGGGGTGAGCGGGCAGCCGGCATGGAATCGCAGCCAGCGCTCGGCCGGCCCGCCGGCCAGGGCGAGGTCGAGCCAGACGGGGGTCTCGAAGTCGAACAGGGTGAGCGCCACGGCGCCGGCGGCGCGGTCCAGGCCCTGCGGCGCGTCGGGAGCGAAGGGGACGTCGTAGATCGTTCCCGGTCGCGCCATGGCGTCCATCACCCGGCGGAAGATGGCTTGGGACTCCCGGGTCGGGTCGCCGAAGGCTGGGGCGACCTCGGCCAGGTCCAGGGCTGTGGAAGGCGACATCAGTTCGGGCTCCGGGTGCGGACCATGGTGAAGAAGTCGACCTTGGTGGCGGCCGCCTTGCGCGCGGCGGTGTCGCGGCGCTGGTCCTGAGCGCGGGCCAGGCGGGCGACTATGGCGCCCTCGACGGCGGGCCGTAGGGCCGGGGACTGCATCATGGCGTCGACCGCCGCGGCGATCTCCGCATGGCGGCGGTCGCGGCCGGCTACATAGCCGATCCCCGTCTCGCCGCTGTCGAGCCGCACCGCGGCCCGGGTCACGGTCATCTCACCCAGGTTGAAGGCGTCGCCCGCCCCGCCCATGCGGCCGCGGACCAGGACCATGCCGATCTCCGGAGCCCGCAAGGCGCGGTAGGTCGGCCGTTCGGTCAGGGCGTCCCAGGCCTCGGATACTTCGTTCGCGGGCGCCTTGGCCAGGATCGACAGCCAGCGCCGCCGTTCCGGTGCGGCCTCGACAACCGTTTGAGCTGGCATCGCCTACCTCCAACAACCAAGCAATATGTTGTATTCGCTTAAGTCTAGTGTTAGTTGAGGTAGAATTTAGTCGCAACAAACGGATAGTGAACTTTCTTTGACAACAGTAAAACTTGTCTAGGAAGGTGTCGCAAGACTGACAAGGAGCCGTGGTATGGCGATGGACATGCCCCTTTGGCGAGAAATCTCACAGTCCCTGGAGCGCCGCATCTTGGCGCGCGAACTGACACCGGGCGACAAGCTGCCGACCGAGTTCGAGCTCTCGCGGGAGTTCATGGTCAATCGGCACACCGTGCGCCGCGCGCTGTCTGACCTGCAGGACAAGGGCATCGTGGAGTCGACCCAGGGCCGTGGCAGCTTCGTGCGCCGCCCGGCCGCCCCCATGCGGCTGCAGCGTCGGCCGCGGTTCACCGAGCGCGTGCTCGAGCGCGGCCGAATCCCGCGCACCGAGACCATCAAGCTGCTGGTGCGGCCGGCAGACTCCAAGGTGGCGGGTCAGCTGGGCATAAGGGCCGGCCAGCCGGTGATCTATCTGGAGCGCCGGCGCTTGATCGACGACGAGCCGACCGGGCTCTCGCAGCACCATTTCAGCCACGACCGGTTCCCGACCTTCATCGAGATGTACCGGAGCCGCGGCACCATCACCCAGACCCTGATCGACTCCGGCATCCCCGACTACACCCGGCGGCGCACGGCGATCTCGGCGCGGCTGCCCACCGCCCAGGAGGCCGAGCAACTGCGCTTGCCCCGGCACGTACCGCTGCTGGTCCACCGCTATCTCAACATCGACGGGCTGGGTCGGCCGCTGGAGTACGGGATCTCCCGCTCCACGACCGAGGTCGAGATCGATTTCCCAGAGCCCGAACGCGACTGAACCATCCGCAGGAGTCGACCGTGGAACACGCCTTCAAGAACGCCCAGGTGGTCACCGAGGGCGAGTCGTTCCTGGGCTCGGTCCTGGTCCGCGACGGCAGGATCGTGGCCGTGGACCGCGGCGCCGGCGGGGTGGGCGAGGACCTGGAGGGCGACGTCCTGATGCCCGGCGTCATCGACCTGCACACCGACAACCTCGAGAAGCACTTCTTCCCGCGTCCCAATATCGACTGGAACCCGGTCTCGGCGGCGGTGACCCACGACGGCTGCTGCCTGTCGGTGGGTGTGACCACGGTGTTCGACAGCCTCAGCATCGGCTCGTTCAATCCGGCGGTGGCCCGCAACCACGACAACATGATCCGGCTGGTCGACGGCGTGTTGGCCGCTCGTGACGGGGGGATGCTGAAGGGCGATCATCGACTGCACTGGCGCTGCGAGACTCCGGCGGACGACCTTCCGGACCGGCTGGAGCAACTGGCGGGCCACTCGCTGACCGCGCTCTTCTCGCTGATGGACCACACGCCGGGCCAGCGGCAGTACCGCAATCTGGAGAAGCATCTGGCCAACTGGAGCGCCAACGGCATGAGCGATCAGGCCATCGACACCCGCATGGCCGAGATCCGAGATCGCCAAGGCCGCAACGCCGTCAAGCACCGCAGGCTGGTGGCCGAGATCGCCCGCGACCGCCTCGCGCCCTTGGCCAGCCACGACGACGAAGACGTCGCCCACATCGACGATGCCGCCGACCTGGGCGCCACGGTGGCGGAGTTCCCGGTGACGGTGGAGGCCGCCCGCCGCGCCCGCGAGCGCGGGATGATCGTGGTCATGGGCGGGCCCAACCTGATCCGCGGCGGCTCCTATTCCGGCAACGTGCCGGCCGCCGAGCTGGCTGACGCCGACCTGCTGGACGCCTTTGCGTCCGACTATGTCCCGCGCAGCCTGATCGAGTGCGCCTTCGCCCTCACCGACGAACGGTTCGGCTGGAGCCTGGCCAAGGCGGTCGCCCTGGTCACCGCCGGACCGGCCCGCGCCGCCCAGATGGAAGATCGCGGGGTGATCGAGCCCGGCCGCCGCGCCGACCTGGTGCGGGTTCGCATCGCCGGCGGCCTGCCGGTGATCCGCGGCGTGTGGGTGGAAGGCGCCCGGGCGGCCTGAACGCTCCATGATCGACGCCGAACTCGCGCGCCGTTTCCCCCTCCCAATGAAAAGCGTCCCTGCGCCGGAGCACAGGGACGCGGAGTATTCGATCGGGCCCACCGTGGCGGGCCCGATCGAGGGGATCAGAAGCTGGCGCGGACGCCGAACAGGTACTTGCGGCCGAAGCCTTCGACCTCGTAGGGCCGGTTTTCCTGGCCCTGGTAACGGACGCCCCGCTCGTCGGTGAGGTTGTTGGCGTCCATGAACAGCGAGAAGCGCTCGTTGATCTCATAGCGGACCGAGAGGTCCAGCCGCGTGGTCTCGTCCCAGTAGAGGTTGGAGTT
The DNA here is from genome assembly GCF_024298925.1 of Phenylobacterium sp. LH3H17. Classification (NCBI taxonomy): domain Bacteria; kingdom Pseudomonadati; phylum Pseudomonadota; class Alphaproteobacteria; order Caulobacterales; family Caulobacteraceae; genus Phenylobacterium; species Phenylobacterium sp. LH3H17. The sequence goes on along the minus strand of NZ_CP101283.1, from coordinate 3,024,574 downwards.
GGCCGCGCTGCCGCTCGGGAACACCTCGTCCAGCCAGTCGGTGCGGTACTGGTAGGTGAGGCGCGTCGACAGGCCGTACTTCTCGTAGAACAGCGTGGCGCCGAGGATCCGGTCGGAGGTGCCCGGGAACTTCACGGTCGAACCGTCCGGGGTCTCGAAGTCACCCGTGGTGAAGGACAGGCTGCCCTGGAAGCCGAAGCCGGAGAGCCAGCCTGGGAGGAAGGTCCAGGGCTGGTAGTAGACGAACTCCACACCGCTCAGGCTGCCCTTGCCGCCGTTCAACGTGGTGGTGAAGGTGTAGGCGCTGCGGTCGACGCCGCCGAAGTCATAGCCATCGTCGCCCACAATGGTGGAGGCGTCGAACAGCACGTCCTTGACCTCGCGATGATAGGCGCTGACGGCGAGCAGCGAGGCCGGGGCGAAGTACCATTCCAGCGAGGCGTCCATCCCGTAGGCCGTTTCCGGTTTCGCGAACGGATTGCCGCCGGTGATGGTCTGCGCCGAGTCACTCACGCTGACCGTGGCCCGCAGGTCCGTCAGGCTGGGCCGCGCCTGGCCGGAGATGAAGGCGGCGCGGACCTTCAGGTCGTCGGAATAGTCGAAGGTGTAGTGCAGGCTGGGGAAATACTGGGTCTCTTCCGCCGAGAAGGTCAGCGGGATCAACACCCCGCCCAGGGCGGCCCGCCCCTCGGTCTCCAGTTCCGTGCGCTCGATGCGCAGGCCGGCGATCAGGGTGTGGCGGTCCCACTTCCAGCGGTTCATGGCGTAGGCGGAGGCGACAGTCTCGTCGACGGTGTTGAACGACCGGGGATCGAAGTCATAGACCGCGAAATTGCCCGTTCCCGCCTTGTTGGCGGCGCGGGCGGCCTCCATCAACGCGTCGAGCTGATGGCGCATGGCCTTGTTGTGCATGTAGCCGACGGTGTAGCCGAAGTCGAAGTTCGTATCCCACGGGTTGGTGGTCACGTACGAATTGGCGTTCCACGGCAGGCCGAGCTGGTTGGCCACATTGCGCAGGTTGAAGCCGTTGCGGTTGCCGGTCACCACCGAGCCGTCGCGCCGCACCAGGGCCACGTCGGCGCCCTCCTGGCTGCGATCGTCGTACTGGAAGCCGGCCGAGAAGGTGGCCTCGGCGCCGAAGCTCTCCCAGTCGCGCGTGATGTCGGCCTTGGCCGTGACGGCGTCGGTTTCGAGACGGTAGCTCGACTCCGTGGCGAACTCCTCCGGGAAGAAGAGCTGGTTCAGCGCCGTCCGCTGCGGGCCGCGGGTCAGGACGCCGCCGACGCTGACCGTGTCATAGAAGTCGGTGTGCGGGATGCCGCCGGGAGAAGCGTCGACGGTGAGGTGCAGCGACGGCAGCAGGGCGGCGTTGGCGGCGCCGGGCGCGCCCAGCGCGGTCGACGTCTGCCGGGTGACGAGCGGGATGTCGCCGTTGAACTCGGTCTCGGTGTAGGCGAGATCCCAGTTGGCGTTCCAGCCGCTCAGCTCATGCTCGCCGTGCAGGACGGTCAGCTTCACGCCGTTGGAGAAGGTACCGTACTCGAACTGGGAGTCCATCGGCACCCCGACCATGTCGACGGTCTGGAAGTTGCGGGTTCCGGAGAAGCCTTGGCTGTACTGGAAGCGATACTGGTTGCGCTCCTCGAAATCGTTGAACTCGGTCTTCAGGTGGGTCAGCGAGAAGCGGTTGTTGTCGTCCGGCCGGTACTCGACCCGGCCGGAATAGGACTCGGTCTGGCGGGTGATGATGTACTTGGTGATCCGCAGCTGGGTGATGCCGACGCTGTCGAACCGCGGCTCGGAATTGTCCGTATGCTGCTCGAAGGAATAGTGCGAGCCGATCAGGCTGAAGCCCCAGGTGTCGTTGGCCCAGGACAGGCGGCCGGAATATTGCTCCACAGGGCCGTCGCCCATGTCCACGAAGCCGCCGCCGGCGTCGAACGTGCCGTGGAAGCCGGGATTGTCCATCGGCGAAAACGTGCGGATGTTCACGCGGCCTGCCAGCGACTCCGCTGGCATGCTGGGCAGGAGGGTTTTGTTCAGCACCACTTCGCTGATCTGGGCGGCGGGCACGGAATCGAAGCGGAAGATCCGATCCTCGGCGCCGAGGATATTGATCCCGTCGAGGGCCACGGTGGTCCAACGGGTGGGCGCGCCGCGGATCTGGATGTAGCGTTCCTGGCCCTGGTCGCGCTGAACCCCGATGCCGGGCAGGCGAGCCAGCGCGCCGGCGGCGGTGGCGTCGGGGAAGCGCCCGATGGTGTCGGCTGCGATCACGTTGACTACGTTGTCGGCCTCTTTCTGAATTTGAAGCGACTTCTCCAGGCTCTCGCGGATCGGCGCGGTGACCACCAGCTCGGAGACGGCGTCGTCGTCATCGGCGAAGGCGGGCGCCCCGAAAGCCAGGGGAACCCCGGCGCAGAAAGCGAAGAGCAGCGCCTTGCGCGAGGCTCGGCGTGGCATCGGATGGTGAGAATTGGTTGAAAGCATCGACCGTCCCCCTTGGCTGCATCGACAGCGGACGGGTTGGTCAGTTATCGGGGGCTGGTGTCAGTCAGGCTCCGGTTTGGTGACCGTCGGATGTTTGTTCGGTGACTTGTCGGGCGCCGAGGCGTGAGCTGCGACGGGCATCGATCCGGCGGCTGTCGGCGAGTTGAATGCGCCTTGCATGGCCGCACCCGTTCCGCGACTCTTGGAAACCTGGAGTCTTCCGGGAGCAAGCCTGACCCATGCCGCCGCCGAAATTGATCCGCACCTGCTCGATCTGGCGGGCGCTGGAGGTGGTGGGGGACACTTCCATCCTGTTGATCTTGGAGGCCTCATGGATCGGGGCGCGGCGTTTCGACGAGTATCGCGCCCGCACCGGCCTGCTGCCCACCCTGCTCAGCGACCGGTTGAAACGGCTGGTGGCCGCCGATGTCCTGGAGAAGGCGCCCTACAGCCGATCGCCGCCGCGGTTCGAATACCGCCTGACCCGCAAGGGTCGCGACCTCTACTGGCCGGCCCTGATGATGCTGCGCTGGGAGCGTCGCTGGAGCGCGCCGGAGGGCAGGCTGCAATTGCGGCTGCGGCACCGGACCTGCGGTCAGGTCTTCGAGCCCGTGCCCAGCTGTCTGAACTGCGGCGACGAGATCAGCGCTCGCGACGTCGACTGGACCGAGGGGCCCGGCGTCGGCTGGATGGCCGCGAGCTACAGCCGCCGCCGCCAGCGGCGCCATGCCGTCGAGACCTCGTCCTCGCTGATGGTCGACGTGGCGCAGCTCACCGGTGACAGGTGGGCGAGCCTGGTGCTGCGTTCGATCTTCACTGGCCTGCGCCGGTTCGACCAGATCCAGCGCGACACCGCCATGGCCACCAATATCCTGTCGGAGCGCCTCTCGTGGCTCACTGGCTTCGGCGTGATCGGGTCCCACGACCTGGGCGGCCGGCGGTCCGAGTACCGGCTGACCGAGAAAGGCATCGACTACTATCCGGTCCTGCTCATGCTGCTGCGGTGGGGCGACAGGTACTACGTCTCGCCCGAGGGCCCGCCGCTGCTGCTGCGCCACAAGGCCCACGGTCATGACCTGGAGCCCGCCGTCACCTGCTCCTGTTGCAGCCAGCCGGTGGAGGCCCACGACGTGACCTTCGAGGTGATCGAGGCCGAGACATCCCGGAGGCTCGAGACGGCCGGCTCACCATGGCGCCGCTGTCCTTGAACCGCAGGTCTGCCGGCTCCCTGCTCAGGCTGCGGGGGTTCCGGCGACGAACCCGTTGAGGATCAGTTCGCGGTCGGCCCACACCGCATGGGTGCCGCTGGAGAGCTTGTGAGGCAGGGCGATGCGGACCACCGGCCCGTCGGCGAAGCGCTTGGCGTCGATCAGCACGCATTCCGAGGTCTGGGTGTTCTCGTCGATGATGAAGCTCACCAGATAGCCGTCGTCCTCGTCCTTGGCGCCGATGCGGGGGACGAAGGGCGCCTCGCTGGCGTAGCGGCCCTCGGGCAGGGTCACTTCCCAGGACTCCCCGGTCTCCAGGTCGTGCTTGACGAAGCCGGTGAACAGGAACCAGCCGGGCTTGCTGGTGGTCGAGTAGGCGTACCGGTAGGGCTTGCCGGCGTAGCGTTGATTGAACATCCCGAACTCCAGGACGCGGGGGTCCATGTGGTGTTCGCGGGTCTCGCCGGTGTTCAGGTTGAAGCGCCAGCGATGCAGCCGGGGCAGGAAGGAGTGCTCGTCCAGGAAGCCCATCATGTGGGCGTAGCCGTCCGGCGCGTCGGCCAGTGGCCGCGGTGTGGGCTTCTCCTGGAAGTAGCCGTCCATGACGATCTCGTCGCCGTCCTCATAGGCGTTGAGGAAGTGCAGGATGTAGGTCGGGTCGGCCTCGAACCAGCGGATGTCCTGCGCATCGCCATACCGCGGGATGATCCCGAAGCGGGACGGGATGCCCGGATGGGCGCGCACGGCGTGGATGCCGCGCTTCAGCAGCTCCGCGTCCCAGAACACCGGCAGGTCGTTGAGGATCGAATAGTTGGCGGTGAAGGCCATGTCGTGCGGCAGACGCGGGCCGGGCAGGGGGACCGGCGTGTAGTGGGTGAGCTTCCCGTGCCGGTCGACCACCCCGTAATGCATGTAGGGCGCGTGCTTGGAGTAGTTGAAGAACAGCAGCTCGCCGGTGGCCTCGTCGACCTTGGTGTGGGCCGAGACGCCGTCCAGCGGTCCCCAGCTCGCCACGCCGCCCTGCTCGAGGGTCTCGGGATCCAGCCAATAGGCTTCGCCGCACTGGTAGAAGGTCGAGACGATCTTGCCGCCATGCACCACCACGTCGGTGGAGGATGAATCCTTCAGCCCGCCATGGGCGCCGAAGCCTGGCCGCAGCGAGACCTCAGGCCCGTCCATCAACCCGCCCCAGAGCGCCCGGCCGGCCTCCTGTTCCGTCTCGAAACCTCGGGTGCGCACGAAGCGGTTCCGGTAGTCGGCGCGGCCGCCCTCGAAGCTGATCATGTGCAGCATCCCGTCGCCGTCGAACGGATGATAGCGGCCCAAGGGTTGCTGCACCGGGTTCTCTGTGTTGCGCACATAGACCCCGTCGATGTCGGTCGGAATGGCGCCCTCGATCACCTCCAGGTCCGTGGCGTCGACCTCTTCGTGCAGCGGCGTCCAGGCGCCGGTCAGATAGGGATGGTTGCTGGGTCGGAGCGATGTCTTCACCGGGGACAGGCGCTCAATCTTCACTGGGGGTCTCCGAAGCTCGATCATTGGCGCCAGCGCCCCTGAACTCAGGCTAGCACCTTAGTCTTGTTGTGCAAGTGAGGCTCGGATGCGCGCGCGCGGGAGCCACGGAAGGGGTGGTGGTCATCGAGCGCGTCGATCGCTTCGTCCACAAGGGCCATGGCGCCGGCCCGCGTCGCCGCTATCATGCGGCGATGCGGCTGTTGAATCTCCATGCGGACACCGCTTGCCCAGCCGTGGCGCGCCTTGAGGCTGACGTCACCCGTCCGCGGTCAGGCTTGCTGGCTCTGCGCTATGTCGTCACCGGGACGATGCGGGACGTCAGCCTGCCGCCCCTGGCCGAGCCGAATCGCGCCGACGGGCTGTGGCGGCGAACCTGCTTCGAGGCGTTCGTCCGGCCCGGGCCTGGCGAGGCCTATTACGAGTTCAACTTCTCGCCTTCGACGGAGTGGGCGGCCTATCGGTTCGACGGCTACCGGCAGGGAATGCGGCCCGCCGAAGGCCTCGATGCGCCGCGCATCGAGCCGATCGCGACCGACCAGGGTTTCGAGCTGAGGGTCTCGCTCGACCTGGACCAGGTTCCGGGCCTGGCCAAGGCCGGCGCCTGGCGGCTTGGCCTCTCCGCGGTGATCGAAGACGCGGCCGGGGGCATCTCGTACTGGGCGCTGGCCCATCCGCCGGGTAAGGCGGACTTCCATCACGCCGATGGCTTCGCGTTAGACCTTCCAGCCCCCGGGGCCCCATGAGATTTGGCATAGATCGACTGCTCGACGAACCGTCCCTGCGCGCGCCGCTGGCGGGTCGCCGCATCGCATTGCTCGCCCATCCGGCGTCGGTCACCCGGGACCTGGAGCATTCGCTCGACGCCCTGGCGGCCTGCGCCGATCTGAAGGTCACCGCCGCCATCGGGCCGCAGCACGGCCTGCGCGGCGACAAGCAGGACAATATGGTCGAGTCGCCGGACTTCAAGGATCCGGTGCATGGGATCCCGGTCTTCAGCCTCTATGGCGAGGTCCGCCGGCCGACCGAGGCGATGATGGAGAGCTTCGACGTCCTGCTTGTCGACCTGCAGGACCTGGGCTGTCGCATCTACACCTTCATCACCACCCTCCGCTATGTGCTGGAAGCGGCGGCCGAATACGGCAAGGCTGTCTGGGTGCTGGACCGGCCCAATCCGGTCGGCCGGCCCGTCGAGGGCCTGACCCTGCGCCCGGGCTGGGAGAGCTTCGTCGGCGCCGGTCCGATGCCCATGCGCCACGGGCTCACCCTGGGGGAGCTGGGTCACTGGTTCATCAAGACCCTGAAGCTCGACGTCGAGTACCGAGTGATCGAGATGGACGGCTGGGCGCCTGACTCAGCGCCCGGCTTCGGCTGGCCCCTGGGCGGGCGGACCTGGGTCAATCCCAGTCCCAACGCGCCAAACCTCTGGATGGCGCGGGCCTATGCCGGAACGGTCATGCTGGAAGGTGCGACCCTGTCGGAGGGCCGCGGCACGACCCGGCCGCTGGAACTGTTCGGCGCTCCGGACATCGACGCGCGGCGGGTCATCCAGGAGATGCGCGCGCTTGCGCCCCAGTGGCTGGCCGGCTGTCATCTCCGCGACTGCTGGTTCGAGCCCACCTTCCACAAGCATGTGGGCCAGCTCTGCAACGGCGTGCAGATCCACACCGAGGGGCCCGTCTACGACCACGGAGCCTTCCGGCCCTGGCGTCTCCAGGCCCTGGCCTTCAAGGCGATCCGCCGTCTCTATCCCGACTATCCGCTGTGGCGCGATTTCCCGTACGAGTACGAGATCGGCAAACTGGCCATCGACGTGATCAACGGCGGCCCTGCGCTTCGGGAGTGGGTGGACGACGCGAACGCCACCCCGGGCGACCTGGAGGCGCTCACCTCGCCGGACGAACGGGCCTGGCTGGTCGAGCGGCGGGGATTCGAACTCTACTGAGATCGCGCCGAGGCGTTCCGCGGCTCCTACACCCACAACGGCATCCAGAGCGGCGCGGTCTGGCGGAAGTAGGGGTGTCACCTGAGCCGAACCCTAAGGGGGAAGGGGCGCCGCGATTGCTGGGGGAGGAGGCTTCGCGGCCGGCTCAGGTGACAGGGCGACTAGGGAACATGACTTACTAGTTGCGTAATAACTGTAGTTCGAGCCGCCCAGGCGCGCAAGCCCCAATTCCGGGTCGCGCCGCCGGCGGTCAGCCGAAGGGCTCTTCCAGGCTGGGTTGGGGTTGCGTGAACCACGCGGCCCCTTCCGTCGTGACGTGGAAATGGTCTTCCAGCCGCACGCCGAAGGCGTCGGGGATGACGATCATCGGCTCGTTGGAGAAACACATGCCCGGCGCGAGCGGAGTCTTGTCGCCACGGACCAGATAGGGCGCCTCGTGGATCGACAGGCCGATGCCGTGGCCGGTGCGGTGGGGCAGGCCCGGCAGGTCGTAGTCGGGGCTGAAGCCGGCGGCTGCCAGCACCGAGCGCGCCACCGCGTCGATCTGCTCGCAGGGCACGCCGGGCTTCACGGCGGCGAACGCGGCGGCCTGGGCGCGTTTCTCCACTTCCCAGACTCGCCGATGCTCCGGCGAGGGCTCGCCGAACGCATAGGTTCGAGTGATGTCGGAATTGTAGCCCTGCACGCGACAGCCCGTGTCGATCAGCACAAGGTCACCCTCGGCCAGGGCCTGTTCGCCCGGCAGGCCGTGAGGATAGGCGCTGGCCAACCCGAACTGCACCGCACAGAAGGACGAGCCGTCATCGGCGCCTAGCGCCCGGTGCGCCTGGTCGATGAAGCGGCGCACCGCGGTCGTGGTGATCCCCGGCGAAAGGATGGCCGCGGCGCGGCGGTGGACCTCCAGGGTCATGGCCTTGGCCTGGGACATCAGGGCCAGTTCGGCGGGCGACTTGATCATCCGGCATCCGTCGATGACCGGCGCGCCGTCGATCAGCGCGACACTCGGGGCGGCGAGGCGCAGGCCGTTGAACGCGAAGAAGGGCAGGGCGGGATCGATGGCCAGGCTTTTGGCGTCGAAATCGCGCAGGGCGCGGGCGGCGAGCGCGTAGGGGTTCTCGTGCTCCTCCCACAGCAGCATCTGAGCCTCGATCCCGAGCGATGCCTCCAGCGAGCCCAGCTCGAAACGGGGGCTGACCATTCTCGGCGGACCTCTCAGCGGCAGGATCATCGCCACCAGCCGCTCGGTGGCGTTCCAGCCGACCCCGGCGAAATAGCGCAGCGAGGCGCCGGCCCCAACGATCAGTGCGTCAGCGCCGATCTCCGCCATCAGCTCCCGGGCGCGGGCGATGCGCACCACCCTCTCGTCGCGGCTGATGGCCGGCGCGGGATTGGGCCAGGCGGCGAGTTGAGATAGCTCGATCTCCGCGGTCGAGCCGCCAATGCCGTGGGTCATGCTGAAACTCCGCTGCTGGGCGCTAGCCTGGCTTCCTAACGCCACCTACAACTTGCCGCCATGGCCGGAAGTCAGGATTTCGCCGCCGATCCGCGCAACGCGACGGCGCTCATCTATCTCAACGGCGACCTGGTGCCCCGCGAGGCGGCGAAGGTCTCGATCTTCGACGCCGGCTTCGTGCTGGGGGACGGGGTCTGGGAAGGCTTGCGCCTGCACAAGGGCGCCTTGCTGTTCCTCGACGCCCATATGGACCGGCTCTACGAGGGGGCGCGGACCATCGACCTGGACATCGGCCTGACGCGCCAGGGCCTGGTCGCCGAGATCCGCCGGCTGCTGGCGGCCAACGGGATGGAGGACGGCGCCCACCTGCGGCTGATGGTGACCCGGGGCGAGAAGGCCGCCGCCAACCAGGACCCCCGCAACTGGCTGGGCAAGCCGACCATCGTCGTCACCGCGGAGTACAAGTCGCCCAGCCCGGAGATCGTCACGCGCGGCCTGTCGTTGTTCACCTCGACAATCCGCTGCACCCCGGCTGACATGTTCGACATGCGCCTCAATTCCCACAGCCGGCTCAACCTGATCCAGGCGCTGCTGCAGGCGATCAAGGCCGGGGCGGATGAGGCGCTGATGCTGGACCCTCAGGGCTTCGTCTCCAGTTGCAACGCCACCAACTTTTTCTTCGTCCGGGACGGGCGGGTGCTGACCTCCTCGGGCGCCTACTGCTTCAACGGGGTGACGCGGGCCAACGTGATCGCGCTCTGCGAGGCGCATGGCGTGCCGGTCACCCTGGGCGACTTCACTCTGGCGGAGGTCTATTCGGCCGACGAGGCCTTCGTGACGGGCACCTTCGGCGGATTGACCCCGGTGCGCTCGGTCGACGGCCGCGAGCTGCCGGCCGCTCGGCCGGGGCCGGTGACCCAAAAGCTGCGGGCGGCCTATGAGGCGCTCAAGGACGCCCAGGCCTGCTGATGGAAACGGTGCGGGTCGCCATGTGGTCGGGGCCGCGCAACATCTCCACGGCGATGATGCGGGCCTTCGAGAACCGGCCGGACACCGCCGTGGTCGATGAGCCGTTCTACGCCGCCTATCTGGCGGAGACCGGCCTGGACCACCCGATGCGCGAGGAGGTTCTCGCCTCGCAGCCGCTGGACTGGGGGGAAGTGGCCGCGGCCATGGCCGGGGGTGCGCCGGACGGGGCGGCGGTCTTCTACCAGAAGCACATGACCCACCACATGCTGCCGGGCTTCGGCCTGGACTGGACGCGGGCCTGCCGCAACGCCTTCCTGATCCGCGAGCCCGAGGCCGTGCTCGCCTCGTATACGGTCAAGCGCGCCGAGGTGACCCTGGAGGACATCGGCGTCGTGCGGCAGCACGAACTGTTCGTCCGTGAGTGCGATAGCCTGGGCGTCGCCCCGCCGGTGGTGCTGGGCGCCGATGTCCGCGCCGACCCGCGCGGCATGCTCACTGCGCTTTGCGCGGCGCTGGCCATCCCCTTCCGCGACGAGATGCTGAGCTGGCCCGCCGGGCGGCGCGACACCGACGGGGTCTGGGCACCGGCCTGGTACGACGCGGTGGAGCGCTCGACCGGATTCGAGGCGCCCGAGTCCCGGGCCGCGTCGTCACTCTCCGATGACCTGCGGCGCATCGCCGACCAGGCGCGCCCCTACTACGAGGCCCTCGCGGCCCACAAGCTTCACCGGTAAACCCGATTTCAACGTTCGTCCGGCAAGTTCAGGCCATCATTCCTGGACGCGCGAACAGATGAGCGATCGCCGAAGACTGCCGAGTTCGAGCCTCACGCCCGGCGATCTTTCGGGCATGACGATCCTGGTCGTGGATGATCACTCCAATACGGTGCGCCTGATCGGCGACGTCCTGCGCGCGGCCGGGGTTGGCGAGGTGTACACCGCCTCCGATGGTCTGAAGGCCCGCGAAGTGCTGTATCATCGCCAGCCCGACATGATCTTCACCGACTCCCGGATGCCGTTCATGGACGGCATGGAGCTGACCCGCTCGATCCGACGCGCCGCCGTCATCCCCGACCCGCGGGTGCCCAATCCCGAGGTGCCGATCGTAATGGTCACCAGCGAGCGCAGCGCGGGCCATGTGCACCGGGCGCGGCTGGCCGGGGTCAACGAGTTCGTCATCAAGCCGTTCACGCCCGCGGCCCTGCTGTCGCGGATCCAGCTCGTCCTGACCAAGCCCAGGCCGTTCATCGTCAGTGAGGTCTATGTCGGCCCCTGCCGCCGCCGACGGGTGGAGCTCAACTATTCCGGCCCGATGCGCCGCGGCGAGGACCCGGTCGAGGTCTCCGATACCGGCGGCCGCGCCGAGGCGCGCGATACCATCCGGGTCGAGCTCGACGCCATGCGCCGGATGATCTCGGCGCGTGGGACCGTGGATCGGCCGACCCTGCAGATGATCCATCGGGTGATGCAGCACACGGTGTTTCGCGCCCGCCAGGTGCGCGACAAGGCCGTCGAGTGGGCGGCCGTGGCCCTGGTGGAATATGTCGACGAGGTGGGCCTGCCCGAGCTGTGCGACATCAAGATCATCGAGGGTCATTTCACGACCATCGCCAACCTGCTCGGATCCGAGGATCTGGATGCTATGGCGGCTGCCTGAGGGCGTTCGTATATAGGCGGCCATGGCTGAAGCCTTCAACGACCTCATCCTGCCTGCCGACAAGGCCGCGCGTTACGGCGCCGTCGCCGAGGAAATCGCCGCCGTCCTCGATGGCGAACCGAACCTGACCGCGCGGATGGCCACCGTCGCATCCATGCTGGCGGCGACATTCGACAGCTATTTCTGGACCGGCTTCTATGTGGTCGATCCCGACAGGCCGCGCGAGCTGGTGGTTGGGCCCTACCAGGGCACCCTGGGGTGCCTGCGCATCGCCTATGGGCGCGGGGTCTGCGGCGCGGCGGCGGAGAGCGGCCAGACCCAGGTGGTGGCCGACGTCCACGCCTTTCCCGGACACATCGCCTGCGACAGCCGCTCGGCCAGCGAGATCGTCGTGCCGGTGTTCGGAAAGGGCGGCGAGCTGATCGCTGTGTTCGACGTGGACTCCGCGGAGCCGGCAGCCTTCGACGAGACCGACGCGGCCTGGCTGCAAACCATTCTCCGGGATACATTTTCGGTCTGAGCCTTGCATCGGCCGGTCCATCTTTCCCTAACCGGGACAAGCTAGACTGGTGATCTGATGCTGACCGCCGAAACCTTTCATCCGGTCTACCTATCGGAGTCCGACATCGCCACCTGGCGCGGACTCTGCGCCTCGCGGCCGGACTTCGCCAATCCCCTGCTGGGCCCCGATTTCGCCCTGGCCGTGGGCGAGGTGCGCGCCGACGCGCGCGTGACGGTCTGGCGCTGGCCGGAGCGGGTGGCCGGGTTCCTGGCCTATCATCGCCGGCCTGGCGGTTTCGCCCGTCCGATCGGCGCGCCGCTTTCGGACTATCACGGCCTCGTGGGGGCGTCGGGCCTGGACGCCGAACACGCCCTGACCGTCGCGGGCCTGGCCGCCTACCGCTTCACGGGCCTGGTCGATCCCAACAACGCCTTCGGCTCCGGGTTGGTCAATTCGCGCGAGGCCTATCAGATCAACCTGGGCGGCTCGGCCGACGCCTATCTGGAAGCCCTGCGCGTCGAGAGCCCAAAGCGGTTCAAAAACTATCGCCGTCTCGACCACAAGCTGGACCGCGAGGTGGGCGAACTTTCCATCCGCGCCCCCGACCGTGATCCCGAGGCCTTCGACAGGCTGATCGCCTGGAAGCGGGCCCAGCTGGTCCGCACCGGCTCTCACGACTTTCTGCGTCCGAGCTGGACCCGGGCCCTGATGGCCTCGCTGTTCAATCGCGATCGCGGCGACTTCCAGGGGCTGATGATCAACCTTTATGCGGGCGAGCGGCTGGTGGCCGGCCATTTCGGCATCCGCGTCGGCGGCGTCTACCATCCGTGGATCGCCTCGACCGATCCGGAGTTGGCCGCCTGGTCGCCCGGACAGGTGTTCCTGCAACGGGCCATCGCCGCCATGCCTGCGCTTGGACTGACCACCTACGATCTGGGTCCCGGCCATGACCACTACAAGCGGCCTTACGCCCTGGACACCCGCGTCGTCGCCGAGGGCACGGCCACCAGCACCGGATCGCGCGGGCTGATGGCGCAAGCCTCCGAACAGGCCTGGGCGCTCGCCGGCGCCAATCGCGCCGGCCTGGTCGGCAGCTTCCGCCGTCGGCTGGACGTGATCTCAGCGACCGAACTCTCGCTCGCCGACCGCGCCGCGGGCCTGGCCGACGCTCTGGCCGCCAAGGCGCGCGGCGGATCCAGCGTGGCGGAGGCCGCCTGATCCGATGAGCGCACCGCTGGTCAGCCTGATCATCCCGACCCAGCGCCGCCGGGACGGCCTGATCACGGCCGCGCTCTCGACCTTTCGGCAGATCGGCGTCGACCTGAACGAGCTCGAGTTGATCATCGTCGACAACGACCAGGTCGATTCCGCGCGCGCCACGGTTCGCGCGCTCGCCGACGAGGCGCCGTTCCCGGTGACCTATGTCCACGAGCCCGCACCCGGCGTCGCCAATGCGCGCAATGCCGCCATGGCCCGGGCCAAGGGGGACCTGATCGCCTTCCTTGACGATGACGAGGAGGCGCCTGAGGGCTGGCTCGCCGCCCTGCTGGCCGCCATGGCGCGACACCAGGCCGACGTGGTTTTCGGACCGGTGCGGGGCCGGGCGCCGGAAACCACCGTCGCCCACCGAGACTATCTGGAGAAGTTCTTCTCCCGCGAGGGACCGGCCGAGGCGGGCCTGCTCGACCACTATTACGGCTGCGGCTGTTCGCTGCTGCGCCGCGCCGCCCTGCCGCACCCCAAGGCTCCGTTCTCCGCCATCCGCAACCACATCGGCGGCGAGGACGATCTGTTGTTCGGCCAGATGCGGCGCGATGGCGCGAAGTTCGCCTGGGAGCCGGCGGCCTGGGTCTGGGAGGACCCCGTGCCGGCCCGCCTGACCTTGCGCTATACGATCCGCCGCGCCTTCGCCTATGGCCAGGGCCCGGCCTCGGCCTGCGCCGCGGCCAGCCCGCCCGACCATCTGGGCGTGGCCGGCTGGATGGCCCAGGGCCTGGTCCAGGCGGCCGTGTTCGGGGCGCTCGCCGGGTTCAAGTGGCTGATCCGCGCCCCCGATTTCGCGCCCACCCTGGACCGTGCGGCCCGGGGCCTGGGCAAGACCCTGTGGTGGGGTCCGTTCAAGATCCACTTCTATGGCCTGAGGGCTGGCGCATGAGCCTGATCACCGACTGGACGCCGCAGAAGGGCGCGGCCTTCGGCAAGGCCAACCTGGCCTTCCGGCACGGGCTGCACGAGCGCCCGATGTTCTCCGACGCGGGGCTCGAGGAGCTGCTCGACCGCTATCCGCGCGAGAAGCTGGGTGTCTTCACCATGGGCGGGGACCCGGTGGCCTGGACGACCTGGCGCAAGGGCGCGGCGAACGGGCTGTCGGGCTCGAAGCTGCTGGAGGCCGCCCAGGCCGGCCGCATCTGGCTGAACCTGCGCCAGACCAACGACCACCTTCCCGAATACGCGCGGCTGGGCGATGAGATTTTCGCCGAGAAGGAGGCGATGAGTCCGGGCCTGAGGACCTTCAAGCGCGACCTGGGCATGCTGATCTCCTCGGCCAACGCCCAGGTGTTCTACCATCTCGACGTGCCGCTGGTGTCGCTGTGGCAGCTCCGCGGCCAGAAGCGGGTCTGGGTCTATCCGGTGGCCGACCCCTATGTGGGCCAGGAGACGCTGGAGCGGATCGTGCTCAAGGAAACCGCCGAGCAGTTCACCTTCGACCCGGCCTGGGACGCCGGCGCAGAAGTCCATGACCTGACCCCCGGCCAAATGGTCACCTGGAAGCAGAACGCCCCACACCGGATCGAGAACGGGCCGATGCTCAATGTCTCGCTCTCCATCGAGTTCATGACGCCGCGGGCCCTGATGCGGGCCAATGTGATCTACGCCAACGGCGTCTTGCGGCGCCGGCTGGGCGCGCGGCCGAGCATCCAGGACGGCTTCACGCCGGTCGCGCTGGGTAAGCTGGCCATCGCCCGCGCGGCCAAGGCGCTCAAGCTCCAGGCGCCCCAGGAACGGGTGCTGCCGACCAGCTTCCGGCTGGACTCCAAGCGCCCCGGAATGCTGCTTCCAGCCTAACTTCAAGCGAGGTTGGCTTACGCCGCGTCGACCTCCTAAATAGCCTCCGACGCGCGAACGACGCGCAAATCTCGGGAGCGGAATCATGGGCGAAGCCTATATCGTTGCAGCCACCCGCACGGCCGGCGGCCGCAAGGGCGGCAAGCTGAAGGACTGGCATCCGGTCGACCTGGGCGCCGTGGTGCTCAACGACCTCATCGACCGCACGGGCGCCGATCCCGCCCTGGTCGAGGACGTGGTCATGGGCTGCGTCGGCCAGGTAGGCGAGCAGGGGATCAACGTGGCGCGCAACGCCGTGCTGGCCTCGCGCCTGCCCGAGAGCGTGCCCGGCACCAGCGTGGACCGCCAGTGCGGCTCCTCGCAGCAGGCCCTGCACTTCGCAGCCCAGGCCGTGATGAGCGGCACCATGGACGTCGTGATCGCCGCGGGCGTCGAGAGCATGACCCGCGTGCCCATGGGCCTGTCGGCCGCGCTGCCGGCCCAGAACGGCTTCGGCACCTATATGAGCCCGGGCATCCAGAAGCAGTACCCCAACATCCAGTTCAGCCAGTTCATGGGCGCCGAGATGGTGGCCGAAAAGTACGGCCTGACCCGCGATGAGATCGACGAGTACAGCTATCAGTCCCACCAGCGGGCCATCGCGGCGACCCAGGCCGGGGCCTTCAAGAACGAGATCGTGGGCATCGAGATCACCGACGCCGAAGGCAATGTCACCGTCCACAATATCGACGAGGGCATCCGCTTCGACGCCAGCCTGGACGGCATCAAGGGCGTCAAGCTGCTGCGCGACGGCGGCCGTCTGACCGCGGCCTCGTCCAGCCAGATCTGCGACGGCGCCTCGGGCGTGATGGTGGTCTCGGAAAAGGGCCTCAAGGAACTGGGCGTCAAGCCGCTGGCCCGTATCCACCACCTGTCCCTGCTGGGCCATGACCCGGTGATCATGCTGGAGGCCCCGATCCCGGCCACCGAGCGGGCCCTGAAGAAGGCCGGCATGAAGATCGACGACATCGACCTGTTCGAGGTCAACGAAGCGTTCGGCTCCGTGCCCGTCGCCTTCATCAAGCACCTGGGCGCCGACCGCGACAAGGTGAACGCCAACGGCGGCGCTATCGCCCTGGGTCACCCGCTGGGCGCCTCGGGCGCCAAGCTGATGGCCACCCTGCTGAACGGACTGGAGCAGCGCGGCGGCAAGTACGGCCTGCAGACCATGTGCGAAGGCGGTGGTATGGCCAACGTCACGATCGTCGAGCGCCTCTAAGAAGGAAGACCCATGGCCGGACGCGTCTTCGCTATCACGGGCGCGTCCGGTGTCCTGGGTTCGGCGGTGGCCAAGGCGGCCGCCGCGCAAGGGGCCCGCGTGGCCCTGATCGACCACGCCAAGCACTCCGACGCCCTGGCGGCCTGCGGGCCGGAGGCGATCATGCTGGGCGGGGTGGACCTCACCGACGCCGTGGCCGCCGGCGCCGCCATCGACGCGGTGGCCGATCGATTCGGCGGGCTCGACGCCGTGATCAACGTGGCCGGCGGCTTCAAGTGGGTGACCCTTGAGGACAGCCTCATGGAGAGTTGGCACCGGCTGTTCCTGATGAACGTCCAGACCGCGGCCAACACCAGCCGGGCGGCCATCCCGCACCTCAAGCGCAGCCCGGCGGGGCGCATCGTCAATATCGGCGCCAACGGCGCGCTCAAGGCCTCGCTGGGGATGGGACCCTACGCCGCCTCCAAGGCCGGGGTGCACGCGCTCACCGAGAGCCTGGCCGAGGAACTGAAGGCCGACGACGTCACCGTCAACGCGGTCCTGCCCTCGATCATCGACACGCCGACCAACCGCGCCGACATGCCGAAGGCCGACTTCGCCGCCTGGGTCGCGCCTGAGGATCTGGCGGCCGTCATCCTGTTCCTGGCCTCGCCCGACGCGCGCGCCGTGACCGGGGCCCTGATCCCGGTGACCGGCAGGACCTGACCTTCGCTGTAGCGCCAGCGCCGCAGGGGCCTTCAAAAGCTCGCGCCCTGGGCGGAGTTTTCTGGCGCTCGGTATGAAACGCCGCCTAACCTGGGACCTGGGGAAGGGGAGCCCCAAATCCATGAATCTTGCCGGCGTCATCGCCGCCGCGGCGCTTGCGGCGACCCTCTGTTCGACTCCGGCCGCCGCCCAGGAGCCGCCGGGAGGGGTGATCGCCTATCCGCCGGCCTTCTTCGCCGAGATGGGGACATCCACCGCGCTCGATATGGTCCAGCGGCTGCCGGGCTTCAACTTCGACAAGGGCGCCGCCGTGCGGGGCCTGGCCGGCGCCGGCGGCAATGTGCTGATCGACGGCGAGCCGCCGGTCTCCAAGAACGACACCCTGGAGGAAGTGCTCAAGCGCATCCCCATCGGCTCCATCCTCCGCATTGAGGTGATCCGCGGCGGCGCGCCGGGCATCGACATGCAGGGCCGGACGGTGATGGCCAATGTCGTGCGCAAGCAGGTCTCCGGTACGCGGGGCGCCGTGAGCGTCTCCGTCCATCCCCTGGCCGACGGCCGGGTGCTGAACGCCTTGCGCGCCGAGGGCCAGTGGCGGTGGGACGGCAAGCTCGCCGAGCTCTCCATGGTCCACGGCAAAGGCCCCGACGACAGCTATGGCGACGGACCGCGCACCCGCTACGGTCCTGCGGGCCAGGTGCTGATCCGCTCGCTTGTCGACGCCGACGCCCAGGGCGAGCGCCGATGGCTGATCGGCGCCTACGAGAGCCCATTCGCCAGCGGCCGGCTGCGGGTGAACGGCGCCTATCTCGACAACATCTCCGACATCGAGCTCTACGACCATCTGAGCGTGCCTTCGGCCACCCGCGAGGACGAGCGGATCAGCGTCGACCGGCTGCAGGCCGAGCTGGGAGGGCGCTACACCCGCCGGTTCGGCGCGACCTCGCTGGAGGTGGTCGCCTTCCAGCAGTGGAACAACAACGACACTCAGGCCCGCTTCACCAGCGCCGCGGTCAACCGGCTGTTCGCCAGCGACAAGAAGGTCACCGAGAGCGTGGGGCGGGTGAACCTGCGCCGGCGCCAGACCGACAAGCTGTCGCTGGAGTTAGGGGTCGAGGGGGCGTTCAACGGTCTGGACTCCGAGACCAGCCTGAACGTCAACGGCGCCCGCATCGCCGTTCCCGCCGCCAATGTCCGCGTCGAGGAGACGCGCGGCGAGGTGTTCGGCGTCGCCACCTGGCGGCCGACGCCGGAACTGACGGTGGAGGGCGGCCTGCGCCAGGAAGCCTCCAAGATCACCTCGACCGGCGATGTGCGGCTGGAGAAGTCCCTGTCCTTCCTTAAGCCCCGGCTGGCGCTCACCTGGGCGCCGAACGCCGCCGACCAACTGCGCCTGCGCCTGGAGCGCGAGGTGAGCCAGCTCAACTTCGACGACTTCGTGGCCTCGTCCTCGGTGGCCAGCACCGGCGTGGTCCTGGCCGGCAATCCCGACCTCTCGCCGCAGCAGGCCTGGGTGGTCGAAGCAGCCTTCGAGCGGCGGTTCTGGGGAAGCGGGGCGGGGGTGCTGACCCTGCGCCATTTCGAGCTCACCGACGTGATCGACCGCGCGCCCATCGGCTCGGGCGTCGTGGTCGCCGATGGTCCGGCCAATATAGGCGAGGGGACCAAGGACGAGGCGGTCGCGAGCCTGGCCGTGCCGCTGGTCCGCCTGGGCTTGAAGAACGCCACCTTCCGCGGCCAGGTCACCTGGCGGGAGTCGGCGGTCACCGATCCGGCGACTGGGCAGCAGCGCGAGATTTCGGGTTTAAATCCCGTGAGTTGGGACGCTCACTTCACCCAGGACCTGCCGCAATGGAAGGCGATCTGGGGCGTCGATGTCTCCGGCGGCTTCCGCGAGACCTTCTACCGGCTGACCGAGATCGAGACCCGCAAGTTCGAGACCTTCGTCACCGTCTTCGCCGAGTTGAAGCCGCGCCCTGACCTGATCCTCCGGATCGAGGCGCAGAACATCGGCGAGCGCGACGTCCGGCGCATCCGTGAGGTCTATGCCGGCCCGCGCGGCACGGCGGCCATCGCCTATACCGACGTGCGTGACCTGGAGTGGGGCCGGGCCCTGTTCCTGCGCCTGCGCAAGATCATCGGCTAGGATTGGTCCACAAGGGTTAGCCGTTTGACGATCTCGCCCTTGGCCAGAACGGCGCCGGGCGCGATCACCGCATTGGCGCCAACGCGCACGCCATCGCCCGCCAGGACGCCGAATTTGTCGACTCCCGTATCGATCTGGTGACCGCCCAAGCGAAAGCGGATCTGCTTGTCGGCCTTCTCGTTGCGGTAGTTGGTAACGATGGAGCCGGCTTCGAGATTAACCCCTCGACCCAGGACGCTATCGCCGACGAAGTTGAAATGGGCGAGCTTCGAACCACGAAAGACGAATGACGACTTTAGCTCCGCGCCAGGCCCGAGAATGCAGTCTTCGTCCAGCCAGCACCCGCCGCGCACATAGGCGCCGGCCGCAATGAAGCAGCGGGGCCCGATCACGGCCGGACCTTTCAGGATTGCGCCGTCCTCTACCGTGGCGGAGTGATGCGCCGCGACCTCGCCGTCGATCCGGTAATTCGCCAGGTCGAGGCGCGCGAGAAGCGTTCGCACGACAGAGTCCGAACGGGAGGTGAGAGTCCAGGGCGGCTCGCTCGACCAAGGGGAAAGCGGCGAAGCTGCAAAGTCCTCGATATAGTTGCCGATGCTAATGCTCATTTCGCGGTGGGATCGCTCGCATTGGACGAGGCGACGCGCCAGACGATGTCGCCCACGTCGTCGGCCACCAGGAGGGCGCCGGTCTTGTCGACGGCCACGCCGACGGGACGGCCCAGGGCCTGGTTCTTGGCGTCGAGGAAGCCGGTCAGGAAGGCCTGCGGCGGACCGGTCGGCTTGCCGTTCGCGAAGGGCACGAAGACCACGCGATAGCCGTTGGGCGGGTTGCGGTTCCAGGAGCCGTGCTGGCCAATGAACACCCCGCCCCGATAGGCTGCGGGGAATGCGTCGGCCTTATAGAAGGCCAGGCCCAGCGAGGCGGTGTGCGGGCCCAGCGCATAGTCGGGGGCGATGGCCTTGGCGACCAGGTCCGGGCGCGGAGGCTTCACCCGCGCATCGACGTTCTGGCCGTAATAACTGTAGGGCCAGCCGTAGAAGCCGCCGTCCTTGAGGCTGGTCATGTAGTCGGGGACCAGATCGTCGCCGATCATGTCGCGCTCGTTGACCGCCGTCCAAAGAGCGCCGGTGACCGGCTCCCAGTCGAGGCCATTGGGATTGCGCAGGCCCGAGGCGTAGATGCGGACCGGACCGGCGGGCAGGCTGTATTCCAGCACCGCGGCGCGGCTGGTCTCGTTCTCCATGCCGTTCTCGCCGATGTTCGAATTGGACCCGACCGTGACGTAGAGCTTCGAGCCGTCCGGGCTGGCGATGATGTTCTTGGTCCAATGGTGGTTGATCGGCCCGCCGGGCAGGTCGAACACCTTCTCACCGGCCCCCGTCACCGAGATCTGGCCATGAGCGTAGGGGAACTTCACCACCGCGTCGTCATTGGCCACATAGAGGGTGTCGCCGACCAGGGTCATGCCGAACGGGCGCTTCAGTCCGGTGGCGAAGTCGGTCTTCATCTCGGCCACCCCGTCGCCGTCGGCGTCGCGCAGCAGGACGATCTTGTTGGGACTGGGCCCCGTGGCGCCGGCCTTCCGCTGCAGGGCGTTGGCGATCCATCCCTCAATGCTCTTGGCGGGCTTGGTCTCGGTGGTCGCTTCGGAGACCAGGACGTCGCCATTGGGCAGGACCAGAAGCCAACGCGGGTGGTCGAGCCCCGACCCGAACCGGGTCACCGTAAAGCCGGCCGGCGCCGTGGGCTGGCCCGCCGCCGGCCAACCCACGGCCTTGCGGGCGTTGAGCGTCGGCAGGCCGCCGGTCGTGGGCTCCGGCAAGGTCGGCTTGGCGCCGAACCCCACGAAGGGATCGGAGGAGCCCTGCGAGCAGCCGCCGAGGGCGAAGGCGGCCAGGCCGGCGGCGAGCATGAGGCGCATGGCGTTCTCCCGAATCTGTGCGACGGACCGGCTTGGACTCACCGATCATCGGCGACATCATAACCGAACAGCGAGGCGTCCTGTGCGGTTGCGTCGAGGCGATGGGGAGAGCCTGTCGGCGGCGCTCGCGCCCGATTGATGCCCGGCGGCTTGGTGAGCGTGCTAATGTGATTCAAAGGAAACCGGCCGTTTGGCCGGGAAGGGTGCAAACCGCCGCGCGTCGCGCGTCTTGGCGCCCGCTCCTGAAAGCCACCGCATGCCCCTCAATGAGCAACCCGCCCTTCGGATGCAGAGCGAAGGCAATCGGGCTGGGGAAGGGGCCAGCATGGACCTGGGCCGCCAGATCCATGCGCTGGAGGCGCGCCTCCTCGAATCCGCCACCAGCCTGACGGGCGACGCCGCCCAGGCCCAGGCCTTGGTCCGCGAAACGCTGGCCATCGCGGGCGATCCGGCCTATGGCGCGGGCGAGGTGGTCGATCCCCAGGTCTGGATCTTCCGCCTGCTACGCCAGCGCTTCCACGTGCTGGGCCGCGACCAGGAGCGCCGGCGCACGAGGACAGCAGCCGCCGTTCCCGCCATCCCTGGCGTCTAGGACGCCCCAACCCAAAGAAGGAAATCGCCATGGCCAAGGGTCAGAAGAAGAGCAACAAGGAAACCCGAAAACCCAAGACCGCGAAGGCCAAGCCGACGGATGCGCCGCGCTCGTTCCTGACCCCGCCCGCGACCAAGAAATAGCCCGTGGCGCGAGAAACCGTGCACCTCGTCCAGGCCTATACCGCCGGACGAGGCCAGGCGCTGAAGTCCGAGCCTGCGGTGGCCTGCGCCACGGCCGAGGACGCCCGGCGCAAGGCCGAGCGGCTCTCGACCCTGCGGCTGGGCGTGGTGGCCTATTCCGCCTCGGCCGACACCGAGATGGGCGACTATGACGAGAACCCGGTGATCCTGTTCCGGTCCGGCCGCCTGCCGCCGCCCTTCGACGAACTGTAGCCTAGCCGCGCGCCAGCCTGCGGAGCTGGCCGATGGCGCGTTCCGCCGGCGTCCCGTAACCGATCGGCTCCACGAACCCCCCGTTCTTATCGAACAGGTAGACCGCCGAGGAATGATCGATGGTGTAGCCGCCGTCGTCGGTCGGGACCTTCGCGTAGTAGACCCGGTAGGCCTTGGCCGCCGCCGCCACCGTCTCCGGCGTGCCCGTAAAGCCCTGGATGCGCGGGTCGAAGTTCGAGAGGTAGGTCTTCAGCTGGGCCGGGGTGTCGCGCTCGGGGTCCAGCGAGACGAAGACCACGTTCAGCCGGTCGGCGTCGGGGCCGAGCGCCTTCAGCCAGTTGGTCAGCTCGGCCATGGTGGTCGGACAGACCTCGGGGCAATAGGTGAAGCCGAAGAAGATCACCGTGGGCTTGCCCAGCAGCGCCTTCTCCGTGACCGGCCGGCCGGCGGTGTCGACCAGTTGGAATGGCCCACCGATCCTGACGGTGGGTTGGGTGGTCTCAGCCTTCTGCGGCGATGGTCCGCAGGCGCTCACCCCCAATGCCGCCGCCATGGCGGCCCAGGCCAGGACCCGCATCAGTGGCCTCCGTGGTGCTGCATCGCCGGGGCGGCGGCGTCGCGGATCGGGGCGCTGATGGTCTGCGGCGGAGCCTTCTTGAAGGTCAGGGTCAGGGGCACGGCCCCGCCCGCGGCCAGGACCTGCTTGGGGCCGATGATCATCAGGTGCTCGGCGCCCGGCTTCAGGGTGACCGCCTTGCCGGCCGGCAGGGCCAAGCCGTCCTTCAGCTGGCGCATGCGCATGACCCCGCCGGTCATGTCCATGCTGTGGATCTCGGCGCGCTTGGCGGCCGGCGTGGCCACGGAGACCAGGCGGTCGTCGGCGCTGGCTGTCAGCGTGAGGTAGCAGCCGCCGGCCAAGGCGCCGACCGGCGCGGCGCGGCACCAGGCGCCGGTCACGGCCACGGCGGCGGGCGCCTGGGTGGCGGGGGCGCAGCCGGCGGCGAGGGTCAGGGCGAAAACGGCGAAGAGGGGCTTCATGGTCAGGCTCCTGCCTGTTGCGCCGCGTGGCCACGCGGCTGGAGAAAGCGATAGGGGGCTCACGCTCAGAACGCCACGGTCAGGCCGCCGAAGCGCGAGCGTCCGTCACCAGGCCAGTAGGCCGCGACGGCGCCGGCGCTCGGCTTAAGGGCCGGCGCTCTAGATCAGCAGGCTGGGAGGACCGCGTGCGGGAAGGGGTGGGGCCGCGAGCCCACGGCCGGGCGCCAGGTCGACGAGCGGCCGCGTCGTGACGGCGCGATAGGCGACGAACTCGACCGCGCCGGTGGCGATTGGGCTCGGCGCCGGCGCGGCCGTGGCGTGGCCGGCGAAGGCGCAAGGGCTGTCGTGATCGGCCAGGTCGCCCCGGTCGTCGTGAGCCGGCGCGGCTTGGCCGGGCTCGACCTTCACCGCGCCCTGCGCCGTGCAGAGCACAAGGGCAAAGGGCAGGTCGTTGGCGGCCTGCCGGGTCATGAAGCCCGCCGGGATCATCACCTTCAACGCCACGGCGAGCGCGGCCAGCATCAGGAAGATGCCGCGCGTGGTCGCTGCGCCTGGGCGGGTCCGGGAGGTCACGGGCGCCGCCTTAGGCCAAATCGCGGGCCTTGGGTAGCCGTGCGGGCCCGCTATCGTCGCGAAAGCGGTGGGTGGGAAACGCGCGCGGGGATGGGCCGGAGGTCGACGCGCGGTGTTCGGCGACGCTCACCGGTCCTTCAGCGCACCCGAGTTGCGGGCTCAAGGGGCGGAAAACGGCCGATCTGCGCCGTCCGCGCCAAGAATATCCCAGAGTTGATCCTGGTCTGGCTCGTAGCGTCTCGACCCGTCACGCGCCTCGCGATACGTCCCAGGTTCAACGCGTGAGCATCCCATATGGCCTTCATCGATCTTTCCGGCGTGTCCGGCGCCAAATACCGCTTTCGCCTCTGGCGGGACGGAACCGACCATCTCCCCATCGCGGGCAACTTCGTCGTGGTGCTGGAAGGCTCCGCTGAGGTCGCGGTGATCGGTATGACCAACGACCTGTCGCAGGCGCGTTCGGCGACCAAGGCCAAGGGCGAGGCCCACGTCTATACCCGGTTGAACGTGGCGCGGGCGACGCGCGAGGCCGAGCACGCCGATCTGCTGTCGCACTATCCCAAGGCCCGGGTCGTCGGGGAAGAGGGCTGAGGGCGGGAAGGGCGGGCCTCCCAACTTGATCAATGACAAGGCGCAGCGCGCGCGGCCGCCCTAGTCTCTGCCCGAGACTTGAGGCTTCCGTTGCATGACCGCCGTCCACTTCGCCGGGTTGTCGCCTGCATCAGGCCTCGTGCGCGTGCTGTTCTTCGGTCGCATCGCTGATGTCTGCGGCCGATCGGTCGAACTGGCCATTCCGAAGCGCGGCTGTTCGCTGACAGAGCTCAAGAACCGTATCGCCCGCCAGGTTGAGGGCGGTGAAGCGGCGCTGCGCGAGCCCTGCGTTCGGGTGGCGATCGATCAGGTCATGGCCTCCGACGACCCTTGGGTGTCGCCCGGCCAGGAAGTGGCCTTCCTGTCTGCATTCTCGGGAGGATAATCCATTGAGCCTCGCTCTCGCCGCCAAGGCCCGCAAGGCGCCCGGGATCAATCCCGACCTGCCGTTCTATCCGCTGTCGATCGCCGTGCTGACGATTTCGGACACCCGAACCGAACAGACGGACACCTCCGGCGGACTCCTGGCTGAGCGGCTGCGGGACGCGGGCCACCAGCTTGCCGCCAAGGCCATCGTCACGGACGAGGTCGAGGCCATCCAGGCCCAGGTGCGCGCCTGGGTCGCCGACCCGGCGATCGACGTGATCCTGACCACGGGGGGCACGGGATTCGCGCCGCGCGACGTGACGCCGGAAGCCGTGCGTCCCTTGCTGGCGCGCGTGATGGATGGGTTTTCCGTGGTGTTCCATCAGGCCAGCCAGGGCACGGTGGGGATATCGACCCTGCAGTCGCGGGCGCTGGCCGGGCAGATCGACGAGACCTTCATCTTCTGCGTCCCGGGCTCGACCGGGGCCTGC
Organism: Phenylobacterium sp. LH3H17; assembly: GCF_024298925.1. Classification (NCBI taxonomy): domain Bacteria; kingdom Pseudomonadati; phylum Pseudomonadota; class Alphaproteobacteria; order Caulobacterales; family Caulobacteraceae; genus Phenylobacterium; species Phenylobacterium sp. LH3H17. Next base: position 2,999,694 of record NZ_CP101283.1, on the reverse strand, counting down.
CGGGACGCCTGGGACCTGGTCCTGGCGCTGGAATTCGATAGCCGGTTCAAGCCGTGCTCGCTGGTCGGCCAGATTCCCCGATACCGGGGGGTTTGCGCATGATCGGCTTCGACGAGGCCTGTCGGCGGATCGCCGCCATCGCCTCGCCCCTGGGCGCCGAGCAGATCGCCCTCGACCTGGCCTGGAACCGCGTTCTCGCGGCCCCCGTCGTCGCCTGTCGCTCGGCGCCCGAGACTGCGGTGTCGGCCATGGACGGATATGCGGTGCGGGACGCGGACCTGGCATCCGGCCCGGCCCGTCTTCGGCTCGTCGGGACATCGTTCGCCGGTTCGCCGAATGGCGGGCCGCGGCTGGAGGCCGGCGCCTGCGTGCGCATCTTCACCGGCGCCCCGATGCCTGCCGGCGCTGACCGGGTGGTCATGCAAGAGGTCGTCCAGCGCGAGGGCGAGGCGGTCATGTTCGCAGAGCGGCCGTCGCCCGCGCGACATGTGCGGGCGGCGGGTTCGGACTTCGCCGCGGGCGAGGCGCTGTTGGAGTTGGGGACCAGGCTGACGCCGCAGGCCCTGGTGGCGGCGGCCGCCGCGGACCTGGCGACAGTCGAGGTCTTCATCCGTCCTCGCGTCGCCGTGCTGAGCACGGGCGATGAACTGGTCGAGCCTGGCCTTGCCCCCCACGCCCCCGGGACGATCCCCGAAAGCGTCTCCTTCGGCGTCGCCGCGCTCGCGCGCGCCTGGGGCGGCGAGGTGACCTGCCGGCGGCGTCTGGGCGACGAACTGCCGAGTCTCGTGCGGGCCGCGGCCGCCGCCTTGGACGACGCCCATGTGGTTGTCGTGACCGGCGGTGCTTCGGTCGGTGAGCGCGATTTCTCGAAGGCGATGTTTCAGGAGCTCGGCCTGCGCCTGGACTTCGACAAGGTGGCGATCAAACCTGGCAAGCCCGTGTGGGTGGGCCGGGTCGGCGAGCGGATCGTCGTCGGCCTGCCCGGCAACCCATCGGCGGCCATGGTCACGGCCCGGCTGTTCCTGGCGCCGATCCTGGCGGGTCTGAGCGGGACTCGTCCTGAGGACGCCCTGGCCTGGCGCGCCGCTCCCCTGGCCTCGCCGCTAGGCGCCTGCGGCGACCGTGACTGCTTCCATCGCGGGCGCAGCACGTTCGACGGCGTGCGACCGGTCGGCAACCAGGACTCCAGCGCTCAGAAAGACCTGGCGATGGCCGACCTGCTGATCCGACGCCGGCCAGCGGCGCGCGCCCTGGCGGCCGGCGAGCTGGTGGAGGTGCTGGCGTTCTGAGCGGCCGGATCGCCTTCGCCTCTCAATCCAGGAGCGGCGCGAAGAGCTCCTCGTTTTCAAGCCGCATGTGTTCGCGCAGATCGGCGTCCAGCTTCCGGCAGATCCGCGTCAGGGCCCGCCAGCTGTCACAAGCGCCGAGCGGATTGGCGAAGTCGTGGGTCAGGGTCCGCAGGCGGATCAGCTGCTCGTGCACATCCAGGTGCTCGGCCATCATCCGGGCGATCGGAAATCGCACCATCGGACTGCCGCCGGCGAGGATCAGGGGAAACAGCACCTGCTCCTCCCTTTGCTGGTGGCTCTCGAGATCATCGAACATCACCGCCAACAGGTCGTGCAGGCCCCGGGGGCACTCAGGCTCGGCCGCGTGCGCCGCCTCGACCTTCCGCGCCAGCGCCATGGCCTCGGGGAAGTCCCGGCGGTGGGTCTCGTGATAGCGCTCGAGGATGTGCGCAATCAACGGCGCGGCGTCGGGACGAGGTTCGGCCCCAGGTGTCGGCGTCATCAGGCCGCATAGGATGACCGGGCGGTCGACGCCTCGTTCGCGTCCGGAAAGGCCTGCATCGTCGGGCATGGGACATCCTCCTGCGCGCACCCTAGGCGCGGCGAGCGGCGCGCGCATTGAACGGCCCCCGAGCGCCGCTTGATGTTCGACAAGCGACCGATTGCCGGTCCGAGGGGGGCCCATTGCGCCGGCTCAAGCGAGCGGGCGGCCGAATCGTCCAGTCTCGCCCCCTTTCCAGGAGACGATGACCATGGCGTTCGACAACCCGCTGGCGAGCGAAATCTGGTCGACCAAGTACCGGTTCAATCCGGCCGGCGCGGCTGGCGATGAGACTGTGGAGGGCACCTGGTCGCGGGTCGCCGCCGCGCTCGCCGAGGCGGAGGACCCGGCGCTCCGCCCCGCAGTGCGCGAGCGCTTCGAGGACGCCTTGCGCGACCACCGCTTCCTGCCCGCCGGCCGGATCCTCGCCGGGGCTGGAACGGCGCGGGCCGTGACCCTTTTCAACTGCTTCGTCATGGGGCGCATTCCCGACGACCTGAGCGAGATCTTCGCCCATGTGCGCGAGGCGGCCATCACCCTGCAACAGGGCGGCGGCGTCGGCATGGACTTCTCCTCGATCCGTCCGGCCGGTGCGCCGGTGAGGGGGGTCGACGCCGACGCCTCGGGTCCCTTGAGCTTCATGGACGTCTGGGACGCCATGTGCCGCACGATCCTCTCCGCGGGCCAGCGCCGGGGCGCCATGATGGGGTGCCTGCGGATCGACCATCCGGACATCGAAGTCTTTATCGACGCCAAGCGGGACGGGGGCCGGTTGCGCAACTTCAACCTGTCGGTCCTCGTGCCCGACAGCTTCATGACCGCCCTCGCCGCGGACGCCGACTGGCCGCTGGTGTTCGAGGGCCAGGTGATGGGATCGGTCCGGGCCTCAGCCCTCTGGAACCGCCTCATGCGCGCGACCTATGACGCCGCCGAACCCGGCGTGATCTTCATCGACCGCGTGAACGCCCAGAACAATCTCGGCTATTGCGAGACGATCCTCGCCAGCAATCCCTGCGGCGAGCAGATGCTCCCGGCCTATGGGGCCTGCCTGCTGGGCTCCATCAACCTGGCGCGGCTGGTGGCGACGCCCTTCCAGGACGGCGCCCACATGGACGTCGCGGCGCTCTCGGCGCTCACGCGCACAGCGGTGCGGATGCTGGACAATGTCATCGATGTCTCGCGCTTCCCCCTCGAAGCCCAGGCGCTTGAGGCCAAGGCCAAGCGGCGGATCGGCCTCGGCGTCACCGGGCTGGCGGACGCCCTGGTCTTCTGCGGCGTCGCCTATGGCGGCGATCGGGCGGTGGAGCTGACCGGCGAATGGCTCGCGACGATCAAGCGCGAGGCCTATCGGGCCTCGGCCGAACTCGCCGCCGAGAAGGGCGTCTTCCCGCTCTACGACCCCGCCATCCTGGAGCGGCCCAACCTGGCGAGCCTCGACCCGGAGACCCGGGAGCTGATCGCCAAGAACGGCCTGCGCAACGGCTGCCTGACCTCCATCGCGCCCACCGGCACCACGTCGCTGCTGGCCGGCAATGTGTCGTCGGGTGTCGAACCGGTGTTCGCCTACGCCTATGTTCGCAAGGTGCGCCAGCCTGACGGCTCACATCGCGAGGAGCCGGTGGAGGACTACGCCCTGGCGGTGTGGAAACGGCTGCACGGCGACGCCGCGCCGCCGGAAGCCACCTTTGTCAGCGCCCAGACGCTCACGCCCCAGGACCATGTCCGCATGCAGGCCGCGGCCCAGGCCCATGTGGACAGCTCGATCTCCAAGACCGTCAACTGCCCGGCGGACATCGGCTTCGGGGAGTTCAGCGACATCTACCTGCTGGGCTGGCGCAGCGGCTGCAAGGGGATGACCACCTACCGGCCAAACGCCATCACAGGCTCGATCCTGTCGGTCGAAGCCCAGCCCGGGCCCTCCGAGGGGCCGGTGCTGACGCCCCGTCCCGAGGCGCTCGACGGCGCGACCTACAAGCTGGTCTGGCCGGAGAGCGCGCACGCCGTCTATGTCACCCTCAACGACGTCGAGGAGGGCGGTGTCCGCCGACCCTTCGAGATCTTCATCAACTCCAAGAACATGGACCACTACGCCTGGACCCTGGGTCTCACCCGGATGATCTCGGCGGTGTTCCGGCGCGGCGGCGACGTCGGGTTCGTGGCCGAGGAGCTGAAGGCGGTGTTCGATCCCCGCGGCGGCGCCTGGCTCGGCGGACGATATGTCCCCTCGTTACTGGCGGCCATCGGCGGGGTGATCGAGCGGCACCTCGGCGGCCGGGACGCAAGTCCCGTGCGCGCCGCCGAGCCGGAGGTTGCGGCCGGCCGGCCCGGACTGGCCTGCTGTCCGCGGTGCGGCGGTTTCGAGCTGATCCGAAAGGAGGGCTGCGACAGCTGCCTGTCCTGCGGCTACTCCAAGTGCGGATAGGGCGATTGACCGGGGTCAAGGCATCCGCGGCGGTTTCCCGGTAGAGCCGCTGGCATGATCAGCACCGCCGCCGCCCGCCGCGCCTACGCAGGGCCGGCGCTCTTCAGCTTCGGCTTCCGCCCGTTCTTCTTCCTCGGCGCCATCTGGAGCGCGCTGGTCGTCCCGCTCTGGCTGTTCAGCTATTTCCACGGCGGATCGGCCGCCCTGACCCGCGAGTGGCACATCCACGAGATGATCTTCGGCTTCCTCGGCGCCGTGATCGCGGGCTTCCTGACCACGGCGGTTCCCAACTGGACCGGCCGGATGCCAGTCATCGGCGCACCGCTCGCCGGTCTGGTGTCGCTCTGGGTCCTGGGGCGCTTGGCGATGCTGTTCCAAGACAACCTGGGGCCTGCGGCGGCGGTGATCGACAGCCTCTTCCTCCTGACCTTCGCCGCCGTGATCTGGCGCGAGGTGCTCGCCGGCCGCAACTGGCGCAATCTGCCCGTCTGCGCCCTGATCACGCTGTTGGCCCTGGCCAATGTCGCGTTTCACTTGCCGATCGGAGCCGCCGTCGATGTGGGGGTTCGCCTCGCCCTGGGGGCCGCGACCTTGCTGATCGGGCTCATCGGCGGACGGATCGTCCCGAGCTTCACGCGCAACTGGATGAAGGTGCGGTCCCTTAAGCCCGAGCCGTCGACCTTTGGCGCGGTCGATCGGGTTGCGCTCGGCTTGACCGTCGTCAGCGTGGGCCTATGGGTGGCCGCGCCAGAGACCCCCGTGACCGGCGCCGCCCTCATGCTCGCCGGTGTCGCCCATCTCGTCCGCCTCGCGCGGTGGCGGGGCTGGCGCGCGGCCGCCGAGCCGCTCGTCTGGATCCTGCACCTGGGCTACGGCTGGCTTGGGGTGTCGCTGCTCTTTCTCGGCGGCGCCTCGCTCGATCCGGGCCTCGTGCCACGCTCCGTCGGCATCCACGCCCTGACGGCGGGCGCCGTTGGAGTAATGACCCTGGCGGTGATGACGCGTGCGACGCGCGGGCATACGGGACGCCCGCTCGCGGCGGACACCAGCACGATGGCGATCTACTTGGCGATCAACGCCGCGGCGCTCCTGCGCGTGGCGGCCCCGTTCTCCGGGGTGGGCCAGTCCCTCCTGCTGACCGCCTCGAGCCTCGCCTGGTCCCTGGCGTTCGGCGGCTTCGCTGTCGCTTACGGGCGGATGCTTGTCCTGCAGCGTCCAAGGGCGGCTTGATCTGCGTCAAGGCGTTTGCCGGTAAGGGGTTTAAGACCATCAGCGGTCGGATCTCCATCCGGCTGCTCCGAGCGTCTCGGCCTGTCGCGCACCCGCGCCAAGGGCGAGCCGCCGAGCCGGCGGCAGCCGGCAAGGGCGACGTCGGAAACGCCGTCGCCTCCCGCGCTTGGAAAGGAGCCAAGTTTGGACGATCTGGTCGACGGCTTCGGTCGCCGCTTCCACTACCTGCGCCTTTCGGTCACCGAGGTGTGCAACTTCCGCTGCACCTATTGTCTGCCGGACGGTTTCAAGAAGTCCGCGCCGCTGACCTTTCTGACGCCGCAGGAATGCGAGCGCGTCGTGCGGGCCTTCGCCGAGCTGGGCGTCTCGAAGATACGGCTGACCGGCGGCGAGCCCAGCGTGCGACGAGACCTGCCCGAGATCATCGCGCGGACGGCCGCCGTGCCGGGCGTCACCAAGGTCTGCATCACCACCAATGGCTGGAATCTGGACCGCCAGGTCGCGGGCTGGCGCGACGCGGGCCTCACCAACCTGAATGTCAGCATCGACAGCCTTGATCGCGAGACGTTCCGTCGAATCACCGGCCATGACCGGTTGCCGTCGGTGGTCGCCGGCCTTGATCGGGCGCTGTCGCTCGGGGTGCCGAACGTGAAGGTCAACGGCGTCCTCATCCGCGACACGGTCGAGGCCGGGTTCGAGGCCTTCACCGCGTTCGTCCGGTCGCGGCCGGTGGCGGTGCGGTTCATCGAGCTGATGCGCACGGGCGACAACGCCGAGTATTTCGCCGATCAGCACGTGCCGGGAACCGTCCTGACCGACTGGCTCACGGCGCGTGGCTGGTCTCCCCGTCCACGCGCCTTCGATGACGGCCCGGCGGTGGAGATGGTTCACCCCGACCATGCCGGCCGTATCGGCCTGATCGCGCCCTATGCCCCGGGCTTTTGCGACAGCTGCAATCGGCTGCGGATCACCGCGCGGGGCCAGCTGAGGCTTTGCCTGTTCGGCGAGCTTGGCGTCGGTCTCAAGGACCTGCTGGAAGTGGACGAGCCGGAGGCGCTGCGCGCCAGGATTCTCAAGGCGCTGGCGGGCAAGCCGGCCGGGCACCGGCTTCATGAAGGCGACAGCGGCGACACCCGCCAGCTCGCGCAGTTCGGCGGCTAGACCGCCGACAGGGAGCGCGACGCGCGCCGGCGTCGCGTCAGGCGGCTCGGGACCGGCCGTCGCCGAGGGGCCAACGCTCGCGCTGCGCCTTGCCGGTGACCGCGTCCGAGACCGGTTGATGGTTGTCGATCAAGGGATCGGGCTTGGCGAGCCGCTCCAGCGCCACGGGTCGGGTGATGGTCACGGACGGCCCGTGGACCTCGACGCCGTAGTCGGCCAAGGCTGCCAGTGAGCGCGAAAGGTTCTCCGGCGTCATGCCGAGCAGGGACGCGAGCGTGCGCTTCTCGTGGGGCAGGGTGAAGGTGAGGTCCCCGCCCTGGCGATGCCGCTGCGTGACCAGGTAGTTGGCGAGCCGTTCCAGCCCGCCGCGCAGCTTATGGTTCTTCAGGGTCCGCACCAGTCCGCGGTAGCAGCCCGCCATCTCCTCGGCCACGGCGACCGCGAAGCGGGCATCCTGCGACATGGTCCGGCGGATCGCGGCGCCGGACAGCATCAGGATGTCCGACCGCTCGAGCGTTCGCGCGCTCATCAGGCCGTCGGCGTCCAGCACGACGGCGGCCAGGATGAAGGTCGAGACCGGGCGCAGGATCGCCAGTGTCGACTCCTTGTCGTTCCAACTGCCCTCAAGCTCGACGATGCCTTCCAGCAGCACATAGAGGAAATCGACCTGGTCGCCCTCGAGGAGCAGGGTGGTGCCGGATGGGAACCGCTGCAGGAAGGCGCCGGCGGTCAAGGCCCGGAACGCATCGTTTGAGCACCCGGAGAACAGGGGCAGGGCCCTGACCCGATCCAGATCGCCGTCCCTCATCGCCGTACGCCCCAATTATGCCAGATGGAGCCAGATGCCGCTTCGCCCCGCGGCGCGCCTTGATTTGCGTCAATCGAGACGCCCGCTTGATGTTCATCAAGTGAGGAAATGATCCAAGTCTACCAATACCCGGATTTACTTGAGGATCGCCCGTAGTGGGCAGTTGTTTCTGCGACAATTGGGCCGTTTTCACGAGACGATTGATCCTCATCAAACGCTCACGGCGCTGACTGCTGCACTGACAGGGAGACGCGGCGCCGTCGGGTTGCGCCCTCAGGTCCGAGATTCCCGTGACAGACACATCACCCTCGTCCCAGCCTGGCGCCAACGCCGCACTCGGCATGAGCACCTTCGCGTTCACCGCGTGCTTCGCCGTCTGGACGGTGTTCTCGATCATCGGAATCCAGATCAAGCAGCAGCTTGGCCTCACGGAAGCCGAGTTCGGCCTCCTGGCCGGCACGCCGATCCTGACCGGATCATTGATCCGCGTTCCGCTGGGCATCTGGGCCGACCAGATGGGCGGCCGTATCGTCAACCTCGCCCTGATGCTCTCCGCCGCGATCGCCACGTGGCTGCTCTCCTATGCCGAGACCTATCCGCAGTTCCTGCTCGCGGCGCTCGGGGTGGGCCTGGCCGGCGGCAGCTTCTCGGTGGGCGTGGCCTACGTCTCGAAGTTCTTCTCCAAGGCCAAGCAGGGCACGGCCCTGGGCATCTTCGGCGCCGGCAACGTCGGCGCGGCCGTCACCAAGTTCGCCGCCCCCTTCGTCATGCTGGCCTTTGGCTGGCAGTCCGTGGCGCAGGTCTGGGCGAGCGTTCTTGCCGTCATAGCGGTCATCTATTTCGTCACCACGCGCGACGATCCGGACCTGGTCGCGCGCCGTATCAGCGGCGCCAAGCCCACGCCCGCCCTGATGCAGCTCGAGCCGCTGCGGAAACTGCAGGTCTGGCGCTTCGCGCTCTACTACTTCTTCTGCTTCGGCGCCTTCGTGGCCCTGTCGCTGTGGCTGCCGCACTACCTCGTGGCGGTCTACCATCTGCCGCTGATCGCGGCCGGCATGCTGGCGGCGGCCTATTCGATCCCGGGCTCGCTGTTCCGGGTGTTCGGCGGCTGGCTGTCCGACCGGATCGGCGCGCGCAGGGTGATGTACATCACCTTCGGCGTCAGCGTCGTCTGCACCTTCCTGCTGTCCTATCCGGCGACGACCTACATCGTCGACGGCATCGGCGGCCCGATCACCTTCCGGCTCTCGCTCGGCCTGGTCCCCTTCGTCATCCTGCTGTTCTGCCTCGGGTTCGCCATGAGCCTGGGCAAGGCGGCGGTCTACAAGCACATCCCCGTCTACTATCCCGAGACCATCGGCTCGGTCGGGGGTCTCGTCGGGATGATCGGCGGCCTGGGCGGCTTCGTCCTGCCGATCGCCTTTGGCGCGCTGAATGACCTGACCCATGTCTGGACCAGCTGCTTCATGCTGCTCTTCCTGCTTGTCGCGGGGGCGCTCGCCTGGATGCACCTGGCCATCCGCCGCATGGAGCGCGCCCGCACGCCCGGGCTGCGCGAGCTGCCCGAGCTGCCCGAAATGGCCGGACTTCAACCCAACCCAGCGCCCGCGCGCGCCGCGGCGCCGCGTCAGGCCGCCCAATGACCCCTCAAGGGAGACATGTCCCCATGGCAAAATCAGGTCGAGTGTTGACCGACTGGCGCCCGGAAGACCCGGCGTTCTGGTCGCAGACCGGCAAGGCGATCGCCAACCGCAACCTCTGGATCTCGGTCCCGAACCTGCTGCTGGCCTTCTCGGTGTGGATGGTCTGGTCGATGGTCGTGGCGAAGCTGAAGCTCGTCGGCTTCACCTTCACCACCGACCAGCTTTTCTGGCTCACCGCCCTGCCGGCGCTCTCGGGCGCGACGCTGCGGATCTTCTACAGCTTCCTGGTCCCGATCCTGGGCGGGCGGTTGTGGACCACGATCTCGACGTTGTCGCTGCTGATCCCCGCGATCGGCATCGGCCTGGCCGTGCAGAACCCGCAGACGCCCTACTGGGTGTTCGTGGCCCTGGCCCTGGGCTGCGGCCTCGGCGGCGGCAACTTCGCGTCGTCGATGGCCAACATCTCGTTCTTCTTCCCCAAGAGCGGGAAGGGCAACGCGCTGGCCATCAACGCCGGGTTCGGCAACCTCGGCGTCAGCGTCATGCAGTTCCTGGTGCCGATCGTGATCGCGCTGGGGGCCTTCGCCCCGGTGGTGGGCGCGCCGCAGGTGGCCGTGGAGAAGGGCGTCGAGACGAACGTCTGGCTGCAGAACGCCGGCTTCGTCTGGGTCCCGTTCATCATCGCCGCGGCGGTCGCCGCCTGGGTCGGCATGAGCGACATCGCCTCGGCCCGCGCCTCCTTCGCCGAGCAGGCGGTGGTGTTCAAGCGCAAGCACAACTGGGTCATCTGCTGGCTCTACCTGGGCACCTTCGGGTCATTCATCGGCTTCTCCGCGGCCTTCCCGCTGTTGATGAAGACCCTCTTCCCCAGCGCGCCCGTCATGCAGCTGGTGTTCCTCGGCCCGCTGGTCGGCGCGGCCTCCCGGGCGCTGACAGGGTGGGTGTCCGACAAGTTCGGCGGCGAGAACGTCACCCACTGGGTGTTCCTGTCCCTGGCCGTGGGCGTGGTTAGCGTGCTGCACAGCGTCGGCGGCCTTGGCGGCCCGTCGTCCTTCCCGCTCTTCTTCGCCAGCTTCATGTGGCTGTTCTTCTGGACCGGGGTCGGCAACGCTTCGACCTTCCAGATGATCCCGGCGATCGTGCGGGCCGACATGCCGCGCCTGCTGCCGGGCGCCGATGAAACAATTCGTCTGAAGGCGTCTGAAATGGAGTCGGCGGCCATCGTCGGCTTCAGCTCCGCCATCGGCGCCTTCGGGGGCTTCTTCATTCCCCTGGCGTTCGGCAACTCCATGAAGGCCACCGGCGGTCCCGCCACGGCCCTCATCGTGTTCCTCGCCTTCTATCTCAGCTGCGTCGCGGTGAACTGGGCCTTCTACGGCCGCAAGACCTCCCTGCTGCACGCCCCGTCGAAATCGTCGAAAATGGAAATCGCGGCATGAGCCACACCCTCGACCGCCTGGCGTTCTTCACGCGCAAGACCGAGCTGTTCTCCAACGGCCACGGCGTACTCAACGACGACGACCGCACCTGGGAGCAGGCCTATCGGGACCGCTGGCAGCACGACAAGGTCGTGCGCTCCACCCACGGCGTGAACTGCACGGGCTCGTGCTCGTGGAAGATCTACGTCAAGGGCGGGATCGTCACCTGGGAGACCCAGCAGACCGACTATCCCCGGACCCGGCCGGACCTGCCCAATCACGAGCCGCGCGGCTGTGCGCGGGGCGCCAGCTACAGCTGGTACCTCTATTCCGCGAACCGGGTGAAGTATCCGCTGATCCGCTCGCGCCTGCTGAAGCTGTGGCGCGCGGCGCGCGCGACGCGCAGCCCGGTGGCCGCCTGGGCCTCCATCCAGGCCGACTCGGCCCAGCGCAGTTCCTACGTGACCATGCGCGGGGCCGGCGGCTTCATCCGGGCCACCTGGGACGAGGTCACCGAGATCATCGCGGCGGCCAACGCGCACACCATCAAGGCCTGGGGGCCCGACCGGGTCTTCGGCTTCTCGCCGATCCCGGCCATGTCGATGGTCTCCTACGCGGCCGGCGCGCGCTACCTGCAGCTGATCGGCGGCGTGTGCGGCTCGTTCTACGACTGGTACTGCGACCTGCCGCCGGCCTCGCCCCAGACCTGGGGCGAGCAGACCGACGTGGCCGAGAGCGCGGACTGGTTCAACTCCGGCTTCATCATGCTCTGGGGCTCCAATGTCCCGCAGACGCGGACGCCCGACGCCCACTTCTATACCGAGGCCCGCTACCGCGGCGCGAAGTCGGTGGTCATCTGCCCCGACTATTCCGAAGCCTCGAAGTTCTCGGACCTGTGGCTGGCCGTGAAGCAGGGCACCGACGCGGCGCTCGGCATGGCGTTCGGCCATGTGATCCTCAAGGAGTTTCACGTCGATCGGCAGGTGCCGTACTTCCGGGAATACCTCCGGAAGTACTCCGACCTGCCGATGCTGGTCCGGCTGGTCCCCCAGGAGGGCGCCTATGTGCCCGAGCGCCTGCTGCGGGCCGCCGAGTTCGATCAGGCCCTGGGCGAAACCAACAATCCCGACTGGAAGACCGTCGCCATCGACGAGGCCACCGGCGAGGTCATCGCGCCGAACGGCTCCATCGGCTTCCGCTGGGGCGAGGACGGCAAGTGGAACCTCGAGGAGAAGGATGGTTCCGGCCGTGAGACCTCCCTGCGCCTGGGCCTGAAAGGCGTCCACGACGAGGTCGCCGCCGTGCGCTTCCCCTATTTCGGCGGCGCCGCCACCAACGGCTTCGCCATGACCGACCACCCGGACGTGCTGATCCGCAACGTGCCGGTCAAGCGTATGATGCTGCCCGAGGGCGAGACCCTGGTGGCCTGCGTCTACGACCTGTTCCTCGCCAACTACGGCGTCGACCAGGGCTTCGGCGGCGCCCACATGCCGGCCAGCTACGACGAGGTCGAGCCGTATTCGCCCGCGTGGGCGGAAGCCATCACCTCGGTGCCGAAGGATCAGATCATCGCCGTCGCCCGCGGCTTCGCCGGCAACGCCGAGAAGACCGACGGCAAGTCGATGGTGATCATCGGCGCGGCGATGAACCACTGGTTCCACATGGACATGAACTACCGCGCCGTCATCAACATGCTGGTGATGTGCGGGTGCGTCGGCCAGACCGGCGGCGGCTGGGCGCACTATGTCGGCCAGGAGAAGCTTCGGCCGCAGACGGGCTGGGCGCCGCTCGCCTTCGCCACCGACTGGATCAGGCCCCCGCGGCAGCAGAACTCCACCTCGTTCTTCTACGCCCACTCCGACCAGTGGCGCTACGAGACCGTCGAGATGAGCGAGATCCTCTCGCCCACCGCCCCGCAAGGCGTCTGGGACGGGGCGATGATCGACTTCAACGCCAAGGCCGAGCGCCTGGGCTGGCTGCCCTCCGCCCCGGCCCTGAAGACCAATCCGCTGGAAGTGGCCAAGGCCGCCGCCGCCGCGGGTCAGGACCCCAAGGCCTACACGGTCGCCCAGCTCAAGAGCGGCGAGCTCCAGATGTCCTGCATGGACCCGGACGATCCGGCCAACTGGCCCCGCAACATGTTCATCTGGCGCTCCAACCTGCTGGGGTCCTCGGGCAAGGGCCACGAGTACTTCCTCAAGCACCTGCTGGGCGCCAGCCACGGCGTCCAGGGCAAGGACCTGGGCGAGGACGGCCGGCGCAAGCCCAACGACGTCGCCTGGCATGACGAGGCGCCGGAGGGAAAGCTCGACCTGCTGGTCACGCTCGACTTCCGGATGTCCACCACGGCGGTCTACTCCGACATCGTGCTGCCGACCGCCACCTGGTACGAGAAGAACGACCTCAACACCTCCGACATGCACCCCTTCATCCACCCGCTGTCAGCGGCCGTGGACCCGGCCTGGGAGTCGAAGTCGGACTGGGAGATCTTCAAGGCCATCGCCAAGAGCTTTTCGGACGTCGCGCCGGAGGTGCTGGGGGTCGAGAAGGATGTCGTCCTCACTCCGATCCAGCACGACAGCGCCGCCGAACTGGCCCAGCCGTTCGACGTCCGCGACTGGTCAAAGGGCGAGTGCGAGGCGATCCCCGGCAAGACCATGCCGCAGATCACCGTGGTCGAACGCGACTATCCCAACACCTTCAAGCGGTTCACCGCGCTCGGTCCGCTGCTCAAGGCCGCCGGCAACGGCGGCAAGGGCATCGGCTGGAAGACCGACCACGAGGTCGATCTGCTCACCGCCCTGAACGGCGCCGTGCTGGAGGAAGGCCAGACGAAGGGCCTGGCCCGCATCGACACCGATATCGACGCCTGCGAGACCATCCTCATGCTGGCGCCGGAGACCAACGGCGAGGTGGCGGTCAAGGCCTGGGAAGCCCTCGAGAAGCAGACCGGTCGGGAACACGTCCACCTGGCCCTGCCCAAGGAAGACGAGAAGATCCGCTTCCGCGACCTGCTGGCCCAGCCGCGCAAGATCATCACCTCGCCGACCTGGTCGGGCATCGAGAGCGAGAAGGTCTGCTACACGGCCGGCTGGACCAACGTCCACGAGCTGATCCCCTGGCGCACCCTGACCGGGCGCCAGCAACTCTACCAGGACCATGAGTGGATGCGGGCGTTCGGCGAGGCGCTCTGCGTCTACCGCCCGCCGATCGACCTGAAGACCACCTACGTCCAGGGACAGAAGCCCAACGGCGAGAAGGAGATCGTCCTCAACTTCATCACCCCGCACCAGAAGTGGGGCATCCACTCCACCTACTCGGACAACCTGATGATGTTGACCCTGAACCGCGGGGGTCCGGTCATCTGGGTCTCCGAGGTGGACGCGAAGAAGGCGGGCCTCGTCGACAATGACTGGGTCGAGGCCTTCAACGCCAACGGGGCGCTGACGGCGCGCGTCGTGGTCTCCCAGCGCATCCGGGAAGGCACGACCTTCATGTACCACGCGCAGGAAAAGATCGTGAACACGCCGGGATCGCAGATCACCGGCAAGCGCGGCGGCATCCACAACTCGGTGACCCGCACGGTGCTGAAGCCGACCCACATGATCGGCGGCTACGCCCAGCTCGCCTACGGCTTCAACTACTACGGAACGGTCGGCGCCAACCGCGACGAGTTCGTCGTGCTTCGCAAGATGACCAAGATCGACTGGCTCGAAGAACCCCTCAACGCCAAGGATTTCGCCCAATGAAGGTCCGCGCCCAGATCGGCATGGTGCTGAACCTCGACAAGTGCATCGGCTGTCACACCTGCTCGGTGACCTGCAAGAACGTGTGGACCAACCGCGAAGGCGTTGAATACGCCTGGTTCAACAACGTCGAAACCAAGCCCGGCGTCGGCTTCCCGCGCGACTGGGAGAACCAGAGGCGCTGGAACGGTGGCTGGACCCGCAAGGCCAACGGCAAGATCGAGCCCAAGATGGGCGCCAAGTGGCGGATCCTGGCCAAGATCTTCGCCAACCCCGACCTGCCGGAGATCGACGACTACTACGAGCCCTTCGACTTCGATTACGGCCACCTGCAGACCGCGCCGGAGATGAAGGCGTTCCCGACCGCGCGGCCTCGCTCGAAGATCACCGGCCAGCGGATGGAGAAGATCGAGCGCGGCCCGAACTGGGAAGAGATCCTGGGCGGCGAGTTCGCCAAGCGCTCGGAGGACTACAATTTCGAGGGCGTCGAGAAGGAGATCTACGGCCAGTTCGAGAACACCTTCATGATGTACCTGCCGAGGCTGTGCGAGCACTGCCTCAACCCCACCTGCGTGGCGGCGTGCCCTTCGGGCGCGATCTACAAGCGGGAGGAGGACGGCATCGTCCTGATCGACCAGGACAAGTGCCGCGGCTGGCGCATGTGCGTCTCGGCGTGCCCCTACAAGAAGATCTACTACAACTGGGAATCCGGAAAGTCCGAGAAGTGCACCTTCTGCTTCCCGCGGATCGAGGTCGGCCAGCCGACCGTGTGCTCGGAAACCTGCGTCGGGCGGATCCGCTATCTCGGCGTGCTGCTCTACGACGCCGACCGCATCGAGGCCGCCGCCAGCACGCCTGACGACCAGGACCTCTACCAGGCCCAACTCGACGTCTTCCTCGACCCCTCGGACCCGGCGGTGATCGCCCAGGCGCGGGCTGACGGCGTTCCGGAAGCCTGGCTCGAGGCGGCCCGCAAGAGCCCCGTCTACAAGATGGCCATCGACTGGAAGATCGCCTTCCCGCTGCACCCCGAATACCGGACCCTGCCCATGGTCTGGTACGTGCCGCCGCTCTCGCCGATCCAGAACGCGGCGGCGGCCGGCGCCATCGAGATGGACGGCGAAATGCCCGACGTCCATTCGCTGCGCATCCCGGTCAAGTATCTCGCGAACCTGCTGACCGCCGGCCGCGAGGCGCCCATCGAGTTGGCGCTGAGACGCATGCTGGCCATGCGCGGGTACATGCGCGCCAAGACCGTCGAGGGGCTCGTCGACCACAAGCTGGCGGGTAGCGTCGAGCTCACCGCCGCCCAGATCGACGAGATGTACCGCTACCTGGCGATCGCCAACTACGAGGACCGGTTCGTCATTCCGTCCGCCCACCGCGAGGTGGCCGAGGACGCCTACGACATGCGCGGCTCCTGCGGCTTCTCGTTCGGCAACGGCTGCTCCGGCGGGCGCACGGAACTCGGGCTGTTCGGCCCCAACAAGCGCAGCCGCGCCAAAACCCCGATGGAGGCTTGACCCATGGCCCGCACCTACCAGGCCCTCGCGCGTCTTCTGACCTATCCCACCCCCGAGCTGCAGCGGCTCGCCCCGGAAGCCCTGGCGCTGATCGAGGCCGAGGCGCTGGTCCCGCGGACCATTCGCCAGGCCCTGCGCCGGCTGGTCGCCGAGATCACCAGCGGCGACATCTACGACCTGCAGGAGGCCTATACCGAGCTCTTCGACCGCACCCGGTCCCTCTCGCTCAACCTCTATGAACACGTGCACGGCGAAAGCCGCGACCGCGGCGAGGCCATGGTCGCCCTGGCCGAGCTCTATCGCGCTCACGACCTGCACCTGTCGGCCAACGAACTGCCGGACTTCCTGCCGGTGTTCCTGGAATTCCTCTCGACCCTGCCCGAGGCGCACGCCGCGTCCCTGCTGGGCGAGGCAACGCATGTGCTCGACGCCATGGGCGAGCGGCTGAAGACCCGGGGGAGCGCCTACCGCGCGATCTTCGGGGCGCTGGCGAAGCTGGCCTCGCAGGCCGCCGATCCCGGAGCCCTGGCCGCCCTGTTGAGCGAGCCCGACGAGGACCCCAACGACCTGGACGCCATCGACAAGGCCTGGGCGGAGACCGCGGTCACCTTCGGTCCGTCCGATGTCGGCTGCCCCAAGGCCAGCGCCCTGGTCGACGCCATGATGGCCGAGCCGGGCCGTCAGCCGCGCCGCGCCGCCGCCAGAGCCTGAGGTCCGCCATGCAACTCCTCAACCAAATCCTGTTCGGGATCTATCCCTACATCGCCCTGGTCGTGCTGGTCCTGGGATCGGTCATCCGGTTCGACCGCGAGCAGTACACCTGGCGCTCGGGTTCCTCCCAGCTCCTTCGCCGCAAGCAGCTGGTGATGGGCTCGGTGCTCTTCCATGTGGGCGTCCTGGCCATCTTCGCCGGCCACTTCGTGGGGCTGCTGACTCCGATCTGGGTGTTCGACGCGCTCGGCGTTCCCCACGGCGCCAAGCAGGTGCTGGCCATCGTCGCCGGCGGCGTCGCCGGTGTCCTGTGCCTGGTCGGCGGCTTGATGCTTCTTCACCGCCGGCTGTTCGATCCGCGGATCCGGGCCACCTCAAGCTTCGGCGACACCGCCATCCTCGTCCTGCTGATGACCCAGCTCATCCTGGGCCTGGCGACCATTCCCGTCTCCATGGGCCACCTCGACGGCGGTGAGATGCTGAAATTCATGACCTGGGCGCAGGGGGTCTTCACCTTCCAACCCGGGATCGCGGACCTGGTGGCCGACGTGCACCCGATCTTCAAGGCGCACCTGGTCGTGGGCATGACCATCCTGCTGGTCTTCCCGTTCACCCGCCTCGTCCACATGCTCTCGGCGCCGGTCTGGTACCTGAACCGGCGCGGCTGGCAGCTGGTGCGCACGCGGCGGGCCCTGCCGCTGCGGCGCGAGGCCGCCGCTCCGACCTATCCCGCCCCCGTCGTCGCGCCCCTGCCGCGCGAAACCGTCCAGGCCGTCAGGCCCAGCTCCATCAAGGCCGCCGAGTAGCCGCATGACCATCGCCACCGTCGTCGTCGAAGGGGTCGAGATCCCCGAGTTCCTCATCGCCGAGGAAGCTCAGCACCATCCGAGTTCGAACCCGCTCGAAGCGCGCACGGCCGCCGGCAAGGCGCTGGCTGTCAGGGCGCTCCTGCTGCACCGCGCTGATGAGCTCGGCCTCGTCGCCCAGCCGTTGACCGACGAAGACGGTCGCGAGGAGACCGTCGAGGAGGCGCTGATCCGCGCGACCCTCGACGCCGAGGTCGATGTCGATCCGCCGGGGGACGCCGAGTGCCGCCGCGTCTATGACGCGCAACGCGCGCGGTTCTCGACGCCGGTCCTGACCGAAGCGGCCCACATCCTGATCGAACCCCAGACCGACGACGCCGAAGGCTGGGACCACGCGCGCCAGATCGCCCAGGCCACCCTCGACCAGCTGATCGCGCGGCCCGCCCAGTTCGCCGAGCTCGCGAAGTCCGTGTCGGCCTGCCCCTCCGGGGAGGTCGGCGGCTCGCTGGGCCAGCTGAGCCCGGGAGACGTGGTGGGCGAGGTCGAGCGGGCGCTCGCTGGTCTCAAGCCGGGTGAGATCCTGGCGAACCCGGTGCGCTCCCGCTTCGGCTGGCATGTGCTCAAGCTGGAGCGGCGCATCGAGGGGAGGGTGCTGCCCTTCGAGTATGTCGAGGAGAAGATCCGCCTGCACCTTGAAAGCCGGGCCTGGGCCGCGGCGGCCACCCGCTATGTGTCCGAGCTCGCCGATCGCGCGCGTGCGCAGGGCGTCGCCTTCAGCCTGACCCGGGACGGCCGCTTCGCCGAGGGATCGCTGTCCCTTGGCGAGATGTTGGCCGACGGCGCCTCGGCCTCGCGCCTGGAAACCTGGCTCGAGGCTTGCGACCCCGCGCTGGCCGGCCGCGTGCGCGACGCCGCCAAGGCGGACAACCTCGACGTCGCCACCTTTGTGCGCCGAGCCGCGCGCCACTTCGTGGACCACGCCGACGACGAAAGCTGGACCCGGCTGATCTCGGCTTCGCAAGGCGCCACCGACCCGGCGGTCGCGGCAATGGCGTCGATCCTGAAGACCAGGCTGACGCCCAAGACCCAGGCCCACACCTACACGATCATCAAGAGGAGATAGAGGTGCGCATTACTTCACTGCTCCTCGCGGCCCTGGCCTTTCCGTCCCTGGCGGCGGCGGCCGACGCCCCGCCCGGCGACATCATCCTCGACGCGCGCCTGCGCTATGAGGCGGTCTCGCAGGACGGGTTCGCCAAGGACGCGCAAGCGCTCACCCTGCGGACCCGCCTCGGCTACGAGACGCCGGCCTGGCGGGGGTTCAAGGCTCTGGCCGAGCTCGAAAACATCACCGCCCTGGATGAGGGCTACAACAGCACCACCAACGGCAAGACCGGCTATCCCGTGGTCGCCGACCCCGAGGTCACCGAACTCAACCGCGCCCAGATATCCTGGACCGGCAAGCAGGCGGACGTGGTGGTGGGCCGGCAGCGGATCATCCTGGGCAACGCCCGCTTCATCGGCAATGTCGGCTTCCGGCAGAACGAGCAGACCTACGACGCCCTGAAGGCCGCGATCCGGCCGACCAAGGACCTCACGGTCACCTACGCCTATGTCGACAGGGTCCATCGGCTGTTCGGCCACCACAGCGTCCAGGGCGAGTGGGACAGCGACAGCCATCTCGTCCAGGCGGAGCTCAAGACGGCGGTCGGTCAGTTGACCGGCTACGGCTACCTGCTCGACTTCGACAACGCGCCCACCCAGTCCAACGCCACCTGGGGCGCGCGCCTGGCAGGATCGCGGCCGCTTCGCCCGGGCCTCGCGGTCACCTACGAGGCGGAGTTCGCGCGGCAGACGGACTATCGCAACAGCCCGACGGAGTTCACGCTCGACTACCTGGACCTCGGTGTCGGCCTGAAGGGTCCCGCCCATTGGGCCACGGTCGGCCTTGAACGCCTGGACGGCGATGGCCGCCGCGGCTTCCAGACGCCCCTGGCGACGCTGTTCGCCTATCAGGGCTGGGCCGACGTCTTCCTCACGACACCGCCAAGCGGCGTGCGCGACCTCAACCTGCGGGCCGGCACGACCATCAAGATGGGTCCGAAGTCGCTGCCGGTGAAGCTGCAGGCCGCCGCCCACGACTTCGCCGACGACGACGGTTCGCGGCGCTACGGGCGCGAGGTCGATGTCATGGCCAGCGTCCCGCTCACCAAGATCCTGAACGCGGAGGTCAGGGCGGCCTTCTTCGACGGCGCGCGACCGGGGTTCGCGGATCGCCACAAGGTGTGGCTGACCCTCGAAGCGAAGTACTAGGCAGAGGAAGGGACGCCATGGCGCCGAACCGAGCCGGGGTCGCGGAAACACCCGCCGACCTGCTGTCCGATCCCATCGCTTGGTTCTTCGCCGAACACCATCGGCACCGTCAGTTCTGCGATCTCATGCAGCGGATGTCGATGGCGACGACCTATGACGAGGAGATGCTTCGCTGGCTCCTCGACTTCGTGGTCCACGAGCTGGCCCTGCATGTGCTGGACGAGGAAGAGGACCTGTTTCCCCTGATGCGGACCCGGGCTCAGCCCGCGGACGACCTCGACAAGGTGCTGAAGCGCCTGTCCGGCGAGCATGCCAAGGATCTCACCCGGGCCGCGGCGGTCCGCCAACACCTGGAAACCTGCCTGCGCCAGCAGGTTCCCATCAGCCGCAACAATGTGCGCCGTCGCGCCTTGGAGAATTTCGCCATCCAGGAGCGCAGCCACCTTGCGCTTGAGAACGCGGTCGTCCTGCCCATCGCGCGGCTCCGCCTCACCGAGCGCGACCTCGTGGAGCTCTCCAGCCGGTTGGCGACGCGCCGGGGCCTCGCCCGACGTCCGGCCAGGCGCGCCAGGGCGCCCAAGGCGACGAGACGGTGAGCGGGTCCCTGGCGGTTGTCGTTCTCGCCGGCGGCGAGGGCCGCAGGATGGGGGGCGCCAAGCCGCTGCGCCGGCTGGGACCGACGACGCTGGTGGGTCGGGCGCTGGTGCTGGCGCGAATCTACAGCCGTAACGTCGCCGTGGCCGTCCGCGACGGCGCGCAGGTGGCCGGCGGGGTCGATGCGCCGCTGCTGCTCGACGACCCGGCGATCGAAGGGCCGCTGGCCGGGTTGGCCTCGGCGCTCCGCTTCGCGGCCGGGCAAGGCGCGGACTGCGTCCTGACCCTGCCGTGCGATTCCCCTTGTCTCCCGCCCGACCTGGCCGTTCGCCTGCAGGGCGGGCTCAGCGACGGCCAGCGGGTCGCCATGGGTCGGAGCGCGGGGCGGCTGCACCCGGTCTGCGCACTCTGGCGCGTCGAGGCCCTCGACGCCCTGCCGGCCTATCTGGCGACCGGTCGGCGGTCGCTCGGCGGGTTCGCCGCGGCGGTCGGGATGGCCGCCGTCGACTGGCCTTTCATCGAGATCGATCCGTTCTCCAACGCCAACACCCCGGGTGAGCTGGAGGCGCTGCAACCCGACCGCGGCGCGTTCGCCCACGCAAGTCCCTGAAGGAACACGGCCATGGATTTCAACTACACCGAACGTGAGACGGAGTGGCGCGACCGCGTGCGCGCCTTCATGGTCGCCCACGTCTATCCGGCCGTTCCGATCTATAAGCAGCAGATGGCTGTGGAGGGCGCGGCGCGCTGGCAGGTCATCCCGATTGTCGAGGAACTGAAGGCCCGGGCCTATTCCGAAGGCCTCTGGAACCTGTTCCTCGCCCCGTCGGAGCATGACGAGGGCGAAGATCAGGGACCCGGTCTCAGCAACCTCGAATACGCGCTCTGCGCCGAGGAGATGGGCCGCGTCGGCTTCGCCTCCGAGGTGTTCAACTGCTCGGCGCCGGACACCGGCAACATGGAGGTGCTGCGCAATTACGGTTCGGCCGCCCAGAAGGCCCAGTGGCTGCGCCCGTTGATGGCGGGCGAGATCCGCTCCGCCTTCCTGATGACCGAGCCGGACGTCGCCTCTTCGGACGCCACCAACATCCAGACCTCGATCCGCCGCGACGGCGACAGCTATGTCATCAACGGTCGCAAGTGGTGGTCCTCCGGCGTGGGCGATCCACGCTGCAAGATCGCGATCCTGATGGGCAAGACCGACCCGGAGGGCGCCAGGCACGCCCAGCAGTCCCAGATCCTGGTGCCCACCGACGCGCCTGGTTTCGAGGTCGTGCGCATGCTGCCGGTCTTCGGCTACGATGATGCGCCCCACGGCCACGCAGAGGTGGTTTTGCGCGACGTCCGGGTGCCCGTCGAGAACCTGATCCTGGGGGAGGGGCGTGGCTTCGAGATCGCCCAGGGCCGTCTGGGCCCCGGCCGCATCCACCACTGCATGCGCGCGCTGGGCGCCACCGAGGTCGCCCTGGAGAAGATGGTCGACCGGCTGTTGTCGCGCGTCGCCTTCGGCAAGCGGCTGGCCGACCAGTCCGTCTGGGAGCAGCGCATCGGCGAGGCGCGCCTCGACATCGAGATGACCCGGCTGCTGTGCCTGAAAGCCGCCGACATGATGGACAAGGTCGGCAACAAGGCCGCTCAGCTCGAGATCGCGATGATCAAGGTCGCGGCGCCCCGGACCGCTCTCAAGGTGCTGGACGATGCGATGCAGGCCCACGGGGGTGGGGGGATGTCCGAGGACTTCGGCCTTGCCCGCGCCTATGCCGGCATGCGGTCGCTGCGCATCGCCGACGGGCCAGACGAGGTGCATCTGCGCGCCATCTCCAGGCTCGAGATCGGACGCCACGGCGCCCGGATGCGCGCCTGGCGGGAGGGCGCCGCGGATGCCCCGGTCGCCTGACCAATGGGAAGCTGGGACTTGATTTCAGTCAAAGGTGACGGGGGCGTCATCTTTTAGAGTCGCCTCAACCCGGTCATCCAGACGGGACAGGAGACGCCCCATGCTGCAGGTCCATGAAGTGAAAGGGCCGCCGACGGCCGTGCAATATTTCGACGACGAAGACCTCGCCAAGCGGCTGACCGACCGCGATGTCGAGGTCATTCGCGAGATCTTCAGCACGCCGCTGACCGGCTCTTACAACTGGGACTACGAGACCGCCAATTCGAAGATCCGGCGTCTCTATGAGCTGGGCAAGCGTTTCAACTGGAACACCGAGCTCGACATCGACTGGACCCAGCCGGCGCCGGTGCGGCCGGAGGGCCAGGTGAGCGAGGGGCCGGAGGGCTATGCCGGGCATCCGAAGTGGGAAGCTCTGACTCCGGTTCAGAAGCGTGAGTTCCAGCACCGTTCGAACGCCCAGACCCTGTCGCAATTCCTGCATGGCGAGCAGGGCGCCCTGATGGTCGCCTCGCAGCTTGTGAGCTGCGCGCCGACCCATGACGCCAAGCTCTATGCGGCCTCCCAGACCTTCGACGAGGCGCGCCATGTCGAGGTCTTCCATAAGTACCTGATGGAGCGCTGCCGGATGATCTATCCGATCAATCCGAGCCTGAAGTTCCTGCTCGACAAGGTGCTCACCGATCCGCGCTGGGACCTGAAGTTCATCGGCATGCAGATCCTCATCGAGGGCCTGGCCCTGGCCGCGTTCCAGACCATCCACCAGACCACCGAGGACCCGCTGCTGCGCGACGTGGTCGGCCTGGTGATGCGCGACGAGGGCCGCCACGTGGCGTTCGGCGTGAACTATCTCGAGGACTGGATCCGCGCCCTGCCGCAGGACCAGATCGAGGAGCGGGCCCAGTTCGCCTACGAGGCCTGCCTGGTCATGCGCGACCGGCTCGTCTCGACCAATGTCGCCCAGGAGTTCGGCTTCACCGAGGAGGAGGCCATAGAGATCAACAACGCCACCCAGGGCGGCCGGGCGTTCCGGACCTTCCTGTTCGAGCGGATGATCCCGAACCTCAAGCGCATCGGCCTGCTCACCGACGCGATCCGCCCGAAATTCGAGGCGCTTGGCGTGCTGCAGTTCGAAAACCTGAAGCACGACGGCCAGATCGAGTGGTCGACCCTTGAGGCGCCCCTGATGCGCGGCGACGCCGTGATCGCCGCCTGATCCGACGCTCGGCCGGGAGGCGCTCCGATCTCGGAGCGCCCTTGGCTCGGGCTCGCCACCGCTACGGCTTGGCGAAATGGGGCGAAAAGCGCTGCGGGATAGCGTAGAAAGCGCACCCGAAATGCCGTGGGCGCCCGGTCGCATATGCTAGAAGTGCAGCAATTCCGCGCACATAGACTGTCCGTCGCCCCGATGATGGACTGGACGGACCGCCATTGCCGGGTCCTGCACCGGACTCTGTCGAGCCGCGCGCTGCTCTATACGGAGATGCTGACGACCGGGGCGATCCTGCATGGGGATCGGGCGCGGCTGCTGGCCTACGACGCCGTGGAGCATCCGGTGGCCCTGCAGCTCGGCGGATCCGATCCGGCCGACCTGGTCGCCGCCGCGCGGATCGGCGAGGCCGAGGGCTATGACGAGATCAACCTCAATGTCGGCTGTCCCTCCGACCGGGTGCAGAGCGGCCGGTTCGGCGCCTGCCTGATGCGCGAGCCCGAGCTGGTGGCCGAATGCATGGCCGCCATGGGCGCGGCGGTGAAGGTCCCGGTCACCGTCAAATGCCGCATCGGTGTCGACGACCAGGCGCCGGAGGAAAGCCTGTTCCGGCTGGTCGACCTCTGCGCCCAGGCCGGGGTGACCACCTTCATCGTCCATGCCCGCAAGGCCCTCCTGAAGGGCCTGTCGCCCAAGGAGAACCGGGACGTGCCGCCCCTGGACTATCCGTTGGTCCATCGGCTGAAGCGCGAGCGGCCGGACCTGACCATCGCCATCAACGGCGGGATCGGCTCGCTGGACGCGGCGCTGGAACATCTCGAGGTCATGGACGGGGTGATGCTGGGCCGAGCCGCCTATCACGCTCCCGGCCTGCTGGGTCAGGTGGATCGGCGGGTGTTCGGGGTCGGCGAGGACGTCGGCGCCGCCCAGGCCGTCGAGCTCTATCGCGGCTATGTGGCCGGCGAGCTGGCCAAGGGAACCCATCTGGCGGCCATGACCCGGCATATGCTGGGCCTGTTCCACGGCCTGCCCGGCGCGCGGACCTGGCGGCGTATCCTCACCGTCGAGGGCGTGAAGTCCGGGGCGGGACTTGAGGTGATCGACGCCGCGCTGGCGGCGGTGTCCCAGGCCCGCTCAGGGGCGCAGGATGAGCGCCGTCTTCGTGGCCTCGAAGCGGGACAGGCGGCCTAGGTAGCTCATGCCAAGCAGGGAGGTCTCGAGGCCCTTCTCGATGACCAGGGCGTCGACGTTGGAGACCTGGGCCCCGGCGATCGAGATGCTGCCCAGCTTCACGGCCGCGGCGCGAGTCTGACCCGACGCGGTGATCACCTTGTAGGCGTAGTCCAACTGGGACGTGTCGATGCCCAGGCGCTTGGCGTCCTGAGTGGTCAGCGCCACGGCGCTGGCGCCGGTGTCGACCAGGAACCGGACCCGCGAGCCGTTGACGTCGGCCTCGGCCCAATAGTGGCCATCGGCGCCCTTGGCGATAGAGGCGGCCTGGCTCTCGACGGCTGTCGAGGGCGCAATTGCGAGCGCGGCGCGCAGCTCGGGCACGGCGTGCTTCTGCTCGAATCTGGCCACGCCCTGGGCCGCGCCCACGGCTGAGACCGCGCCTATCAGCGCCAGCACCGCCAGTCTGATCATCTCGACACCCGTTCTCCGGCCAATCCAGGGCCGTTCTCGGCCAGGGGCGAAGATTAGGCAGGCGGGGTTTGCAAGCCGTGAATCGAATCTTGCCGAGTTCCTAACGGCGAGCCGGCTCAGCTGAACATGGCCAGTTTCTCGGGGCGGATGCGGTCGCGGCGGGACGGCAGCTCGTCGGTGACGACCGCCCGCTCGTCGTCGGTGAGCTTGGCCCAGCCGGCCACCTCCGAGAGCTTGCGGTAGCAGCCCATGCACAGGCCGCTCTCGCCGTCGACGACGCACACCTTGATGCAAGGCGTCTTGATGGGGGCGGGGGGGCGGAGCGGCAGGTCGGTCATGTCACGGGATAGAGTAGGTGACCGTGGCCTGGGCCGCCAGTCGCTCGGCGCTCTCGGTCCAGAGCCGGATGTCGCAGACTGCGCTGCGCCGCCCCAGGCGCAGCAGCAGGGCCTCGGCGTGGATCTCGCCGGGCTTGGCGGCGCGCAGGAAGTTCATCACCAGCGAACTGGTCACCGCCATCAGCTCCTCGCCCACGTGGCAGAGCACCAGGGCGTAGGCCGCGGTGTCGGCCAGGCTCATCAGGCTGGGACCCGAAATGACCCCGCCGGGGCGCAGCATCCCCTCGTGATAGGGCGCGACCGTGTGCACGCGGCCGGGCTCGACCTCGGTGATGGTCGGGAAAAGCAGGGCCGAACCCTGCGGGAAGGCGCGCCGCAACAGGGCGTTGACCGCGGCGGCGTCGAGCTTGATGTCGGGAGCCATGCCTAAATGATTGCGTCTATGTTCTATAGTTGCAACCGGATTATGTTACTTGAGTAACTATGATGTATCATGACCAATATTTAACCGTCCAATACTGAATCTGTCCAGAAATTCATTTGAGGCGACCGGCTGTGAAGGCCAGCTTTCCAGGGTAAATTTCACGGAGTACCGCCATGCGACCGATCACCACCGCCTTTGCCGCTGCCTGCCTCCTGACCGCCGCCGGGACCGCCAGCGCCGCCGTCAGCGATGTGGAATATCTGCGGGCCAACCGCTGCCGGGGTCTGGCCGCCGCCGAACTGGCCGCCGTCGACACCGCGGCCCTGGACGCCTTCCTCAAGGCCGAGAAGCGCTCGCGCTCGACGTATGTGGCCGATCGCGGCCTGGCGGAGATGGACAAGGCCCGGCGCGAAGCCAAGACCACCAACGCCGAGCGCAAGGCGCGCCTGACGGCCGAACTCACCGGACCCTGCCAGGTCTACAAGGGCTGACGCCCCCCGGCCCAGCCCTGTCGACACAGCCTGAGCGCCCGGTTCGCCGGGCGCTCTTTTTTGCTCGCCGACGACTCTTCGCTGGCCTTCCGGGCGCCTGGAACCCACCTTGGCCGTACGCTTTGTCACGGGCGTAAGCATTTGCGAGGGCGCTGCGCCGGCCATGACGATCTTGAGACCCGGCGAGACCTGTTGGCGAACGGCTCGGGCCGGCCGTGCGGCCTTCCTGATCGACACGGAGGCTTATTTCACCGCCGTCTACGAGACCCTGCGCAAGGCCAAGCGATCGATCATGCTGCTGGGGTGGGGATTCGATCCCCGGACGCGGTTGTTTCCCGATGGCGCCGACGGGCCTGACGACCCTGACGAGGTCGGCCGGTTCCTGGTGGAGTTGGCCCGGTCCCGGCCGGAGCTCGACATCCACCTGCTGATCTGGAAGTCGGCCCTGCCCGTCGCCATCAGCCAGGAGTTCTTCCCCCACAAGGCCCGCAAGTGGTTCCATGGCACGGGGGTGAGGTTCGTGCTGGACGACCAGGTGCCCTTCGGCGCCTGCCACCATCAGAAGGTGCTGGTTGTGGACGACGAGCTGGCCTTCTGCGGCGGCGGCGACATCAGCGTCGACCGATGGGACACACCGGGCCACCTGGACATCGAACCGCGGCGGATCATGCCCGACCAGGAACACCATGCGCCGCGTCATGAGGTGATGGCCATGGTCGACGGCGAGGCCGCCATGGCCTTCGGCGACCTGGCGCGCGAACGCTGGCGGCGCGCCACCGGCGATGTCCTGCCGAAGCCGGAGAGGCCGGCGGGGACCGATCCCTGGCCCAGCCACATCCCGGCCCACCTGCGCGAGGTCGACATCGCCATCGCCCGCACCGAACCCGCCTGGAAGGGCCAGCCGGTGGTGGAGGAAATCCGCCGCCTCTCCCTTGAATCGATCCTCGCGGCCAAGACCACCGTCTATCTGGAGAACCAGTACTTCACCGCCCCGGCCATCGCCGAGGCCATCGCCACCCGGCTGGGCGAGGCCAACGGGCCGGAGGTGGTGCTGATCTCCACCGGCCAGAGCCCGAGCTGGTTCGACCAGCTCACCATGGACAGGGCGCGCTCCAACATCCTGTGGCGCCTGCAGGCGGCCGACATCTTCGGGCGGTTCCGGGCCTGGTACCCGACCACCCGGGCCGGGAGCACGATCATCGTCCACTCCAAGGTCACGGTGGTGGACGATACCCTCGCGCGAGTGGGCTCGGCCAATCTCAACAACCGCTCGGGCGGCTTCGACACCGAGGTGGAGCTGGGCATTGAGGTCTCGACCGAAAGCGACCGCATGGCGGTCACCGCCTTCCGCGACCGGCTGGTTGGCCACTTCCTCGGCCATACGGGCGATGCGGTGGCCAAGGCCCGCGCCGAGCGCGGCGGATTGATCGGCGCCATCGAGGCCCTGAACCGCGAAGGCCGGCTCGCGCCCATCCTGCCGACGAAACAGTCGGCCTTGGGGGAGATGATCGCCGCCTATCACCTGGGCGATCCGGCCAATGTCAGCGACAGTTGGCGCCCCAACCGCCGCCGCGACCGGCTCTATACGACCATTCGAGCCGAGCGCCGTCTCAGACGAGGCTGAAGTCCATCACCAGGGGCAGGTGGTCCGAGGCGACCCGGGTCAGGGCGTCGAAGGGGGCGGTGACGCTCTCGACGCGGATCTCCGGGCTTACGAAGATGTGGTCGATCCGCAGCACGGGCAGGGCCGAGGGGAATGTCGAGGTCGACACCTTGTTGGGCGCCAGCCGCCGCGCCGCTTCCAGCTTGGCGTGCAGGGTGCGGTAGACCACGGAGGTTGCGGTGGCGTTGAAATCGCCCAGCAGGATGGTGGGCCCCTGGCGGGCCGGATGACCCAGCCATCCCTGCCCGGCCAGCCAGGCGGCCTGGATCTGCTGTTCCTTGGGCACCAGGCCCAGATGTGTGTTGAGGATGTGGACCTCGCGCCCCTCGATCTCCACCGCCAGCCACAGGGCGCCGCGCGGCTCCAGCTGCGGGATGGCCGGGTGGCCCGGCAGGGGGCCGGTCTGGATCAACCGCTCGGGGTAGGCCGTCAGGATCGCGTCGCCGTAGAGCTCCTCTTCCACCCGCAGGGCGGGGTGGAAGTGGAAGGACATTTTCAGGCGCTGGGCGATCTCATGGGCCTGGTCGACGCTGCCGGTCCGCACCCGGCCGACATCC
Organism: Phenylobacterium sp. LH3H17; assembly: GCF_024298925.1. Taxonomy (NCBI): domain Bacteria; kingdom Pseudomonadati; phylum Pseudomonadota; class Alphaproteobacteria; order Caulobacterales; family Caulobacteraceae; genus Phenylobacterium; species Phenylobacterium sp. LH3H17. The sequence goes on along the minus strand of NZ_CP101283.1, from coordinate 2,971,268 downwards.
AGCTCCTGCAGGGCGACGATGTCGGGCTGCAGCTGGGCGATGACCTCGGCCACCCGTCCCACATCGAGTCGACGATCGGTCCCAACGCAGCGATGGACGTTATAGGTAAGGATGCGGGGCATGTACCGGTCAGGGATGCACGCCTCGGGACATCGGCGCAATCGCTCCAACGGTTGGCGCACGCTGAAGGTTCGCCGGTAAGGTGACTGTGAGGGTGAAATGATGCTGCTGATGATGATGGCCGTCCTGGGAGCCGTGGCGGCCGAACCGCCCGCGGGTCGCCAGGGACGGGCGAGCGTCGAATGCCGCGTGGAGAAGGACGGACGGCTCACCGGCTGCGTCCTGCTGTCCGAGACGCCGACGAACGCGGGCGTCGGCGCCTTCGCCCTGAGACTGGTCAAGACCTACCGCGTTCCGCCGCAGGACCGGCGCATCCGCAACGGCAAGATCGTCGTCCCGATGAGGTTCAAGATGCCGGGCTGAGCGCCTTCGGATGACGTTGACGTAAGCGTCATCTTCACATCGTCGGGCGGCGCGCGTATGGTCGCGCCAACGACATACACTGTAAATGCTCGCGCCAGGGAGCCGCACCATGGACCTCGACTTTTCCCCCGAAGACTCCGCCTTCCGCGAGGAGGCCCGCGCCTTCATCGCCGAGAACTACCCCAAGGCCCTGCGTGAGAAGCAGGCGCGCGGCGAGGATCTGGGCAAGGAGGATTTCCTCTCCTGGCACCGCATCCTGGCCGCCAAGGGCTGGTCGGCGCCCTCCTGGCCCAAGGAGTTCGGCGGCACCGAGTGGACCCCCACCCAGAAATACATCTGGTCCGAGGAACAGGCCCGGGCCGACACCATCGGCATCCTGCCGTTCGGCGTCGCCATGCTGGCGCCGGTGATCTACACCTTCGGCACGCAGGAGCAGAAAGAGAAGTTCCTGCCCGGCATCCGTGACGGCAAGGTGTGGTGGTGCCAGGGCTATTCCGAGCCGGGCGCCGGCTCCGACCTGGCCAGCCTGAAGACCAAGGCCGAGCGCATCACCGGCGACGACGGCAAGGAATACTATCTCGTCAACGGCCAAAAGACGTGGACGACGCTCGGCCAGCACGCCGACTGGGGCTTCTTCCTGGTCCGCACCGACCCCAATTCCAAGCCGCAGGCCGGCATCTCCTTCCTGCTGATCGACATGAAGTCGCCGGGCATCGAGGTCCGTCGGATCACGACGTTGGAAGGCGGCCACGAGGTCAACGACGTCTTCCTCGACAATGTGAAGGTGCCGGTCGAGAACCGCATTTTCCACGAGAACCAGGGCTGGACCTGCGCCAAGGCGCTGCTGGCCCATGAGCGCTCGGGAATCGCCGGGGTGGCGCGGTCCAAGCGCGGCCTGGAACGGGTGCGCGAAATCGCCTCCACCGAGCTGTCGGACACCGGCGGCCCGCTGCTGCAGGACCCCTTCTTCAAGCGCAAGGTGGCCGAGCTCGAGATCGACCTGACCGCGCTGGAGTTCACCGAGCTGCGCACCCTGGCCGGCGAGCAGAGCGGCAAGGGCCCGGGCCTGGAAAGCTCGATCCTGAAGATCAAGGGCACCGAGATCCAGCAGCGCCTGCATGAGCTGGCCCTGGAGGCCGTGGGCCACTACGGCGCGCCCTATCTGCGCGACCTGGGTCACAACGCCAATATCGGCCCCGGCTACGCCGACGGCCTGGCCGGTGATTACTTCAACGGCCGCAAGACCTCGATCTACGGCGGCTCCAACGAGATCCAGCGCAACATCATCGCCAAGATGGTGCTGGGCCTCTAGGCCACATTCTGAATAATAGTCTTCAAGCCCGCTCCGGCCTGCGGCCGGGGCGGGAAACGTCACGGGGAAACCAGATGGATTTCAGCTTCACCGAAGAACAGTCGATGCTGCGCGACACCGTCGCGAGCTATCTGGCCGACCACTACAGCTTCGAGCAGCGCCGCGACGCGCTGAAGACCGAGGCGGGCTGGCGTCCGGCCGTCTGGAAGGCCTTCGCCGAGGAGCTCGGCATCCTGGGCGCGCCGTTCTCGGAAGAGCTGGGCGGCCTGGGCGGCGGTCCGACCGACAACATGGTCGTGATGGAAGAGTTCGGCAAAACCCTGGTGGTCGAGCCCTATCTCGGCACCGTGGTGATCGGCGGCGGGTTCCTGAAGCACTCCGGCCATTCCGGTGCGGCCGACATCATCGCCCAGATCATCGCGGGCACGACCACCATCGCCTTCGCCGCGGCCGAGCCCCAGGCCCGCTATAGCTGGCAGGACCTGAAGACCACCGCCAAGAAGGACGGCTCCGGCTGGGTCCTCAACGGCGCCAAGGCCGTGGTGATCGGCGCCCCCTGGGCCAGCCACCTGATCGTCACCGCCCGCACCGGCGGCGGCCAGCGCGACGCCCAGGGCGTCTCGGTGTTCATCGTCGACAAGACCGCCAAGGGCGTGACCACCCGCGACTACCCGACCGTCGACGGCTTGCGCGCCTCGGAAGTCACCTTCGAGAACGTCTCTCTGCCGGCCGAGGCCCTGATCGGCTCGGAAGGCGCAGGCCTGCCCCTGGTGGAAAAGGTGATCGACGAGGCCATCGTCGCCACCTGCGCCGAGGCCTGCGGCGTCCTGCGCCGCCTGCACGAGGGCACCTTGGAATACACCAAGCAGCGCAAGCAGTTCGGCCAGCCGATCAGCCAGTTCCAGGTGCTGCAGCACCGGATGGTCGACATGTTCATCCAGCTTGAGCAGTCGATCTCGATGACCTACATGGCCAATATCAAGCTCACCGACACCGACGTCGAGCGCGCCAAGGGCGTTTCGGCGGCCAAGGTGCAGATCGGCAAGGCCTGCAAGTTCGTCGGCCAGAACGCCATCCAGCTGCATGGCGGCATGGGCATGACCGACGAGATGGCCATCGGCCACTACTTCAAGCGCGCCACCATGATCGAGGGCGCCTTCGGCTCCACCGACCACCACCTGGCCCGCTACGAGACCCTTAGCCTCGGCAAGGCGGCGTAAGGCTGAAGCGACCCCTTCTCCCCTTGCGGGAGAAGGACGCGTCCGCACGAATAAATCCGCGCGCGATGTCGCAGCGGAGCGATCCCGTTCGTCCTTAAAATGTGAAGGCCCCGCCGCCTCGCGCTCGTCGACCGACCGGCCTCCCCGCCGATCCCGTGGCCCGCTCCCCCGGCCCCCTGGCGCCCCCACGCCGCCGACGACTAGGATGCGAGGCGGCGGGAGGCGGGACCATGGGCAAGGACGCGCAGGTTGAGGCGAGGTTCGCGGACGGGCCCGACAGCGGCCGCCTCCAGTACGAGCCGCCCAGGCTCCTGTTCCGGGGCGCCCAGCGCCGCGTCTACCAGGGCGATGACCTCAAGGGCGTCCGCGCCGAGGCCGGCGATCTGGTCCTGGCCGACGGGTCGCGCTTTTCGCTGGGCGAGAAGGCCGCGGCGAACTGGGCTCAGGCGATGCTCAATCCCAAGGGGCGGCTGGACAAACTGGGCGTGAAGCCCGGGATGCGCGTCGCCGTCCTGAACCTCGCCGACGACGCCCTGGCCGCCGAACTGGCCGAGCTCGGCGTGGAGTCGGCCGAAGACCTCGCGGGCCTCGACATCCTGTTCTACGCCGCCGACAGCGCCGGCGAACTGGCGCGTCTGGGCGATCTGGTCCCGACCCTGGCCGACAAGGGCGCGATCTGGGTGGTCTCGCGCAAGGGCAAGGCCGCGGCGGTCAAGGACGTCGAGGTCATGGCCGCGGCCAAGGCGGTGGGCCTGGTCGACAACAAGGTGGTCGGGTTCTCCGAGACCCTGACGGCGCTTCGGTTCACCCTGAGGCGGACATGAGCCGGTCGCGCTCGGCGGCCATCTCGGCGCGGAAGCTCTCCTTCGACCACAGCCGGTAGTCGCCCTGGGCATAGGCCTGGGCGTTGCGCCAGTAGAGGAAGGCGTTCATCGCGTTGGCGAGAGCGTTGTCGCGGGTCTTGGTCACCGCGCCCGGCGAGCCCATGACGATGGAGTGGGGCGGGATCACGGTCCCTTCCTTCAGGAAGGCGCCGCCGGCGACAATGGAGCCCGCGCCCACCACGCAGCCGTCCATGATCGTCGCCCCGATCCCGATCAGGCAGTCGGCGCCAATGTCGCAGCCGTGCAGGGTGACGTGGTGGGTGATCGAGCAATTGGCGCCGATCAGGGTCGGCGTGCCCGCGCCCACATGGATCATCACGAAGTCCTGCACATTGACCCGCGGCCCGATGACCACCCGCTGGCTCTCGGCGCGCACCACCACATTGCACCAGATCGACGCCTCGGCGGCGATCTCCACCTGGCCGAAGATGCGCGCGGAGGGGTCGATATAGGCGGCCCCCAGATCGTCGACGTCAGGGCCTAGGAAGGGTGCGGCGGTCATGGGCGTCTCCGAATGGACAGCGCCACCATCGGGGAGTTCCCAAACGTCAGACAAGCGCCCTCTGGATTCGCCTTAGACCGCCGCCGGGCTTGCCAAAGCCGGTCGAACCGAGCCTAAGGCAGGGCCATGGCGCTTCGCGACTTCGCTCTGCTGGTCATGGTCTGCCTCGTCTGGGCGGCCAACAACATCGTCTCGAAGTTCGTGGTCTCGTACATGGACGTCCCGCCGCTGTTTTACGCGGCGGTCCGCTTCGCCGTGGTCGCGGTGGCGGTGTTCCCCTGGCTGCGGCCCGCGCCGCGTCCCATCTGGCGGCTCCTCGTGGTGGCGCTGCTGATGGGCGGCGGCAATTTCGCCCTGATGTTCGTGGGCCTGAAGAGCTCCACCCCGTCGTCGGTGGCCGTGGTCAGCCAGGTGATGGTGCCGATGACCACATTCCTGTCCTTCATGCTGCTGGGCGAGCGGCTGACGCGGCGACGCCTGTTCGGCATCGGCCTCACCCTGCTGGGCGCGCTGACCGTCATGTGGGACCCGCACGGTTTCCGGATCGCGCCCGGCCTGCTGTTCGTCGTGGCCGCGGCGTTCCTGGGCTCGCTGGGCGCTGTGATGCTGAAGCAGATGGAGGGGTTGAAACCGCTGCAGATGCAGGCCTGGGTCGGGTTGTCCTCCTTCATCCCCCTGGCTGCGCTCTCGGCCTGGCTGGAGCCGGGGGCGGCCGCGGTGGCCGTGGCCAGCGGCTGGCCGTTCGTCGCCGCGGTGCTGTTCTCAGGCCTGATCGTCTCGGTGGTGGGCCACACGCTCTATTACGGCCTTATCCAGCGCTATGAGGCCAACCTGATCTCGCCGTTGACCCTGATGACGCCGCTGGCCACCATCGGGCTCGGAGTCCTGTTCACCCATGACCCCTTCGATGCGCGCATGGCCTTCGGGGCCGCGGTGGCCATCGCGGGCGTCCTCATCATCGCCCTGAGGCCCAACCAGATCATGCTGCTGCTGCTCGCCCTGCGGAACCGCGACAAGTGAAATTCATCGAGGCGGCCTCGCCCAATTTCAACGAGCGCCTGGTCCCGCCGGACCTCGTGGTCCTGCACTATACCGGCATGCCCACGGGGCCGGAGGCGCTGGAGCGTCTGTGCGCCGCCGACTCCAAGGTTAGCTCCCACTACATGGTCGAGGAGGACGGCCGCGTTTTCCGCCTGGTCCCCGAGGCCCGACGCGCCTGGCATGCGGGTCTGTCGTCCTGGAAGGGCGAGACCGACATCAACGGCCGCTCCATCGGCATCGAGATCGTCAATCCCGGTCACGAGTTCGGCTACCGGCCGTTCCCCGACGCGCAGATCGCCTCGGTGATCGAGCTGCTGGCCGACATCCGCACGCGCTGGGACATCGAGGACGGCCGTATCGTCGGCCATTCCGATGTCGCGCCCGAGCGCAAGGAAGACCCGGGCGAACTGTTCCCCTGGAAGCGCCTGGCGCAGGCCGGCCACGGCCTGTGGGTCGAGCCGGACGCCGCACCCGGACAGGCCCTGGGCGAGGGCGAGGAGGGCGCGGGCGTCTTCGCCCTGCAGGCCGGGTTCACCCGGCTTGGCTATGACTGCGCGCCGTCGGGGCGGTTCGACGCCCACACCGCCACGGTGGTGCGCGCCTTCCAGCGCCACTGGCGCCAGGAGAAGGTCGACGGGATCGCCGACGGCATGACCCGCGCCCGGCTGATCGCGCTGCTGCGCGCCGCGGCCTGAGCGTGGCCGGGTTCGACATCCGGCCGGTGGCGGTGTCGCAGACCGACGCCGTGCTGGCGCTCTACAGGGCCACCGCCGCGGCGCCCGGCGGTCTGGCGCGCCGGCCCGACGAGATCGACCTGGCCTATGTGCGGGGCTTCCTGGCCAAGGCGTCGAAGGACGGCGTCACCCTGGGCGCCTGGGATGGCGATCACCTCTGCGGCGAGATCCACGCCTGGCGCATCGGGCCCGACCAGTTCGCCCACGTGCTGAGCGACCTCACTGTCGCTGTCGATCCCGCCTGGCAGGGAAGGGGCGTCGGCTCGGCCCTGTTCCGGGCCCTGTTCGAGGCGGCGGCCACGCTCACCCCTCGCGTCCTGCGCGTCGAACTGGCCGCTCGCGAGGGCAACGCCTCAGCCATCGCCCTCTATCAGCGCCTTGGCTTCGTGATCGACGGGCGGTTCGAGAAGCGGGTGCGCATGCCCGACGGCGCCTTCGAGGCCGACATCGCCATGGGCATCATACTGCCCGACTGAATTGCCCCATACCAAATATTCGAAAATACTCCGAAAACAGGACATTTCTATGCAAAATCTATTCAGTGTTGAGGGCAAGGTGGTCCTCGTGACCGGCGGCAGCCGCGGCATCGGCGAGATGATCGCCCGCGGCTATGTGGAGAACGGGGCCAAGGTCTACATCTCCTCGCGCAAGGCCAATGTCTGCGACGCGCTGGCCGAAGAGCTGTCGAAGTACGGGACCTGCGTGTCGCTGCCCTCCGACCTGTCGGGCATGGCGGGCATTGTCGGCCTGGCGGCGGCCCTGGCCGAGCGGGAGCCCAAGCTCGACGTCCTGGTCAACAACGCCGGCGCCACCTGGGGCGCCCCGATCGACGAGTATCCGGAGGACGGCTGGGACAAGACCGTCGACCTCAATGTGAAGTCGATCTTCTTCCTGACCCAGAAGCTGCTGCCCCAACTGCGCGCCGCGGCCAGCCATGAGAACCCCAGCCGGGTGATCAACATCGCCTCGGTGAACGGCATCGAGCCGCCGGCGCTGGAAACCTACGCCTACTCCACCTCCAAGGCCGGCTGCATTATGCTGACCCGCCACCTGGCCAAGCGGCTGGCGCCCGAGCACATCCTGGTCAACGCCATCGCGCCGGGCCCCTTCCAGAGCCACATGATGGCCGCGACCCTGGCCCGGGCCGGCGACGCCATCGCCAAGGCCAATCCCCGCGGCCGGATCGGCACGCCGGAGGACATCGCCGGGGTGGCCATTTTCCTGGGCAGCCGGGCCAGCGCCTATACGACCGGCGCGGTGATCCCCTGCGACGGCGGCTCGGCGGAGTTCTAGGTCAGATCTGGCGCGCCCTGCCTTCCCAGTAGGGCGCGCGGACCTTGTTGCGCAGGATCTTGCCCGCCGCGCTGCGCGGCAGTTCCGGCACAAAGTCGATGGACCTCGGCACCTTGTACTTGGCGAGATTGGCGTTGGCGTAGTCGAGGATCGCCCGGGCGACCTCGGGGCTCGCCTGGCGGCCGGCCTTGAGTTGTATCACCGCCCGGACTTCCTCGCCGCGCTCCTCGTGCGGGACGCCGACCGTGCAGCTATCCTCGACGTCGGGATGCTTGATCAGCTCGTTGTCGATCTCCTGCGGGTAGATATTGACCCCGCCGGCGATGATGGTCTCGGCGCTGCGGCCGGTGAGGAACAGGTAGTCGTCTTCGTCGAAATAGCCGATGTCGCCCAGGGTGAAGTAGCCCTCGCGGCGGTTCGAGGCGGTCTTGGCCGGGTCGTTGTAGTACTGGAAGCCGCCGTCCGGCAGCTTCATGTAGATCGTACCGGCGGTCCCCTGCGGGCAGTCATTGCCGTCTTCGTCTAGAATGCGGGCGGCCTCGGGATAGGGCCTGCGGCCCACGGTTCCCGGCTTGGTCAGCCACTCCTTCGAGCCGACCAGGAAGCCCGCCCCGCCTTCGGAACCGGCATAGTACTCGTTCAGCACCGGGCCCACCCAGGCGATCATGGCGTGCTTGACCTCGGGCGGGCAGGGGGCGGCGCCGTGGGTGATCGCGCGCAGGGACGATAGATCGTATTTCGCTCGCACCTCGTCGGGCAGGGCCAGCATCCGCTGGAACATGATCGGCACCAGGTGGGTGCGGGTCACCCGGCGCTCGGCCATGACCTTCAGCACGCCCTCGGTGTCCCACTTGTCGATGAAGACCAGGGGCACGCCGTTCATCAGCGGACGTCGGACGTCCCCCAGCAGGGGAGCGGCGTGGTAGGCGGGTCCCGCGCACATGTGCAGGTCCACGTCGCGGTCGTAGATGGCGTTGAACTCGGGAATGGGCGCGTCAGGCTTGAACACCCCCTTGGGCCGGCCGGTGGTGCCCGAGGTGTAGAGCATGGTGTGGCCCCGGACGGGGTCGGGGATGTCGGAGCCGCCCAGGGGCGCCAGGGTGGCTTCATATGCCTCGAAGCCTTCGATCGCGCCGCCGATGGCGACCTTCAGCTTCAGGGCCGGGCACTGGTCGGCGGCGGCCTTGGCGGTCGCCACCCGCGCGTCGGCGAACAGGGCCTTGGCCTGGCAGTCAGCGATCACATAGGCGATCTCGTCGGCGGTCAGGTGCCAGTTGACCGGGGTGATCCGCATGCCGGCCCGCATGGCGGCCGACAGCACCTCGACGAACTCCGCGCGGTTGGTGCAGAGCAGGGCGACAGAGTCGCCCTCGACGAGGCCGGCGGCGCGCATTCGCCGTACGATGCGGTTGGCGTTGGCGTTCAAGGCGCCGAAGGTGCGGGTTGCGCCGTCGGGGTCGTAGACCGCGACCTTGTCCGGGGAGATCTGCGCCCAGACCGCGTGCATCATGCCGACCTGGGCGGCTTCGGTAACCCGTCGTCCAAGGTCGAGTTCGGCGCTTGCGGCGTCCATCGGCTTCCTCCCATCGCGCGACCCTCTGGCGGGGCCTGGATCCAGGCTGGCTCAGCCCAGTCGCCGATGCAAGACCATCGTTGGCAGGACAGGGTGTTTGGCCATACGCTGCGCCAGAAACGCGGCGAAGCCCGCGGCAGGGAGGACGCCATGACGCTGACCGAGCAACAGGAGCGCGCGGGGCCGTTCCGCATCCCGCGCAACACCGCCCAGGAGATCAAGGGCTCGATCCACGACGACGCCACCGCCTCGAAGCTGGGCTTCCGGGGCGGCACGGTGGCGGGTTCTATCCACATGGACCAGTTCGTGCCGGCCCTGCTGGACCTCTATGGCCGCGACTGGTTCGCCGCCGGCGGCATGTCGCTGATGTTCAAGCAGGCGACGGTGGACGGGGAGGCGGTGCGCGCCACGGTGACGCCCGGCGCCGAGCGCGCGGCGCTCAGTATGTTCAACGAGGCCGGAGCCCTGATCTGCGAGGGCACGGCCAGCGATCGCGACGACGCCGGGTCGGATCTGGCGCGTCGGCTGAAGGCCCAGGAGCCGCCCGAGGCCGGCGCCCTGCGCATCCTGGCCGGCCTGAAGCCCGGCGACGAGGCGCGCGACATCCCGCTCACGGTGACGCCGGACGCCCTCGCCAAGCGCCTGGAGACCATTACCGAGCCTCTGCCCGACTATGGACCGGGCAGCCTGATCCTGCCGCCGTCGATGGCCGTGGTGCTGGCGCACGGCGCCCGCGCCGCCGTGGTGGCCAGCGCGGGCAAGGCGGTGGGCCTGTTCGGCGCCCTGGAGGTCCAGCACCTGGCGGGACCGCTCAGGGCCGGTGTGGACTATCTGGGCCGAACCCAGGTCCACGCCCTGGCCGAAAGCCCGAAGACCGAGGCCGTCTGGTACGATGTGTTCATCGCCGACAAGGAGTCGGGTGAGGACGTCGCCCGGGTGAGGTTCTTCCTGCGCTTCATGAAAGGCTCCTCGCCGCTCTGGACGGCCTGAGGCGAGGCTCGGCTTGACCCGCCGCGTCGCAGCCCTCACTTATCCACGCGATCAGACGGCCGGGCGGTCGCGGCGGCGCAAGCCGTCGAGGAAAGTCCGGGCTCCACAACGACATGGTGGCGGGTAACGCCCGCCGAGGGCGACCTCAGGGATAGCGCCACAGAAAGCAAACCGCCCGGACCTCGGTCCGGGTAAGGGTGAAAGGGTGGGGTAAGAGCCCACCGCGGGCCTGGTGACAGGACCGGCATGGCAAGCCCCGCCAGGAGCAAGACCGAATAGGGACGCTGCGCCCATCTCGCATGGGCAGGACTGTCGTAGGTCCGAGGCGTCCGGGTAGGTCGCGAGAACCGTCCCGCGAGGGGCGGTCCAGAGGAATGATCGCCGCGCCGGTTCGCCGGCGGCACAGAACCCGGCTTATAGGCCGTCTGATCCCTTCATCCGTCCACGGTGCTGCGCAAACACCGGTTATACTTAACGCGTTCGATGTATGTTCTGTGAATTGTTTATGCGAATTAACCATAAGTCGACGTGACATCTTTGATTTTGCGCGAAATCACGATCTGGAGTCATTGTCTCCCAATTGATCCCATGTTAACCCAATCATCGTCCGCTGAGGTATGGGGCGCGTCGCGGCGGGGCGGGGCGCTTGTGTCATCCGAAGGCGGGAAGGGGCGGCTCATCCGGAGCCGCCGAGGGGGGTTGCGGCGGGATGTTTCTCTCGACATTCGAGAAACAATTGGACGCCAAGCGGCGCATCGTTGTGCCGCAGGAGTTCCGCGCCCTGGTCTCTGGCCCCTTTGACGGAATCATCTGCTTTCCTTCCATCGAAGCCGATTGCATCGAGGGCGGCGGGAAAGCCTTGTTCGACCGTTACCTGTCGCTGATCGAAGAGATGCCGTTCGGCGACCCCACGCGCTCGGCGCTGGAGTTCTCGGTCCTGGGCGGCCAGGCGAAGATGAGCTTCGACACCGCCGGCCGCATTACCCTGCCCGAACAGCTCTGCGACATGTTCGGCCTCACCGACGATGTCGTCCTGGTCGGTCTCGGGGACCGGTTCCAGATCTGGGAGCGGGGAGCCTTCCAGGCCCATCGCGCCGCCCAGCGCGAGCTGGCTCGCGAGGGCCTGGCCCAGCTTCGCACCCAGCAGCGCGCCGCCAAGCTCGGGGTGGCCTGACTTGGAAGACGCGCCCCACGTCCCGGTCCTGTTGGACGAGGTCATCGCGGCCCTGGAGCCCGGCCCCGGCAAGCTGATCGTCGACGGCACCTTCGGGGCCGGCGGCTATTCCCGCGCCCTGCTGGCCGCCGGCGCCCAGGTGACGGCCTTCGACCGCGATCCTAGCGCCGCGCGCTTCGCCGAGGGACTGGGCGACCGGTTCCGGCTGATCGAGGCCTGCTTCTCGGAGATGGACGAGGAACTGGGCGAGGCCGCCGCCGACGGCGTGGCGCTCGACCTCGGTGTCTCTTCGATGCAGATCGACGAGGCCGAGCGCGGCTTCTCATTCATGCGCGACGGCCCGCTTGACATGCGCATGGGCGCGGACGGTCCGACGGCCGCCGACCTGGTCAACACCGCCGAGCCGGCCGAGCTGGCGCGCATCTTCTGGGTCTATGGCGAGGAGCGAGAGTCCCGCCGGATCGCGCGAGCCATCGTCCGTCGCCGCGAGATCGAGCCCTTCACCCGCACCCTTGACCTGGCCGAGCACATCGAGCGCGCCCTCGGCGGGCGCCGCGGGGCCAAGGTGCATCCGGCGACCCGCGCCTTCCAGGGCCTGCGGATCGCGGTCAATGACGAACTGGCCGAGCTGGAGGCGGGCCTGGTGGCCGCCGAACACGTGCTGAAGTCCGGCGGCCGGCTGGCCGTGGTCACCTTCCACTCGCTGGAGGACCGGATCGTGAAGGCCTTTTTCACCCTCCGCGCGGGCAAGACCCCGGGCGGCTCGCGCCACGCGCCGCCGGTGGAGGCCAAGGGCCAGCCCAGCTTCAACCTGCTGTTCAACGGCGCCCGCGCCCCGTCGGACGACGAGGTCCGGGCCAATCCGCGCGCCCGCTCGGCCAAGCTCCGCGCGGCCGTACGCACCGACGCCCCGGTCTGGAGGGAAGCCGCATGAGCGTTTTCAGCCGTAAAATCAGGGGATTCCGACTGGTCGACGTCGCCGCCGCGGGCCTGCTGGTGGCGATCATCCTGTCTGTTTACCTGGCCAAGACCATCGCCGGGGGCGAGCGGACCGAGATCGCCGCGGTGGAGAAGCAGATCGAGGCCGAGCGCGACCGCATCCGCTTGCTGCAGGCCGAGGTCGCCCACCTGGAGCAGCCTTCGCGCATCGAGCAGCTTTCCGCCAACCACCTGGGCATGGTCCCGATCGCGGCCAAGAACGAGATCACGCCGGAGACACTCGGCGACATCATGCTAGCGGCCCAGCTCAAGGCCGCGGCCGCCAAGCGCGCGGCCGGGCCTCCCAAGGTCGAGGTCGCCGCCCCGGTCGAGCCGGCGGCCAAGCCGCTGACCCAGGTCGCGCGCGTCAGCATCCCGGGCGTGCAGCAATGACCATGGCCCATCCGTCCTTCCAGCCGCCGGGCTGGCGCTGGCTGAAGGCCCAGGTCTGGGGGCTGGAGCACGCCTTCGAGCGCGCCAAGGCGGCAGGCAAGGCCGAGGACGACACCCGCATCCGCATCTTTTTCGTCCTGGCCCTGTTCTCGGCCAGCTTCCTGACCCTGGCCGTCGGCGCCACCAACTCGGCGGTGTTCTCCAACCTCGGGCGGGGCGATGGCGGCGCGGCGGCGATCGGTTCGGCGCGGGCCGACCTGGTGGACCGCAACGGCGCCATGCTGGCCGCCGACCTGCTGCACTACGGGCTCTACATCGATCCGCAGGAAATCTGGGACAAGGGCGAGGTGCGCCGCGCCCTGCTCGGCTCCATCCCCTCGCTCACCCAAGCGCGGCTGAACAAGGCGCTCAACGGCCAGCGCCGCACCTTCGTGCTGGGCGGGCTGACGCCTGAGTCCCGCGCCCGGGTCCATGCGCTGGGCCTTCCCGGCGTGACCTTCGAACGTGAGGAGCGTCGGGTCTATCCCCTGGGCCGGACCGCCGCCCACCTGATCGGCTTCGCCGACACCGGCGGGGTCGGGCTCGCCGGCGCCGAGCGTGCGCTCAACGACCTCGCCCACCAGAACGCCGCCGCCGGAACGCCGGTGGCCCTGTCCATCGATCTGAGGGTCCAGGCCGCCCTCGAGGACGAGCTCTACAAGGCCGCCGCTGAGTTCAATCCGCGCGGCGCGGTCGGCGTGGTGACCAATATCCACACCGGGGAAATCCTCGGCATGGCCAGCTATCCCACCTTCGACCCGAACCGCGCGGGCGAGGCCGACAATGACGCCAAGCTCAACCGCGCCGCCGCGGCGATCTATGAGATGGGCTCGACCTTCAAGGCCTTCACCGTGGCCATCGGGCTGGACACCGGCGTGGCCGACGCTTCCACCACCTTCGACGCACGCACCCCGTACCAACTCGGCTACCGGACGATCAAAGACTACCACGCCGCCCAGAAGATCCTGACCCTGGTGGAGGTGTTCCAGCACTCCTCGAACATCGGCACCGCCAAGCTCGCCGAGTCCATCGGTGGGCCGCGGCTGAGCAAGTATTTCGACCGCCTGGGCCTGACCCGGCCGGCGGCGGTGGAGCTGAAGGAGTCGGCTCGGCCCCTGACCCCCAAGAAGTGGGACATGGACGCCGTGGCCTCGACCTCATTCGGTCACGGCATGAACGTCAGTCCGCTGGCGCTCTCCAGCGCCATGGGCGCGCTGCTGAACGGCGGCAAGATGGTGCCCCTGACCATCCGCAAGCTCGATCCGAAGGACCGGCCCGCCGGGACCCGCGTGGTCAGCGAAGAGACCTCCAAGACCATGCTGCAGATGATGCGCGCCAACGTCACGGGCGGCTCAGGCGGCAAGGCCGACGCGCCCGGCCTGACGGTCGGCGGCAAGACCGGCACCGGAGAGAAGTACGATCCCGCCATCCGCGGCTACAGCAGCCAGAAGCAGGTCTCGTCCTTCGCCGCGGTGTTCCCCACCGCCGGGCCGCTGGAGACCGACCGCTATTTCGTGCTGATCCTGATGGACGAGCCCAAGGGCAACGCCTCGACCTACGGCTACTCCACCGGCGGCTGGGTCGCCGCCCCGGCCACTGGCCGGGTGATCGACCGGATCGCCCCCTTCCTGGGCGTGCGGCGCGAACCGGCCCTGATGGCCCAGCGTCCGCCCGCCACCCCGCAGCAGTTGACCGCCGGCGAAGCGCCGAGCGCGGACGGCCACTGATGGCCAGCCGTCTTTCAGACCTGGTGAAGCGCGAGGTCGCCCCCGATCCCATGATCGAGGGTGTCACCGCCGACAGCCGCAAGGTGCGTCCGAGCTTCCTGTTCGCGGCCCTGCCGGGCTCCAAGGCCGACGGGCGCGAGTTCGCGGCCAAGGCCGTGGCGGCCGGCGCCGTGGCGGTGATCTCCGGCGAGGACATCGCCGGCCTCGGCGTACCCGTGATCGTCACCGCCGATCCGCGCCGCGCCTATGCGCTCGCCGCCCGCGCCTTCTGGGGCGCGCAGCCGCCCGTGGTCGTGGCGGTGACCGGCACCAACGGCAAGACCTCGGTCGCCGCCTTCTGCCGCCAGATCTTCAACCATGCGGGCATTAAGGCCGCCAGCATGGGCACGCTCGGCGTCCGCGCCACGGGACCGGGCCTGGACGTTCAACTGACCCCGCCCGGCCTGACCACGCCCGACGCCGCCGATGTGGCGGAGCTGATGGCCAAGCTCGCCGACCTGGGGGTGACTCACCTGGCGCTGGAGGCCTCGTCGCACGGGGTCGACCAGCGCCGCCTCGACGGGGCGGAACTGACGGCGGCGGGCTTCCTGAACCTGACCCAGGACCACCTCGACTATCACGGCACCATGGGCGTCTATCGCGAAGCCAAGCTGCGGCTGTTCAACGCCTTGCTGCCGCGCGGACGCACGGCGGTGCTGAACGCCGATTCCGACGCCTACGAGGCCTTCGCCAGCGCCGCGGTCACGTCCGGGCAGACCGTGATGTCGGTCGGCGCGGCGGGGCAGGGCCTGGTCCTGCTGGCGCGCACCCCGACCCCCGAGGGCCAGGCGCTGAAGATCGGATATGCGGGTGAGATCTACGACGTGCGCCTGCCGCTGGTCGGCGGCTATCAGGCGTCCAATGTCCTGGTGGCCGCGGGCCTGTGCATCGCCGCGGGCGAGGACCCCGCGACCGTGATGGCCGCGCTGGAGACCCTGGAGGGCGCACCGGGCCGGCTGCAGCACATCGGGTCGGGCCTGCGCGGCGGCGAGGCCTATGTGGACTACGCCCATACCCCGGACGGGCTGGAGACGGTGCTGCAGGCCCTGCGGCCACACGTCGAGGGCCGGCTGATCGTGGTGTTCGGCGCCGGCGGCGACCGCGACAAGGCCAAGCGCCCGCTGATGGGCGCGGCGGCGGCCACCCATGCCGACATCGCCATCGTCACCGACGACAACCCGCGCAGCGAGGACCCGGCCGAGATCCGCGCCCAGGTCCTGGCCGGCGCCCCCGGCGCCAGGGAGATCGGCGACCGCCGCAAGGCCATCCAGGCCGCCGTCGCCCTGATGACCAAGGGCGACGTCCTGGTGGTGGCCGGCAAGGGCCACGAACAGGGTCAGACCGTCGCCGGCGAGGTCCATCCCTTCGACGACGTGACCGAGGTCGCCACGGCCCTGGAGCCTGTCCATGGCTGAGCCGCTCTGGACCGCCGAAGAGATCGCCAAGGCCGTCGGCGGTAAGGTTACCGGCGGCGGGTTCGCCGTGAACGGGGTCTCCATCGACACCCGGTCCATCGAGACCGGCGACCTGTTCGTCGCCCTGGCCGGGGTGCGCGACGGCCACGAGTTCGTCGGCCAGGCGCGGGCGGCCGGCGCCGCCGGATCGCTGGCGTCGCAGCCGGTCGAAGGTCCGGCCGTCATGGTGGAAGACACCTTCAAGGCCTTGGAAAGACTGGGAGAAGCGGCACGCGATCGCGCGACGAAGGCCCGCCGTGGCGCGGTGACCGGTTCGGTCGGCAAGACCAGCGTCACCCAGGCGGTGCGGGCCGGACTGATGCTGGCCGGCAAGGGCCATTCCTCGGTCAAGAGCTACAACAACCATATCGGCGTGCCGCTGACCCTGGCGCGGATGCCGCGCGACACCCAGCGCGCGGTGTTCGAGATCGGCATGAACCACGAGGGCGAGATCGCGCCGCTGTCGCGCTTCGTCCGCCCCCATGCCGTGGCCATCACCACGGTGGGCCCGGTCCATGTGGAGAACTTCCCGGATGGTGAGGCCGGCGTGGCCCGCGCCAAGGCCGAGATCTTCGCCGGCATCGAGCCCGGCGGCGTGGCGGTGCTGAACGCCGACAACAGATGGTTCGAGGTCCTGAGCGCCGAGGCCCGCAAGGCCGGGGCGGAGGTCCGCAGCTTCGGCTCGGGCGAGACCTGCGACGCGCGGCTGATCGACTTCCAGCCCCAGGCCGGCCACGCGGTGGTCCAGACCCGGCTGCACGGCAAGGCGCTCGACTTCCCGATCCTGCAGACCGGCTTCCACTGGGGCCCGAACAGCATGGCCGTGCTGTTGATGCTGGAGGCGCTCGACGTCGACCTCGGCGACAGCCTGGCGGCCCTGGGCAGCTTCGAGCCGCTGGCCGGCCGCGGAGCCGAAAGGCAGATCCGGCTGCCTGCCGGCGCCTTCACCCTGATCGACGAGAGCTACAACGCCAATCCGGTCTCCATGGCCGCGGCGTTCGCCTCGTTGGGCGCGCGCAAGCCCGTGGGGCGGCGGATCGTCGCGCTGACCGACATGCTGGAATTGGGCGCCGAAGGACCCGCATTCCACGCCGGCTTGGCCGAGCCGCTGGCGAGCGCCAAGGTCGATCTGGTCTTTTGCGCGGGGCCCCTGATGAAATCGCTATGGGACGCCCTTCCGTCGACTCGGCGCGGGGGCTACGCCGAGACAGCGGCCGAGCTTGGGCCGCTGGTCGCCCAGGCCGCAGAGCCTGGCGACCTTGTGATGGTCAAGGGTTCGAACGGCTCGAAAGCCGGTGCGGTGACCGCCGCGCTGACGCTGCTCGACGCGCGTTCCGGGGAGGCGGGCTGATGCTCTATTGGCTGTATGAGCAGCTCTCGGCCGGTGGGCATATTCCTGTCCTCAATTTGCTGAAATATCTGACGTTCCGCACGGGCATGGCGCTGTTCACGGCGCAGCTCGTGGTTGTTCTGCTGGGCTCGCGCTTCATCCGCTTCATGCAGGCCAAGCAGGGCAAGGGCCAGCCGATCCGCAAGGAGGGCATCGAGCGCCACGTGATCGAGAAGGCCGGCACGCCGACCATGGGCGGGGTGATGATCCTGGCCGGACTGCTGGTCGGCACCCTGCTGTGGGCCGACCTCAGCAATGTCTACATCTGGGCCGTCCTGCTGGTGACGGCCGGTTACGGCACGCTGGGCTTCCTCGACGACTACGCAAAGGTGGCCAAGCAGACCACCGAGGGGGTGTCCGGCCGCCTGCGGCTGATCCTCGAAATCCTGATCGCCGTGGCGGCGATCACCCTGATCATCCTGTTCGGCTCCAATCCGCCGGAGTCCCCGAACCTCTCGACTTCGATCGCCTTCCCAATTTTCAAGCAACTGGTGATCGACCTCGGCTGGTTCTACCTGGCCTTCGGGGCGTTCATCATCGTCGGCGGCGGCAATGGCGTGAACTTCACCGACGGGCTCGACGGCCTGGCCATCGTGCCGGTGATGATCGCCGCGGCCGCCTTCGGCCTCATCGCCTACCTGGTCGGCAACTATGTCTTCGCCCAGTATCTGCAGCTCCACTTCGTTCCGGGCGTGGGCGAGGCGGCGGTCTATTGCGGGGCGATGATCGGCGCCGGCCTGGGTTTCCTCTGGTACAACGCCCCGCCGGCCAAGATCTTCATGGGCGACACCGGGTCCCTGGCGCTCGGCGGCGGCATCGGCGCGGTGGCCGTGGCCACCAAGCACGAGATCGTGCTGGGCCTGATCGGCGGTCTCTTCGTGCTTGAGACGCTGTCGGTGATGATCCAGGTCGCCTACTTCCGGATGACCGGCAAGCGGGTGTTCCTGATGGCCCCGATCCACCACCATTTCGAGAAGCTCGGCTGGTCGGAATCCACCGTGGTGATCCGCTTCTGGATCATCTCGATGATGCTGGCCCTGCTGGGCCTCGCCACCTTGAAGCTGCGGTAGGGGAGGGCTCGCACAGTCATGATCCCGGTCCGCGGCTTCGAAGGCAGGACGGTCGCCGTTTTCGGTTTGGCCCGCACGGGTCTGACCGCGGCGCAAGCCCTGCTGGCCGGCGGGGCCAAGGTCGCGCTGTGGGACGAGCGGCCGGAAGGCCGCGCCGCCGCCGAGGCCCTCGGTCTGCCCCTGGTCGACCTCACCACCGCCGACTGGTCGCAGTTCGCCGCCCTGATGCTGTCGCCGGGCGTGCCCTTGACCCATCCCGCTCCCCACTGGACCGTCGAGCGCGCCAAGGCCGCCGGTGTCGAGATCGTCGGCGACATGGAGCTGTTCGCCCGCGCCGTGAACGCCGCGCCCGAGCACAAGCGCCCCAAGATCGTCGCCATCACCGGCACCAACGGCAAGTCGACCACCACGGCGCTCATCGGCCACATCTGCGCCAGCGCCGGCCGCGACACCCGCATCGGCGGGAATATCGGCGTCGGCGTCCTTGGCCTGGAAGACATGCATGGCGGCGCCGTCTACGTGCTGGAGATGAGCTCCTACCAGCTCGACCTGACCCATAGCCTGAAGCCCGACGTGTCGGTGCTGTTGAACATCTCGCCGGACCACCTGGAGCGGCATGGCGGCATGGAGGGCTATGTGGCGGCCAAGCGCCGGGTGTTGCTGAACCAGGGCAAGGGCGACACCGCGGTCATCGGGGTGGACGATCCCTGGGGGCAGCGGATCTGCACCGAGATCACCGCCGCCAACCGCCGCACCATCGTGCCGATCTCCGCCTCCAAGGCCATGGGCCGCGGCGCCTATGTGCTGCAAGGCCTGCTCTATGACGCCACCGGCGAGCGGGCGACCGAGATCGCCGACCTGTTGCGCGCGCGCTCCCTGCCCGGGCGGCACAACTGGCAGAACGCGGCGGCGGCCTACGCCGCGGTGCGCGGCCTGGGGGTCTCGCCGCAGGAGGCCGCCGAGGGCCTCATGACTTTCCCGGGCCTGGCGCACCGGATGGAGACCGTGGGCCAGGTGGGCCGCGTGCGCTTCGTCAACGACAGCAAGGCCACCAACACCGACGCGGCCCGGCAGGCCATGTCCAGCTATCCCAAGTTCTACTGGATCGCCGGCGGCGAGGCCAAGACGGGCGGCATCGATTCGCTGGCCGACCTGTTCCCGCGCATCGAGAAGGCCTATCTGATCGGCGACGCCCAGGCCGCCTTCGCCAAGACCCTCGAAGGCAAGGCCAAGGTCGCCGAGTGCGGCACGATCGACGCCGCTGTCGCCGCGGCCTATGCGGACGCCGCGGCCACCGGCCATGAGGCCATCGTCCTACTGTCGCCGGCCTGCGCCTCGTTCGACCAGTTCGCCGATTTCGAGGCCCGCGGCGAGGCGTTCCGCAGCGCCGTCATGGGCCTGGCCCAGCCCGCAGCCAAGGGCGCGCGCGCCTAGACCGCAGGCGCGAAATCCGGGCTGGTTAAGAAGATTTAACCATAGGCGGGTCTTCTGCAGGATACGGAAGCCCGCATGCGAACCGCCTCGATGGACCCGCGATGAAACCCACCCAAGCCCATGCCTTCGCCCGTAGCGACAGGTCGCAGATGGGCGTGTGGTGGTGGACCACCGATCACTGGATGCTAGGCGCCGTTGCGGCCCTGATCGCCACCGGGGTGCTGATGTCCTTCGCCGCCAGCCCCGCGGCCGCGGCGCGGCTGAACATCGGCGACCCGTTCCATTTCGCCGTGCGCCAGTGCGTCTTCGCCGTGGCCGGCGCGGTGATCCTGGTCTCGGTCTCGATGCTGGACGGGCGCGGGGTCAGACGCGCGGCCTTCTTCATCTACCTGATCGCCATCGCCATCATGATCGCCCTGCCGTTCATGGGGCATAGCGCCAAGGGCGCGACCCGGTGGATCAGCTTCGCGGGCTTCACCCTGCAGCCGTCGGAGTTCATGAAGCCGGCCCTGATCGTCCTGGTCTCCTGGATGTTCTCAGAGGGCCAGAAGGGGCAGGGGGTGCCCGGCGTCTCCATCGCCTTCGGGCTCTATTTCCTGTCGGTGGGCCTGCTGCTGATCCAGCCGGACGTCGGCCAGACCGTGCTGATCACCGTGGCCTTCGGCGCCGCCTTCTGGATGGCCGGGGTGCCGCTCTCCTGGGTGATGCTGCTGGGCGGGGTGGCGGTCGTGGGCCTCTCCTCGACCTATTTCCTGTTCCCGCACGTGGCCAGCCGGGTCGACCGGTTCCTCAGTCCCGAGCGCGCCGACACCTTCCAGGTGGACCGGGCGGCGGAGGCCATCGCCGGCGGCGGCCTGTTCGGACGCGGCCCGGGCGAGGGCGTGCTGAAGCGCAACATCCCCGACGCCCACACCGATTTCATCTATTCGGTGGCGGCCGAGGAATACGGCCTGATCTTCTCGCTGCTGCTGATCTCGATCTTCGCCTTCATCGTGGTGCGCGGGCTCTACAAGTCGATGAAGCTGTCGGACCCCTTCGAGCAGGTGGCGGCCGCGGGGCTGTTCGTGCTGGTGGGCCAGCAGGCCTTCATCAACATCGCGGTGAACCTCAACATGATCCCGACCAAGGGCATGACCTTGCCGTTCATCTCCAGCGGCGGGTCGTCGATCATGGCGATCAGCCTGACCCTGGGCATGGCCCTGGCGCTCACCCGCCGCCGCCCGGGCGCCTATTCCCAGACCGAGGGCCTCGCCAAGGCCGGCGCCTTCGCCTAAACGCTGGCCATGGGCAAGATCGCCGTCGTCGCCGCCGGGGGCACCGGGGGCCATCTGTTTCCCGCACAGGCCCTGGCCGAGGCGCTGATCGCGCGCGGCTGGCGCATCGTGCTGGCCAGCGACGAACGCGTGGCGGCGTTCGCCGAGAGCTTCCCGGCCGAGGAGCGCATCGGGCTGTCGGCCCGCACCTACAAGCCGCGCGATCCGGTGAGCATGGCGCTGGCCGGCGTCTCGATCGTCCGCGGGGTGATGCAGGCGCGCAAGGCGTTCGCCCGGATCGATCCCGACGTGGTGGTGGGGTTCGGCGGCTATCCGTCGGTGCCGGGCCTACTGGCCGGGATCACCCAGGGTCGGCCGACCGTGATCCACGAGCAGAACGCTGTCATGGGGCGGGCCAATCGCAAGCTGGCGGGCCATGTCCGGGCGGTGGCTTGCGCCTTCCCGGTGCTGCAGAAGGCCCCGGAGAAGGTGGCCAGCAACGCCGTGGTGGTGGGCAATCCGGTTCGGCCCGAGATCCGGGCCCTGGCCGACCTGCCCTACGTCGCGCCCGAGACGGACGGTCCGATCCGCATCCTGATCACCGGCGGCAGCCAGGGCGCACGCTTGCTGTCCGAACTGCTACCCGAGGCGATCCGCAAGCTGCCCGAGAGCCTGCGCCAGCGCCTGACGGTGCAGCAGCAGACCCGGCCGGAGTCCATGGAGATCGCCCGCCAGATCTATGCCGACGCGATGGTGGTGTCGGAGATCGCGCCGTTCTTCCGCGACATGGCCAGCCGTCTGCGCGACGCGCACCTGGTGATCGGCCGCTCGGGCGCGGGTTCCGTCTGCGAGTTCGCGGTGGCCGGCAAGCCCGCCATCCTCATCCCGCTGGCTATCGCGCTGGACGACGACCAGGGCCAGAATGCCCGGGTGCTGGTCGAGGCGGGGGGCGCAGAGGTCTGCCGCGAGGGCCAGCTCACCGTCGATGTCATGGCGAGCGCGCTCGAGAAGCTGCTCACCAATCCCGAGCGCCTGGCCCGCATGGCCGCGGGCTCGCGATCCATCGCCAAGCCCGACGCCGCCGAACGGCTCGCCGACCTCGTCGAAAAGACCGCCGCCAAACGATGAACAAGCGTCCCGTCCCCTTCGCCCTCGGCCCCGTCCACTTCATCGGCATCGGCGGCATCGGCATGAGCGGCATCGCCGAAATCATGCTGCGCATCGGCTATACGGTGCAGGGCTCCGACGCCAAGGCCGGCCCCAACACCGAGCGGTTGGAGAAGCTGGGCGCCAAGGTGTTCATCGGCCAGGACCCAGCCAATGTCGAAGGCGCATCGGCCATCGTCTATTCGACCGCCATCAAGGCCGATAACCCGGAGATGGTCGCCGCTCGCGAAAAGCGCCTGCCCCTGGTCCATCGCGGCGAGATGTTGGCCGAGCTGACCCGCCACCAGTTCTCCGTCGCCATCGCCGGCACCCACGGCAAGACGACCACCACCTCGATGGTCGCCGCGCTGCTGGACGCCGGCGGGCTGGATCCGACGGTGATCAACGGCGGGATCATCAACGCCTACGGCGCCAACGCCAAGGTCGGCGACGGGGACTGGATGGTCGTGGAGGCCGACGAGAGCGACGGCACCTTCCTGCGGCTGCGCGCCACCTGCGCGATCGTCACCAATATCGATCCCGAGCACCTGGACTATTACGGCGACTTCGACACAGCCAAGAAGGCCTTCCAGACTTTCGTCGAGGGCGTGCCCTTCTATGGCTTCGCCGCGGTCTGCACCGACCATCCCGAGGTCCAGGCGATGGCCGCCCGGGTGGTGAACCGCCGACTGGTCGCCTATGGGACCAACCCCCAGGCCGAGGTTCGCGCCGAGAAGATCAGCATGGGCCCCGACGGCTCGCGGTTCGACGCGATCTTCGCGCCCCAGCACGGCGAGGTCACCCGGTTGGATGACCTGCACCTGCCGATGGCCGGCCAGCACAATGTCCTGAACGCGCTCGGCGCCATCGCCGTGGCCCGCGAACTGGGCGTGTCCGGCGAGGATATCCGCAAGGGCCTGGCCGGCTTCGGCGGCGTGAAGCGGCGCTTCACCACCACCGGAGTGGCGGGCGGCGTCCGCGTAATCGACGACTACGGTCACCACCCGGTGGAGATCTCCTCCGTGCTGAAGGCGGCCCGCGCCGTGACCAACGGCCGGGTGATCGCCGTCGTCCAGCCGCACCGTTATTCCCGCCTGCACGACCTGTTCGCCGAATTTTGCGGCTGCTTCAACGACGCCGACACGGTGATCGTGGCCGACGTCTATACCGCCGGAGAGAGCCCCATCGAGGGGATCAATCGGGACGCCCTGGTCGAGGGGCTGCGACGCTTCGGCCATCGCCGGGCGCTGGCCCTGGAAAGCCCGGCCGACCTTCCGGCGCTGGTGGCCGAGGAGACGCGAGACGGCGACCTGGTGGTCTGCCTGGGCGCCGGTGACATCACCGCCTGGGCCTACGCCTTGCCGGGACAGCTCGAGGCCTTGGCCAGGTGAGCTGGCGCGACACCCTGCCGGCGGTGCGCGGGAAGCTGCTGCGCGACGAGCCGCTCGGCCCCTTCACCTGGTTCCGCGTCGGCGGGCCGGCCGAGGTTCTGTTCCTGCCCGCCGACCACACCGATCTGGCGGCCTTACTTAGGGCGCTGCCGTCGAGCGTGCCTGTGACCGTCCTGGGCGTGGGCTCGAACGTCATCGTGCGGGACGGCGGGGTCGAGGGTGTGGTCATCCGCCTGGCCGGCCGAGCCTTCGCGGGCGTGGAGGTTTCGGCGGCCGAGCATCGCATCACGGCCGGCGCGGCCGCGCTGGACTCGGCCGTGGCGCGGGCCGCGGGCAAGGCCGGTCTGGCCGGGCTGGAGTTCTACGCCGGCATTCCCGGCTCGATCGGCGGCGCCTTGACCATGAATGCCGGCTGCTACGGCGCCGAGACCAAGGACGTGCTGGTCTCGGCCTGGGGCTACGACCGCTCGGGCCAGCGACGCGACTTCCAGTTGGAAGACTTCGGCTACACCTATCGCCACAGCCAGGCGCCGCCCGGCATGATCTGGATCGAGGCCGTATTCCAGGCTTGGCCCGACGATCCCGCCGCCATCGAGGCGCGGATGGCCGAGATCACCTCCCGGCGCGAGACCACCCAGCCGATCCGCGAGAAGACCGGCGGCTCGACCTTCAAGAATCCGCCCGGCCATTCGTCCTGGAAGCTGGTGGACGCCACTGGCTGGCGCGGCAAGGCCTATGGCGGGGCCATGTTCTCCCCCCTTCACGCCAACTTCCTGATCAATACCGGCGAGGCGACCGCCGCTGACCTGGAGGGCCTGGGAGAGGCCGTGCGGGCCGACGTGAAGGCCAGGCTGGGGATCGAGCTGGAATGGGAAATCAAACGCATCGGCCGCCCGGCCTGATCCTGGTCCGGCACTCGGTTCCGGATATCCGCGAAGACCGCCCCAATCCCGAATGGCGGCTCTCCGAGGCGGGGCGGGCCGACGCGCGGCGGCTTGGCGCCCGGCTTGCCGCGTATGCCCCGCAGGCCGCCGTGGCGAGCCCCGAGCCCAAGGCCCTCGAGACCGGCCGGATCATCGCCGAGCCCTTGGGCCTGAGGGTCGAGGTCGATGCGGATCTCAGCGAGCACCGCCGGCCGGGCCTCCGCTACGGGGAGCGCCAAGTCTTCCACGACATCATGGCCGATTGGTTCGCTCATCCAGCCGAGCGCAGGTTCGACGGCGAGAGCCTGGACGAGGCGCACGACCGCTTCGCGGCCGCCCTGGAACGGCTGGACGAGTCCACCACGCTCGTCGCGAGCCACGGCACGGTCATGACGCTCTTTTTGAGCCGCCGCCTGGGCCTGGAGCCCTTCGCCCTGTGGAAGAGCCTCGGCCTGCCCGAAGCCTTCGTCATGGACGGGGAGGGCGGCTTGATCGACCGGGTCGGCGTTCGGGACGCCTGAAACGAGCAACGCCGCCGATCTCGCGACCGGCGGCGTTGAGGCATCTCCAAGGTCTGCGGCGCCCCTAGGCGAGGGCGGGAACCAGCCGGCGACGGTTGGCGCGGAGCATGGAGCCGACCCCGCCGAAGCCGACGATCAGCATCGCCCAGGTCGAGGGCTCGGGGATGGCCGAGGTGACCATGTGGACCGTGCCCATGACGTAGGCCTTGTTGGGGAAGGAGGTGTAGACCAGCTCCTTCTTTTTCTTCTTTTGCCCGTAGTGCCAGTAATAGGTGGTCACTTCCTCGACCTTGCCTTCCTTGGTGAGGAAGGTCTCGGTCAGGGCGCCGCCCGAGAAGAAGCCGGCGATCTCGAGGGTGTAGGTGTCCTTGCCGAACGTGAAAATGTTCTGCAGCGTGTTGGACTCGACGCTTACCTGGTCGGCGCAGCCGTAGGTGTTGATGCCAGACCCGGGCGTGCCGCCGTACTTGCAGGCGCCGTTCGTGCCATTGTTCGGCGTTTCGTCGTGGTGGAACAGGAACTCGAAGGTCTGCGGCCCGACATCGTTGCCATCGACCGAGACGTCGGCCGTGAACAGCAACTTAATCGAGGTGAGCGACGTACCGGTGATCGGCCAGTTGTTGTGCTGGAACTCGCCCAGCTGGAACGAGCCGTCGCTGCCGCCGCTGACCAGGTCGTCGGTGACCACGCCGTTGCCGGTGAAGCTGTAGCTGCTCTGCTTGTTGCCGAGCGCCGGGGTCCCCCAGCTGGCCGTCGAGGTCGGCGCCCCGTTGGCGATGGTGATGCCCGAACCCGGGGTCGGATCGCTCCAGTCGGCGCTGACATTGCTGAACACCACGACGCCGGCGGCGGCGGGCGAGACCGCGGCGGCCGAGGCGACGAGGGTCGCGGCGACGGCAAGCGCGCGGGAAGTTGACTTCAAGCCCATGATTTTAGTCCCCCTGGCGCCGCTAGGCAGCGCAGTCTTCGTGGGAACCTTAACTATTTCTTAACAAACATTCAAGTCAGGCGAGTCGTCTAGATGCTGCTGGACCTGCGCCAATGTTGGAGAACTCGAAGTCATCGACAGGTCTTCTCTTGAAAAACACCGGACAGGCGAAGAATTCGCCGGTTGGTTGTCAGCAAGGGCGCGTTCGTCGCTTGGGGGGCGATCAGAGCGCTTTCGCGCTGGGCACGAGCCGAACGCTGGCTGTGGCGCGAGCGACGAGCGCGCCCGCGCCGTCCATCAGGGTGGCCTCCACGAAGCCTACCGTCTTGCCCAGTTGCACCACCTGGCCCTCGCCGAACAGCGGGCCGGCGACGGCCGGTTTCAGATAGGTCACGCTCATGCCGATCGTCGCGGTGTAGAGGGCTCCGTCCGTGTGGGAGAAGACCGCCGGGCCCATGGTGTCGTCGAGCATGGCGGCCAGGAATCCGCCCTGGATGAAGCCGGCCGGATTGAGGAACTCGGGGCGGCCCTCGAACCCGATGCGAATCCAGCCGTCGGCGGGGCGGGCGTCCAGCACATGCCAGCCCAGCAGCTTGGCGCAGGGCGGCATGGGCAGGCGGTCGAGGGCGGTGGACGCGCGGGCAGGGGCAGGGGCGGTGGCGACGGTCATGGCGATCTCCGGTTCGGCCGAGACTCTGGGCCCTGCCTCCCGCCAGCGTGATGTCAGCAACATTGATCCCGCGATCGGCGATGCCTTGACAGGACTCTGCGCGTGGCGCACCCGCCGGAGCATGCGAACCGCTCCCCTCATCGCCATCGTCGCGACGCTCCCCGCCCAGACCGCCGCCGAGGCCAAATGACCCTGCCGCTTTCCGGACGCCCCCTTTCTGGCCGACACGTGGCCCTGCTGATGGGCGGACTGTCTTCCGAACGAGAGGTCAGCCTGATCTCCGGCCGCGAGTGCGGCGACGCCCTGGAACGGCTGGGCGCCAAGGTCACCCGGGTCGACGCCGGCCGCGACCTTGCCCAGGTGCTGGCCAGGCTGAAACCCGATGTCTGCTTCAACGCCTTGCATGGCGAATGGGGCGAGGACGGCTGCGTACAGGGCGTGCTGGAGACGCTGGGCCTGCGCTACACCCATTCGGGCGTCCTGGCCTCGGCGCTGGCCATGGACAAGGCCAAGTCCAAGGCGGTGCTGGCCGCGGCGGGCGTGACCGTGCCCGGCGGCGGGCTGTTCAACCGCTTCGAGGCCGCGGCCGACCACGTCATGGCGCCGCCTTACGTGATCAAGCCCAATGCGGAGGGCTCCTCGGTCGGGGTGTTCATCGTCCCGGAAGGCGCCAACCGCCCGCCGCAGGAGATTGTCGCCCCCGGCTGGACCTTCGGCGAGGAGGTGATGATCGAGCCCTATGTCCGCGGCAAGGAGCTGGCGGTGGCGGTCATGGACGGCAAGGCGATCACCGTGACGGACATTGTGCCGCGCTCGGGCTTTTATGACTACGAGGCCAAGTACGGGGAGGGGGGCTCGGAGCACGTCGTTCCGGCGCAGATTCCCTTACACGCCTTCGAAAAGGCGCTGGAGCTGTCGGAGCGGGCCCATGCGGCGCTTGGTTGCCGAGGCGTTACCCGATCTGACCTTCGTTATGACGACATTAACGACATTCTGGTCCTTCTGGAGGTCAACACACAGCCCGGCATGACGCCCACTTCGCTCGTCCCCGAGCAGGCGGCGTCGAAGGGCGTGGACTTTGACCGTCTAGTGCTTTGGATCACGGAGGATGCTTATGCCCGCGGCGATGCGGGGGGGATCGCGAGTTCAAGCGAAACCCCGGGCTAAAGCGCCCGCTAGCACCAAGGCTCGACCCCAGCCCAAGAAGCAGGGGGCGTACGCCCCTGGCAAACTGAAGGCCGCCCGCGGCGTCGGGCTGTCGCCCGCCTATGCGCTCGCCGCAGCGGCGGCCGTGCTGGCGCTGACCATGGGCGTGACCCTGGCCACCGGCGGCCGGGGCCAGGCCCTGCACACGACGATCAATGAGGCGGTTGGCAGCGAGTTCGCCAGCCTGGGCTTCAAGCTGAAGGCCGTACACGTCCAGGGCGCCTCGGCGATGGCGACAGCCGACATCCTCAAAGCGGCCGGGGTCTACAAGGATCAGCCGGTCCTGGGGCTCAACCTGGAAGAGGTCCGCAAGCGGGTCGAGGCCGTGGGCTGGGTGAAGGAGGCGCGGGTCGTGCGCCTGCTGCCCGACACCCTGGTCCTGGCGGTGGTCGAACGCCGCCAGCTGGCCGTCTGGCAGAGCGGCGGCAAGAGCCGGGTGATCGACGAGACCGGCCGGGTGATCCCCGAGGCCGATCCGCGCCAGTTCGCCAACCTGCCCCTGATCGTGGGCGCGGGCGCAAATGATTTCGCCGCCGCGATCCTGCCGGAGATCGCCTCACGGCCCCGGCTGGCCGAGCGGCTGGAGGCCCTGGTGCGGGTCGACGGCCGCCGCTGGGACCTGCGGCTGAAGGACGGCTCGCTGGTGCAGCTTCCGGCGGTCGACGAGGGCGCGGCCCTGATCCAGCTGGAGCAGCTGGATCAGCGCTCGCGGATCCTTGAACTGGGTTTTGAACGGATCGACCTGCGCGATCCGACGACTGTGGCGGTGCGGCCGCGCGATGGCGCCCTTCCCGGGCAGCTCGTCGCGAACGGCGCTTGATTGGATAGAGGGATTACGAGCTTGGCCACCCGTCTCGAGGAACGCAAGGACAGCCGCGAGGGCCTGAAGGCGGCGCTGAGCCGCCAACCCGTGGTGGCGGCCGTGGACCTGGGCGCCTCGAAGGTCACCTGTTTCATCATGAAGCCAGAGGGCGTCCGCCGGGGCGACCGCACCCTGACAGCGGCCGGGGTCGGCTATGTGCAGTCCCGCGGCGTGCGCGGCGGGGCGATCGTAAATCTGGACGAGGCCTCCGACGCCATCGCCCAGGCCGTGGAGCGGGCCGAGAACGTCGCGGGCGTGCAGGTGCAGGGCGTCACCGTCGCCACCGCCGGCGGCCAGCTCACCAGCCACCGCATCGCCGGCCGCGTCTCCATCGGCGCCCGCCCGATCTCCGACGCCGACCTGGTGCGCGCCATCCAGCAGGCCCTGTCGCAGATCAAGATCCCCGGCCGCCGCGCCGCCCACATCCTGCCGGTCGCCTGGTCGGTGGACGGCCAGGCCGCGATCCGCGATCCCCGCGCCATGTTCGGCCGGGCGCTGGGCGTCGAGCTGCTGGTGGTCTCGGTCAGCGAGGCTGTGTTCCAGACCCTGGGCGCCTGCGTCGAGCGGGCCCATCTGCAGTTCGAGGGCGTGGTCGCCGCGCCCTTCGCCTCGGCCCTGGCCGCCCTGGAAGAAGACGAGATGGACCTTGGCGCGGTCTGCATCGACATGGGCGGCGGCTCGACCTCGGCGGCCGTGTTCGCGGGCGGCAGCCTGATCCACGTAGAGACCCTGCCGGTGGGCGGCAGCCACGTCACCGCCGACATCGCCCGAGGCCTTTCCACCTCCATGGCCGGCGCCGAGCGGATCAAGACCCTGCACGGCTCGGCCATCGCCTCGGCCAACGAGGACCGCGAGATGATCGAGGCGCCGCCGCGCGGCGACGATCCGGGCGCCGGTCCGGTGATCGCGCCCCGCTCGCTGCTGAAGGGCATCATCGCTCCGCGCGTCGAGGAAACCCTGGAGCTGCTGCGCGACCGGCTGAAGGCCTCGGGCGCTCCCGTCGAAGCGGGCGCGGGCCTGGTCCTGACCGGCGGCGCAAGCCAGCTGGCCGGGGTGCGCGAAGTGGCCGTCCGGGTGTTCGACCGCCCGGTGCGCCTGGGCCGGCCGCGTCGCGTGCCGCACCTGGCCGACGCGGCCTCGGGACCGGCGTTCTGCGCCGCGGCGGGCGTCTTGCAGCGCGCCGCCTTTGGGCCCCGCGAGGCGGTTTCGGCCAAGGCGCTGGCCTCGGCCAAGCTGCGCCGCGAACCCCTGGAGGCCGGCGCCAACCCGGTGGCCAAAGCCGCCGCCTGGCTGCGCGACAACCTCTAGATCGTCCCCCAACGCCCCCACACCCAGCTCGTCATGGCCGGGAAGCGCTTGTTTCGGCGGTGAGTTTCGGTAACTGATCGGCGTTCAGGAAGCGGGGACTCGTATGGCCGACCAGCATTTCGACGTGGTGATCGTGGGCGCAGGCCTTTCGGGCATCGGCGCGGGTTATCACCTGCAGGCCAACTGTCCGAACCGCACCTACGCCATCCTGGAAGGCCGCGAGGCCATCGGCGGCACCTGGGACCTGTTCCGCTATCCGGGCATCCGGTCGGACAGCGACATGTACACCCTGGGCTATGCCTTCAAGCCGTGGACGCAGGCCAAGGCCATCGCCGACGGCCCGTCGATCCTGCGCTATGTGCGCGACACGGCCCGCGACAACGGCATCGACCGGCACATCCGCTTCGGCCACCAGGTGAAGCGGGCGTCCTGGTCCAGCGAGACGTCTGCCTGGACGGTCGAGGCCGTGCGGGGCGGGGAGAACGTCCGCTACACCTGCAACTTCCTGTTCCTGTGCGGCGGCTACTACAACTACGAGAACGGCTACACGCCGGATTTCCCGGGCGCGGAACGATTCAAGGGCGCCATCGTCCATCCGCAGAAGTGGCCGGAGGATCTCGACTACGCCGGCAAGCGCGTGGTGGTCATCGGATCGGGCGCCACGGCGGTGACCCTGGTGCCGGAAATGGCCAAGACCGCGGCCCACGTGGTCATGCTGCAGCGCTCGCCGACCTACGTCGTTTCGCGGCCGGCCGAGGACAAGATGGCCAACGACCTGCGCAAGTGGCTCCCGGCCAAGCTGGCCTACGCCCTGGTCCGCTGGCGCAACGTGCTGTTCGGCATGTACTTCTACCAGATGGCCCGCAAGAAGCCGGCCCAGGTGAAGGCCGGCATCATCGACATGGTGCGCCAGGAACTCGGCCCTGACTATGATGTCGATAAGCACTTCACGCCTAGCTACAACCCCTGGGACCAGCGCCTGTGCCTGGTGCCGGACGCCGACCTGTTCGAAGCCATCAAGGCCGGGACCGCCTCGGTCACCACCGACCACATCGAGACCTTCACCGAAACCGGCATACGGCTGAAGTCCGGCGAGGAGCTAGCGGCTGACGTGATCGTCACCGCCACCGGCCTGGAGCTGAAGGCGCTGAACGGCCTGGAGCTCTCCGTCGACGGCCATCGCGTCGATCCTGCCAAGGCCATGAGCTACAAGGGCATGATGTACCGCGACGTGCCGAACCTGGCATCGTCCTTCGGCTACACAAACGCCTCCTGGACCCTGAAGTGCGACCTGACCTGCGAATATGTCTGCCGGCTGCTCAACCACATGACCAAGACCGGCACGTCGCAGTGCACGCCGCGCAACACCGACCCGACCATCGGCGAGGAGCCCTGGCTGGATTTCTCGTCCGGCTACGTCCAGCGGGCCATGGAGAAGTTCCCCAAGCAGGGCTCCAAGGCGCCGTGGAAGCTGCACCAGAACTACGCGCTCGACCTGATGAACCTGAAGTACGCGACCGTGGACGACGGGGTCATGGAGTTCGCCAAACCGACGCCCGTTCCGGTGCGCCAAGCCGCCTAGGCTCGGCTGTATGTGCTGTGGGCGGCCCTGTGCGTTCCTGGGGATGATCTTGGGCAAATCAGGTGAACGAGGGCCAGGTCGCAAGTCGACCGCGCCGGGATGCAAGCTCGCGACCCAAGACCCAAAGCTTGGCCGTTGGCTTTAATGTCCTGTTCGTTGAGCGTCTTAGCTCAGGACCTGAGCGACTGAGTCATCGGGTCGCAGGTTCGGCGACGTGGTTAACGCGTAAGCCTTACGCAGCAAGAAATTTGTTATCCACACGGGTCGACGCGCGTCCGACTCGCCTTATGCAGTTAACCGCCAATTAACGATGGTGGGCGTTTCCTTAACGCCATCCGTCGCGGGAACCAGGCGGGCGGGTCGCCAGGTGTTCCCTAGACCACGGTACGGAGACACAGGGTCCCAATGGCTATTGCACTTTCAGCGCCGCGCGCGACCGAACTGAAGCCGCGTATCGTCGTGTTCGGCGTCGGGGGCGCCGGTGGCAACGCGGTCAACAACATGATCGAGGCGGGACTGGAGGGCGTCGAATTCGTCGTCGCCAATACTGACGCCCAGCAGCTTTCCTTCTCCAAGACCGACCGGCGCATCCAGCTCGGCGTGCAGGTGACCCAGGGCCTCGGCGCCGGGGCCCACCCGGAGGTCGGGATGAGCGCGGCCGAGGAGTCGATCCCCGAGATCGGCGAGCACCTCGACGGCGCCCACATGATCTTCATCACCGCGGGCATGGGTGGCGGCACCGGCACCGGCGCGGCTCCGATCATCGCCAAGTGCGCCCGTGAGCGCGGCATCCTGACGGTGGGCGTGGTCACCAAGCCGTTCCACTTCGAAGGCCGCCACCGCATGCGCCTGGCCGACGCCGGCATCGGCGAGCTACAGCGCTATGTCGACACCCTGATCGTCATCCCCAACCAGAACCTGTTCCGGGTCGCCAACGAGCGGACCACCTTCGCCGAGGCCTTCGGCATGGCCGACCAGGTCCTGCACTCGGGCGTGCGCTCCATCACCGACCTGATGGTGCTTCCGGGCCTGATCAATCTCGACTTCGCCGACGTCCGCACGGTCATGACCGAGATGGGTAAGGCGATGATGGGCACCGGGGAGGCGACCGGCGACGATCGCGCCCTGATGGCCGCCCAGAACGCCATCGCCAATCCGCTGCTGGACGAGGTTTCGCTCAAGGGCGCCAAGGCCGTGCTGGTCAATGTGACCGGTGGGCTGGACATGACTCTGCTGGAAGTCGACGAGGCGGCCAACGCCATCTCCGAACAGGTCGATCCGGAAGCCAACATCATCTTCGGCGCGGCCTTCGATCCGTCGCTGGACGGCATGATCCGCGTCTCGGTGGTCGCCACGGGCATGGACGGCGCCTCGATCGCCGCCATCGAGCCCAAGGTCGAGCGCCGGCCGCTGACCGCCCCGCCGTTGCGCGCCGAGACCCAACGCGCTCCGGCTCCGACGCCCGAGCCGGTGATGCGCGCCCCGACCCCCACGCCCAGCTACGCGGCCTATGTCCCGCCGGCCCCGGTCTCGCGGCCCGAGGTGATCACGGCCTATGCCCCGACGCCGGCGCCCGCGCCGGAGCCGGTCAAGGCCGCCTTCGATGACGAAGAAGAGCAGGGCGACCTCTACGCCGCCGCGCCGGCCCCGGCCGCGCCCGAGCCGCAGATCGTGCGTCCCATGACCAAGATCGTCGATCCGTCGGTCGAGGATCACGAGGAAGAGCCGCTGTTTGGTGAAGCGGCCTTCGAGGATCGCCGGCCCCAGCGCTCGGGCTTCCTCAGCCTGTTCGGCAGCCGCCCCCGCTACGACGCCCCGGCGCCCGCGCCCCAGGCCGCCCGCCCGGCGGCCAGCCGCGGCGGCGCCTTGCCGGCTGAACAGCCGGTCCAGGAAGCCCAGACCGAGAGCCAGGAAGATTTGGAGATCCCGTCCTTCCTGCGTCGCCTGGCCAACTGATCCCAGCACGACAATTCGAACCTGCACATGGCCGGGCTAGTCCCGGCCATGTCGCGTTTCGGATAGGGTCCTGCGCGACGGGGCGCGTGGCGCTTTCGCCTTGAATCCTAAGGGATTCTTAACGTCCCAAATCGAAACATAGCGAAACAGGAAGTGTTTTGCCGCGCTGCAGCATCCGGCCTACTCCGCTGCTGTGGCGTCATGCGGCCACCCCCCGGGGTCGCGCGTCCGTTGAGAAGGCGAAGAGCTTGCCCGCATCGGTGTTCCAACAGACCCTGCAAGGCCCCGCGATCTTCGCCGGAGTCGGTGTCCACACCGGCGCCTACACCCGCGTCTCGGTTCGGCCGGCGCCGGTCAATTCGGGGATCGTCTTCGTGCGCACCGACGTGCTGGACCGCGATAACCGCGTGCCGGTCTCGGGCGACGCCGTGACCAAGACCCAGTTGGGCACCGTGATCGAGAACGCCGCCGGGGTGAGCGTTTCGACCATCGAGCACCTGATGGCCGCCCTGGTCATGCTGAACATCGACAACGCCACCGTCGAACTCGACGGTCCCGAGATGCCGATCATGGACGGCTCGTCCCTGCCGTTCGTACAGGTCCTCGACCGCGCCGGGCGCCGGGGGCAGGACGCTCCGCGCCGCTATATCGAGATCCTGGACGTGATCGAATATGTGGATGGCGACAAGCGCGCCACCCTGAGCCCATCCGACCGTTTCGAAGTCGCCTTCGAGATCGCTTTCGCCTCGACCGCCATCGGCCGCCAGCGCGTCGACCTGGCGATGGACGAGCAAGCCTTCCGCCGCGAACTGGCCGACTGCCGCACCTTCGGCTTCCTGCACGAGGTCGAGTATCTGCGCAGCATCGGCCTTGCGCGGGGCGGCTCGATGGAGAACGCCGTCGTCATCGAGGGCGACCGCATCCTCAATCCGGAAGGCCTGCGCCGGCCGGACGAATTCGTGCGCCACAAAGCGCTGGACGCCATCGGCGACCTCTATGTCCTGGGCGCTCCGATCCTGGGCCGCTTCGAGGGCGTCCTGGCCGGCCACGGCGTCAACAACATGCTGGTCCGGGCCCTGATGGCCAATCCCCAGGCCTGGCGCTATCGCACCCTGGTGCAGGACCTGGCCGAAGCGGTCTGACCGCCTCCCGGCGTCGCCAAATCTGACGCCACCGCCGCATTTGCGCCCTGCATCGCATGCTGTAGAAGCGGGGACTCGCGGCCCGGGGGCGCGCGTTGGTCTCTTTGAGGTGCAGGTGTCCTTGCTTCGTCATTCCCGAGCTCGTGTGGCGCTTGTCGCCGGCATCGCCGTCCTCGCCCTGGCCGGATGCGCCGGCAAGGAGAAGAAGCCTCGCCTCGCCTATGAGGAGCGGCCGGTCGAGCTGCTCTACGCCACCGGCGCCGATCGGCTGGATCGCGGCCTGTGGAACCAGGCCGTGCAGTATTTCGGGGAAGTGGAACGCCAGCATCCCTATTCGGAATGGTCGCGCCGGGCGATCCTGATGACCGCCTACGCCCACTACCAGGGCAACAACTACGCCGAGGCGATCGGCGACGCCGACCGGTTCATCTCGCTCTATCCGGGCAACCCGGCCGCCGCCTACGCGCACTACCTGAAGGCCATCTGCTATTTCGAACAGATCGTCGACGTGGGTCGGGACCAGGCCGCCACCGGCCAGGCGCTGAACAACCTGCAGGAAATCGTCCAGCGGTTCCCGCGCACCGAATATGCCGCCGACGCCCGCCTGAAGATCGACATGGTCAACGACCAGCTGGCCGGCAAGGAAATGACCGTCGGCCGCTACTATCTGCGCCAGGGTGACACCCTGGCCGCGATCGGCCGCTTCAAGACCGTCATCGACCGCTACCAGACCACCAGCCACGCGCCCGAAGCGCTGTACCGGCTTGTGGAAGCCTATCTGACACTCGGCCTCGGCGAAGAAGCCAAGCGCAACGGCGCCGTGCTGGGCTACAACTATCCCGGCGATCCCTGGTATCGCGACGCCTACAAGCTGCTCACCGACAAGGGCCTGCGCCCGGCGACCGAGCCCACCGGCGAACGCCGGGGGATCATGTCGCGCCTGCCGTTCGTCAAGGACAAGAAGGCGACCGTGAAGCCGCCGGCCGCCGAGGGACCCGCGATGCCGACCGCCGCGGCGGCCATGGCGCCCGCCCCCGAGGCCGCACCCGAAGCGGCTCCGGCCGAGGCGCCCGAGACGCCCAAGGCCCCCCCGCCCGAGCGCAAGGGCCTGCTCTCGCGCCTCCCGTTCCTGGGCGAGCGGGACAAATAAGAACCTAAAGCGAACGCGCGGGCTTCCGGCCGGTGCGATTCCAGGCGATCTTGCGAACATGCTGATCGGACTGTGGATCCGCGACGTGGTGCTGATCGAGGCCCTGGACCTGTCCATCGGCCCGGGTCTCACGGCGCTCACCGGCGAGACCGGGGCGGGGAAGTCGATCATCCTCGACGCCTTGGGCCTGGCCGTGGGTGTCCGCGCCGAAGCGGGGCTGGTGCGCCAGGGCGCGGCCCAGGCGGCGGTCTCGGCCGTGTTCGCGCCCTCGCCCGATCATCCCATCTGGGACGTGCTGGAGGAGAAGGGGCTCTCCTACGCCCGCGACGAGGACCTGATCCTGCGCCGCACCCTCTCGGCCGACGGCCGCAGCCGCGCCTTCGTCAACGACCAGGCCACCAGCGCCACCGTCCTGCGCGAGCTGGGCGACCTGCTGCTGGAGGTCCACGGCCAGCATGAGACCGTGGGCCTGCTGGACGCCCGCACCCATCGCCCGCTGCTGGACGCCTATGGGTCCCTCGCCGGCTTGGGCTCCACCGTATCCGCCCGCTGGAGCGACTGGCGCGCCGCTCGGGCCCGCGCCGACGAACTGCGTGAGATCGTCGGCCGCGCCGCCGCCGAGAGCGAGGAGCTGACCCTGCGGCTCTCCGAACTGGACCGTCTCGACCCGCAGCCGGGCGAGGAGACGGTGCTGGCCGAGGAGCGCGCCATCCTCGGCGCCTCCGAGAAGGCGCTCTCCGACATTTCCGACGCCCGCGAGGCCTTCACCGGCCTTTCCGGCAAGCTCGCCCAGGCCATCCGCGCCGTGGAGCACGCCCGCACCCGCGCCATCGCCGCCGGAGCCGCGGAGGAGGGGGCGGCCGTCACCCGCCTGGCCGCCGCCAGCGCCGCCATCGATCGGGTGTTCGGCGAGGCCCAGGAGGCCGAGGCCGCGGTCGACGCCGCCGCCGGCGCTTTCGACTTCCGTCCCGACCAGCTTGAGAAGACCGAGGAGCGGCTGTTCGAGCTGCGCGGCATGGCCCGCAAGCTCGGCGTCAGCGTCGAGGAACTGTCGATCCTGAGGGTGCGGTTCGCCGAGCGCCTGCGGGCCATGGAATCCTCCGAGGACGACCTGAAGGCCGCCGAGGTTGCGGTCGCCAGCGCCCGGGCCGGCTATCTGGATGCCGCCCGGAAGCTCACCGAAGCGCGCCGCGCGGCCGGCGAACGCCTGGCCGCCGCGGTCATGGGCGAACTGGCGCCGTTGAAGCTGGACAAGGCCCGGTTCCGGGTCGCGGTGGAGCCCCTGACGGAGGACCGCGCCGGCCCGGGCGGCCAGGACCGCGTCGCCTTCGAGATCGCCACCAATCCCGGCGCGCCGTTCGGCGACCTGGGCGCCATCGCCTCGGGCGGGGAGTTGGCCCGGTTCGCCCTGGCGCTCAAGGCCTCCCTGGCCGGTCGTGCCGAAGGCCCCCAGCCGCTGATGATCTTCGACGAGGTGGACCAAGGCGTGGGCGGGGCCGTGGCCGACGCCGTGGGTCTGCGGCTGAAACGCCTGGCCACGGCCGCCCAGGTCCTGGTCGTCACCCATTCGCCCCAGGTCGCCGCCCGGGCCGAGGCCCATTGGCGGATCTCCAAGGCCGGGGACGGCGAGCGACTGCGTACGGCGGTGGAGACCCTGTCGGCCGCCGAGCGCGAGGAAGAGATCGCCCGCATGCTGGCGGGCGCCCAGATCACCGACGCGGCGCGCGCCGCTGCCAGGGCCTTGATGCATGCCTGAGATCGCGTGGTTTCAAGATGCTCCCCCCCTGGGGGAGCTGTCAGCGAAGCTGACTGAGGGGGACCGTGACTCGCGGTCGTGGGCTGCAGCCCCCTCCGTCTCGTCGCGAAGAAGCGACGATCCACCTCCCCCAAATCGCGCTGCGCGCTGGGAGAGGATCTGATGGCGGACAAGCCTCTGGCTGAACTCTCCGAGGCCGAGGCGGCCGAGGAGATGACCCGGCTCGCCGACCAACTGGCCGAGCACGACCTGCGCTACCACCGTGACGACGCGCCGACGATCACCGACGCCGACTATGACGCGATGAAGCGCCGAAACCTCGAACTCGAGGCGGCGTTTCCGCAGCTGATCCGCGAGAACTCGCCGTCGATGCGGGTGGGGGCGGCGCGAAACGAACAGTTCTCGCCTGTCGAGCACGGCGTGCCGATGCTCAGCCTCGACAACGCCTTCTCCAACGAGGACGCGCTCGAGTTCGACGCCCGGATCCGCCGGTTCCTGCGGCTCTCCGCCGGGGAGCCGGTGACCTATACCGCCGAGCCGAAGATCGACGGGCTGTCGGCCTCGATCCGCTACGAGAAGGGCGTCCTGGTCCGGGGGGCCACGCGGGGCGACGGCCGGGTGGGGGAGGACGTCACCGAGAACCTGCGGACCATCGCCGAGATCCCCAAGCAGCTGGCCGGCTCAGGCTGGCCCGAGGTCATTGAGGTCCGGGGCGAGGTCTATCTCGGCCACGAGGAGTTCGCCCGGCTCAACGCCGCCAACGAGGCGGCCGGCCAGAAGACCTACGCCAACCCCCGCAACGCCGCGGCGGGCTCGCTGCGCCAGATCGACCCGAAGGTCACCGCCACCCGCCCGCTGCGGTTCTTCGCCTATGCCTGGGGTTTCCACAGCGAGCCCTTCGCCAAGACCCAGTGGGAGGCGCTCGCCCTGCTGAAGGCATGGGGCTTCCAGACCACGCCCGAGAGCCAGTGCGTCACCGACGCCAAGGGCCTGCTGGCCGCCTATGCCGACATGGAGGCCGCCCGCCCGAAGCTCGGCTATGACATCGACGGCGTGGTCTACAAGGTCGACCGCCTGGACTGGCAGCAGCGGCTGGGCTTCATCACCCGCACCCCGCGCTGGGCGATCGCGCGCAAGTTCCCGGCCGAGCAGGCTCGCACGATCCTGGAGGCCATCGACATCCAGGTAGGCCGCACGGGGGCGATCACGCCGGTGGCGCGGTTGCATCCGGTGACCGTGGGCGGCGTGGTGGTCGTCAACGCCACCCTGCACAACGCCGACGAGATCGCACGCAAGGACCTGCGGGTCGGCGACACGGTGATCCTGCAGCGGGCCGGCGACGTGATCCCGCAGATCGTCAGCGTCGTGCTGGACGAGCCGCGTGGGCCTGAGGCCTACGAATTCCCGACCCATTGCCCCTGTCCGCTGCACACGCCGCTGGCGCGGGAGACCACGGCCTCGGGCGCCGAGACGGTGGTCCGCCGCTGCACCGGGGAGTTCGCCTGCCCGTTCCAGCGCATCGAACACCTGCGCCATTTCGTGTCCCGCCGGGCCTTCGACATCGAGGGCCTGGGAGAAAAGCAGCTCACCGCCTTCTATGAGCGGAGCTGGATCCGCTCACCCGCCGACATCTTCAAGCTGGCCCGCGACGAGGCCAAGCTGGAGGAGTTGCGCGCCACCGACGGCTACGGCGAGACTTCGGTGCGCAATCTGGTGGCGGGGATCGAGGCCAAACGGGCCATCCCGCTGGACCGGTTCATCTTCGGTCTGGGGATCCGCCACATCGGCGAGAGCACCTCCATCGCGCTCGCCCGGCATTTCGAGACCGTGGAGGCCTTCGTCGCGACCTCGATCAGGGCGTCGGAACAGCGGCCCGGCGAGGGCGCACGGGCCCTGGCGAACCTTGACGGGGTGGGGCCGACGGCGGTGGACGCCATCCTGGCCTTCGCCCGCGACCGCCAGCCCATGCTGATCCCGGCCGGCGCCTCGCTGGAGGAACACCTTCGCCTTGCCGTCCCGCGCCTCAACGCCAAGGCTCGCGCCTCCCTGGCCGAGCGCTTCGGCGACTGGGCCAGCTTCGAGGCCGCCGCCCAGGCGGCCTTGGCCGAGACGCCGGGCGAGGACTTCCGCGAGATCGCCTCGGTCGACGCCGTGGGCCCGGTGGCCGCGCGGATGATCGCCGACTTCTTCGCCGAGGCGCACAATCGCGGCCTGGTCCAGAGCCTGTGGGATGAGCTGGAGGTCATTCCGGCCGAGCGGCCGAAGACCGACACCGCAGTGGCCGGCAAGACCGTCGTCTTCACCGGCGCGCTCGAAAAAATGACGCGCGACGAGGCCAAGGCCCAGGCCGAGGCGCTCGGGGCCAAGGTCTCCGGCTCGGTGTCCAAGAAGACCGACCTGGTGGTGGCGGGCCCTGGCGCGGGCTCGAAGCTGAAGACCGCCACGGACCTAGGCATCGAGGTGATGACCGAGGACGAGTGGCTGGCCCTGGTGGCCGGCTAGGGGGCGCGGGCCGTCACGATCCAGCTGGCGGACGACAGCTTGACACCCTCTGGGCCCGCGTGAGGCCGAAGCGCCTCGCGAACGGCGTCGATCACCTTGTCGCGCTGTTCGGGATACCCCCGCAGCATGCTCCCGAGCGGGCCGATTCTCTGGGTCACGGCCAGAGTCTGCTCCAGGTCGCCGCTGCCGATCTTGCGGTCGTGGGGCGTGGTCTCGATCGCCTCGAACCCGGCTTGGGAGAGGATGTTCCGCACCCGGTCCGGGTCGGCGAAGGCGAACGGTCCCGGCGCCAGGGGATCGGTCGGTGCCGGCTGCGGGAGAAAGGTCAGGGCCGCCGTCATCGGCAGGGTCATGAAGGGGTTCTCGTCGGGCCGCCGCCAGCAGACGAAGGTGAGCCGCCCGCCGGGCTTCAGCGCCCGGCGGATATTGGCGAAGGCCGCGACCGGGTCGGCGAAGAACATCACCCCGAAGCGGGAGAAGGCCGCGTCGAAAATCTGGGACCCGAAGGGGTGGGTCTGGGCGTCGGCCTCCAGGAAGGTGGGGTGGTCGCCCTTGGAACGCCGGCGGGCGACATCCAGCATCGGCCGCGAGATGTCGACGCCCAGCACGCTGCCGCCGGGCGCCACGGCCTTGGCGAGGCTGAGCGTCGTCTGACCCGACCCGCAGCCGACATCCAGGATTCGTTCGCCGGGCTTGGCCGTCAGGGCTCGCATGGCCTCCTCGCCCAGGGGTTCCAACTGGGTGTCCAGTCGCTCCTGCAGGTCGGCCCAGGTCTCGCCGGTGGCGGCGTTCCAGTATTCGATCTGGGCTGCGTTGGCCTCGGTCTCGGTCATTGGACTTCCTTAGATCGGCTGGCAGGCGGCCTCGAGCCAGGCGCGCACCTCGCCCTCGACCCGCGGTCCGATCTCCGCCCAGACCCGGGCGTGGTAGGCGTTGAACTGTTCGCGCTCGGCGGGGCTGAGCATTTCGACCACCACCAGGCGGCGGTCCATGGGGGCCAGGGTCAGCGTCGCGAAACCGTGCATCGGCCGCTCGCCGCCGGGGATGGGTTCCGCCTCGGTCACGTACTGCAGGTTCTCGATGCGGATGCCGTAGGCGCCTTCCTTGTAGTAGCCGGGCTCGTTCGAGACGATCATCCCGGGCTTCAGCGCCACGAAGTTGGGCAGTTTGGAAATCCGCTGCGGACCTTCATGGACGCCGAGATAGGAGCCGACGCCATGGCCGGTGCCGTGGTCGTAGTCGAAGCCCATCATCCAGAGCGGCGCGCGGGCGAACGCGTCCAGGGCCGAGCCCGTGGTCCCGGCCGGGAAGCGGATGGCGGCCAGCGCCAGATGGCCCTTCAGCACCAGGGTGAAGCGCTCGCGCATTTCCTGGCTGGGCTCGCCGATGGCCACCGTGCGGGTGATGTCGGTGGTGCCGTCCAGGTATTGGGCGCCGGAGTCGACCAGCAGCAATGACCCGACCTCGGTCGGTTTGTTGAGGCGATTGGTCGGCCGGTAGTGGACGACGGCGCCGTTGGAGGCTGCTCCGGCGATGGTGTCGAAGGAAAGGTCCTTGAGCGCGCCGGTGGCCTGGCGGAAGCCTTCCAGTTTGGTCACCACCTCGATCTCGTCGACCGTGCGGGCCTGGGCCTCGGTTGCCAGCCAGTGCAGGAACTGGGTCACCGCCGCGCCGTCGCGGCGGTGGGCCTCGCGGGTCCCTTCGATCTCGACGCCGTTCTTGCAGGCGCGGGGAAGGGCGCAAGGGTCGTCGCCGCGCACCACCTCGGCCCCGGCCTTGGCCAGGGCGTCGAAATACCAGGCGGACGACTGGCCGGGATCCACCAGGACCCGCTTGCCCTTCAGCTCGGCCAGGGCGGCGGGGAGGTCGTCGGTGGTCTCCAGCCGCACCTCGTTGCCCAGCCAGGCGCGCAGCTCAGGGCTGACCTTCACCGGATCGAGGAACAGGCGGGCCGAGCCGTCACGGTTCAGGATCGCCTGGCCGAGCGGCAGCGGCGAGCGGATCACGTCGCCGCCACGGATGTTGAACAGCCAGGCGATGGACGACGGCGCTGTCAGGACCGTGGCCTCGGCGTTCTTGCCGGCGATCGCTTCGCCCACCCGGGCGCGCTTGGCGCTCGACTCCTCACCGGCATAGGCCAGCGGGTGAGGCACGACGGGGGCGACAGGTTGCGCCGGACGCGCGGCGCCCCAGGCGGTGTCCAGCGGGTTGGGCGCGACGGGCTTGAGCGTCGCGCCGGCCTTGGCGGCGGCGGCCTTCAGCCGCTCCAGGGCGTCAGGGGAGTGCAGACGCGGGTCGTAGCCGATGGTCTGCCCCTGGCCGGTGGCGGTCTCCAGATAGGCGGGCACGCCGCCCTCCACGAGGTCGCGGATCTCGAACACTCCCTGGTCCACCTGGTCGCGGACCTGCAGGGTGTAGCGGCCGTCCACGAAGATGGCGGCCTTGTCCTTGAGGATCACCGCGGCTCCGGCCGAGCCCGTGAAGCCCGTGGCCCAGCCCAGCCGGTCATTGGCCTCGGGCAGGTACTCGTTCTGGTGTTCGTCCTCGTGGGGGACCAGGAAGCCGTCCAGGCCCTGGGCGCTCATCGCCTGACGGATCAGGGGAACGTGCTTGGGGCCGAAGGACGGGTCGGTGCTTTCGTCGAAGGTCTGGCGCATGCGGCGAACTTAGGGAAGGTCGCCGGACTTCGCCACCTCGTCCTCAGTCCGGCCGGCGCAGCAGCAGCAGGCAGCCGAAGGCCAGCACGCTGGCGGCGATCAGCACGCCCAGGGCCAGCTCGACCGACCGCGCTAGGGCTAGGGCGAAGAGCAGGGGCGCAACGGCTCCGACCAGCCGCGCCGGCACGTTCAGCGAGCCCAGTCGGCCGCCATAGTTCAGCGCGCCGAACAGGGCCAGAGGCAGGGTGCCGCGCACGATGGTGAA
Organism: Phenylobacterium sp. LH3H17; assembly: GCF_024298925.1. Classification (NCBI taxonomy): domain Bacteria; kingdom Pseudomonadati; phylum Pseudomonadota; class Alphaproteobacteria; order Caulobacterales; family Caulobacteraceae; genus Phenylobacterium; species Phenylobacterium sp. LH3H17. The sequence continues at coordinate 2,928,320 of NZ_CP101283.1, read as the reverse complement.
GAGGCCGTTGCCCGCCCCGTAGAGGATGGCGAAGGGCGCGGCGGCGACCGGGCCCAGCGCTAGCAGCAGGCCGGCCCCGATCGGGAAGGCGACCACGGCGGCCCGCCCGGAATTCAGCGGGTGGATCCGCCGCACCAGCACGAACTCGGCGAAGCGGGCCGCCACCTGGGCCGGCCCCACCAGCATGCCCGCCGCCACGGCCGCCGCGGCGCTGGCGCCCATGGCCATCAACAGGGGCGGCAGGTGGGCTCCCATGATCGAGCCGATCCCGGACATGACCGAAAGCGCCGTGGCCAGCAGCACCATCTGGAGGGCGACGGGCGCCGGATTCTCCGGCGCGCTGGACCCGGGAACCTCGGGCGGCGCCACGGCCGCCGGGGCGTCGCGGGGCAGGGTCAGGTGCAGCGGCAGGCAGATCAGCAGATTGGCCGCGGCCCAGACCAGGCAGGCGCCCCGCCAGCCGATCTCGTGGTCCATCCAGGCGGTCAGCGGCCAGGCGATGGTCGAGGCGAAGCCCGCGATCAGGGTGACCCCTGTGATCGAGCGCCGCGCATCCAGGCCGAACCAGCCCACCAGGCCGGCGAAGGCGATGTCGTAAAGGCCGAGCGCCATACCCAGGCCCACCACCAGCCAGGCCAGGGCCAGATGCCAGGGAGCCTGTGAGACCGCCATCCCGGCCAAGCCCAGGGCGAGGATGATGCTGGCGGCGGACAGCGGCAGGCGCGCGCCGCTACGGTCCACCGAACGTCCGGCGGCAGGTCCGACGAAGGCGTGGATCAGCAGGGCGCCGGAGAAGGCGCCGAACACGAAGGCGGTGGAGGTCCCGATCGCCTGGGACATGGAGCCGGCCAGCGATGCGGGCAGATAGCTCGAGCAGGCATAGCCGATGGTCTGGGTGGCCCCGAGGGTGAGGACGGCGCGGCGGGGGCTGATGCTCTGCGCCGCCATCTCGTCCCGCCTCCCGAATCCACGAGGCTCGACCATGCCCCCATCCGTCCACGGACCAAAGAGGCGGTGTCTATTTTATCCGGGTATAATTGACAGGCGACGCGGTAAGCTGCATCCTGTGCGCATGGAAAAGTCCCGCCGCCGCGATCTCGTCCGCGACTACAAGGAAATCAGGAGCCGCCCGGGCGTCTACAGCCTGACCTGCGCGGCGACCGGCGAGACCTGGGTCGGCAATTCGCGAGCCATCGACGCCCAGGTCAACAGCATCATGTTCTCCCTGCGCCACGGGTCTCACCGCAACCGCACCCTGCAGGCGGCCTGGAACGCGCATGGCGAGGCAGGGGTGGTCTACGCCATCGTCGAGGCGCTGGACGACGAGGAGATGACCGGCATCGGGCGCGACACCTGGCTCAAGGAACGCCTGCGCCACTGGATGCAGGCCTTGGACGCCAAACCAGCCATCGCCTGATCTGGCCTTTTGGCCGGAGCTGGGCTATGGAAACGCCATGCGCAGCGCCGCCATCCTCTCGAATTCCTGCGGTCCCTACGGGGCCGTGCGTCTTCGCGTGGGCTGACCGCCTGCTCCGATAAGACCCACGACCCCTGCCAAGCCGGCCGGGGTCGAGGAAACGAGCCCGTCCGTAGGCGTGACCCACGGAGAGCTCAGATGACCACCGATTTCCCCATACGCACTAAACGGCTGCTGCTGCGCGACGTCCGCGCGGACGACTTCGACGCCATCCACGAATACGCCATCGACGAGGCGGTGGCGCGGTTCATGGACTGGGGCCCGAATACGATCGACCAGACGCGAGAGGCCCTGGACCGCTGGCTGACCGCTCAGGCCGAGGCTGTACGCCTGGCCCTGAACCTCGCGGTCGTCGTGGCCGACGAGGACCGGCTCATCGGTTCGATCCGGCTGTCGTGCCAGGGAAGCCAGAACGCCGACCTGGGCTACAGCCTGCACAGCGGGTACTGGCGGCGGGGATATGGCGCGGAGGCGGCGGGGGCGATGCTGCAACTGGGGTTCGAGCGGTTCGGCCTGCACCGGATCTGGGCGACCTGCGACGTGCGCAACGCCGGCTCGTTCGGCGTGATGGAGAAGATCGGCATGCGGCGGGAGGGGACGTTCCTGCAGGACGTCCAGGTCAAGGGCCGCTGGCGGGACACCCACCTCTACGCCGTGCTGGCGCAGGAGTGGGCGGCCCGCCGCGTCAGGACGGACTAGTTCGGCGGAGCGACCGGCTCGACGGCGCTGGCGGCGGCGTCACCGGCGCTGGCAGCGGCGCTCTCGGCGGCCTGAGCCGAACGCTCGGCCGCGGCGCTGGCGTTTTCGGCGGCGGAACGGGTGGCGCTGGCCACGCCGGCGGCGGCGTCACGCGAGGCGGCGCTGGCGTCGGCCGCGGCGGTCTGGGCCTGGGCGGTGGCGGCTTCGAGCGTGGCCTCGGTGCGGCCGCTCTCGCGCGCCGTCATCAAGTCGCTCTCGTCCGTGGTCGAGCTGTTGAACACGAAGAACAGGCCGACGACGGCGATGATCGCCACCAGGGCGGCGATCCACCAGCCGGCGTTGTTGCCGCCGGTCGCGCCGACTGTGCGGACTTCCTCGCGGCGGACCGTCGCCGGTCCTTCGATTATGGTCTTCTCGACATACGGCTCGTTGGGATCTGCCATTGGTATTCCTCCTAGGATGCGGGCCGCGCGGCCACGCTTCGGTCGGAGGAACGTGACCGCGGGCGAGCGGTTCCGGCGACCCCTAGGCCCGGCGCAAGACCAGGGTGGCCCAGGCGTCACGGTGGATGCGACGATGCAGCCGGAACCCGCGCGAGCGGTAGGCGGCGAACACCCGCCGCTCCTGGGTGCGTAGCAGGCCCGAGAGGATCGCGGTTCCACCGGGCTTTAGCGCGCCCTTGATGTCCTGCGACAGGGCCACGAGCGGCGCGGCCAGGATGTTGGCGAACACCAGGTCGTAGGGCGCGGCCTCGCGCACCAGCCGGTGGCCCAGGCCGGAGGCGTGGACGAAACGGGCGTCCGCCTGGTTAAGCTTGGCGTTCTCGCGGGAGATCCTCACCGAGGGGGCGTCGATGTCGGTGCCGACCGCCTTGCGGCTGCCGGTGCGCGCCGCGGCGATGGCCAGGACCCCCGTGCCGGCGCCGACGTCCAGAACCCGGTCGAAGCGCCGCGCCTTGATGAGCTGATCGTAGGCGAACAGGCAGCCGACGGTGGTGCCATGGTGGCCGGTGCCGAAGGCCGCCCCAGCCTCGATCCGCAGATTGACCGCATTGACCGGCGCGCGGCCCGTGTCGTGGGCGCCGAATACGAAGAACCGCCCGGCGCGGACCGGCGGCAGGCCCGACAGCGCCATGGCAAGCCAGTCGGCGTCGGCCAGCTTCTCAACGATGGTCTTGAGCTTGGAGAACCCGGCCAGGGCGGCGATCAGGCCGTCGGCTTCCTCGGTCGAGGTGGGGAAGGCGTCGATGCGCCAGACGTCGTGGTCCTCGTCCTCTTCCAGGATGGAGTAGGTGACGCCTTCCAGCATCGGGTCGGCGTCGATCGCCTCGGCGGCGGACTCGGCGACGGCGCGGGGGCCGCGGGCGATGATCTGGAGGGCGTCTTCGGTCATCCGCAGCCTTTAGAGCGCCGGCGCCCGAAAGGCGAGGGGGCTTCAGGCGGGCGGCGGCTCGGGGGCTTCCGGAGGCTCAAGGGCTTGGGGCGGCTCGGGAGGCTGCGGCGGCTCCAGGGCCTGGGCCGGGTCGGGCGCCACGGCATAGATGTCGCCATCCATGGACGGATAGCGCCGCGGCGGCGGCACATAGTCCGGCTCCGGCTCGCGCTCGGCGATGGGCACGAACTCCGGAGGCTCATACGGCTCAGGCTGATAGTCGGCGCTCTCGGTCTCGACCGGGATCTCCTGGATGTCGCGTTGCAGCCAGTCGGTGCCGATCACCCAGTCGGGGATGCCGTATTTATAGGCCGCAAACGCCGATTGGCCGCCGGCGTCCTGCACTCGTTCGCCCGTGACCGGCATCAGGGTCTGCGGACCTTCGGGGCCAATGAGCTCGCGCGCCGACGGCTTCATGGCCAAGCCGGCGCCGATGCCGACCACGGTCATCAGCGCCACGCCAATGGCGGCCGATCGATCTATGACGGGCGTCCAGCGTTTCATCACGGCCTACAAGCGCTCGAATGCGGTCCGGGTTCAAGGCTTGCTCGCCTCACAGGCTCGCGAGGAGGGACATGTTGGGTGTAGAGGGGGCGTCATGAACAAGTACCTTCCCTTGTCCGAACGGCTGGCGCGCGAGGCCGGCGACCAATGGCGCCCGACTCTGGCCGAGATCGAGGACGTGCTGGGCTTTCCCCTGCCCAAGGCCGCCCAGCAGGCCGCCTGGTGGGGCGGGGCGAGCGACAAGCCGCACCATCGCGCATGGCTGGACCACGGCTGGCGGGCCGGCGACCTGGATCGTGCCGAGGGCACGGTGACATTTCACCGCGACGCCACCGCAGGCCTCCCCAAGGTGGTGGAGGCGCCACCCGTGATCGAGGCCCATCGCGGAGTCGGAGGCCTGGCCCTGGTCGGGGCCGGGGTCGCCGTCATCGCCGGGGTCGGCCTGCTCGCCGCCCGGCTGACGAAAGGCCGGAAGGCCTAGGCCGCCGCCCGGGCCCGCGCGGTGGCCCGCTCGATCAGGTCGCACAGCGCTCCGATCAGTGGCTTGGGCAGGTTGTGGCCCATGTTCGGCAGGATGTGCAGCTCGGCGCCGGGAATGGTCGCGTGGGTATCCTCGCCGCCGGTGGGCGGCACCAGGGGATCGTCGGCGCCGTGGACCACCACGGTGGGGGCGGTGATGGCGGCGAGCGCCGCGCGCCGGTCGCCGCTGGCCACCACGGCGGCCATCTGCCGCGCGAAGCCCACGGGATAGTACGAGCGCTCGAAATCGGACTTCAGGCTGGCCCGAAGTTCGGTCTCGTCGGCCTGGTAGTTGGGCCCGTTCATGATCCGGGCGCCGGTGACGCCATGGTCCAGGAAGCCTTCCAGGTCCTCCAACGGGCTCGGTCCCCGCTGGGTCAGCCGCTCCATGGCCTCGGGCTTGGCGGGGGGCAGGGACGGGTTGCCGGTGGTCGACATGATCGAGGTCAGGGACAGCACCCGGCTCGGATGCTCGGCGGCGATCATCTGAGCGATCATTCCACCCATGGAGGCGCCGACGACGTGGGCGCGCTCGAAGCCGAGCGCGTCCATCAGGCCGACCCCGTCGGCGGCCATGTCGGAGAGGATGTAGGCCACCGGCGGCTTCTGGCCCGACATCAGGGCCTTGTAGACCTCCTGCATGTCCGGGGCGCCGGCCTCGTCGAGCTTGTGGGACAGGCCGACATCGCGGTTGTCGTACTGCACCACCCGGTAGCCACGCCCCGCCAGCTCGGCCACCAAGGCCGGCGGCCAGCGGGTCATCTGGGCGCCCAGGCCCATGATCAGCAACAGCGGCTCGCCGCTCTCGGGGCCGTGGAGCTCATAGTGCAGCGGAATGCCGTTGGCGGTGATCTGGGGCATGAATTTCCCTGGGGTGGCGGGTGCAATGAGGCGTCACCTTGGAGGCCTTCCGCCCCCGGCGCACGAAGAAAATCGTCAGCCCTTCTCGACGAAGCTATCGATCACCTTCTTCTCGCCGGCCTTCTCGAAGACCACGGTGAGCTTGTTGCCGTCGACGCTCTTCACCGCGCCGTAGCCGAACTTCAGGTGGAAGACCCGGTCGCCGCGCTTGTAGACGCTGGCGGCCGAGGCGTCTGAGACGGCGACCAGCCGGCCCTCGCCCTCGATCACCGCGCCGCGGCCGGGGTGGCTGCCGTGGTAGTTGCGTTCCTGGGCGCGCTTCCAGCCTGGGGACGAGTAGCCCGCGCCGAAGCTGGGGGTCTCGTCCCAGCGGCTGCCGTGCTGCTGCATGCCCGGGCCGCCGCCGTAGTAGCCGGTCTCGGAGGTGGCCTCGACATTGGCCAGGGGCAGTTCGTCGACGAAGCGCGAGGGCAGCTGGCTGGTCCAGCGGCCATAGACCTGGCGGTTGGCGGCGAAGGAGATGCGGGCCTCCTCCCGCGCCCGGGTGATGCCCACATAGGCCAGGCGGCGTTCCTCCTCGAGACCCTTGTCGCCCTTCTCGTCCATGCTGCGCTGGGAGGGGAAGACGCCTTCCTCCCAACCGGGCAGGAAGACCAGGGGGAATTCCAGGCCCTTGGCTGAGTGCAGGGTCATGATTTGCACCGAGTCCGCCTGCGGCCCCCGGTCCAGCTCCATCACCAGGGAGACGTGTTCCAGATAGGCCTCGAGGGTCTCGTGGGCCCCCATGGCCTGAACCAGTTCCTTCAGGTTCTCCAGCCGGCCCTGGGCGGTGGGCGTCTTGTCCAGGCGGAGCGCGTCGGTATAGCCGCTCTCCTCCAGCACCTGCTCGGTAAGGCGCGGGTGCGGCGTCTCGCGCGACAGGGCCCGCCAGCGATCCATGTCGCGCAGGAAGTTCGACAGCGCCGTGCGCGTGCGGGCGGCCAGTTCGTCGGTGAGGACCACCTGGCGGGCGGCCTCCATCACGGGAATCCCGGCCACACGGGCCATCTGCAGCAGCTTCTGGACCGTGGTGTCGCCGATGCCGCGCTTGGGGACATTCACGATCCGCTCGAAGGCCAGGTCGTCGTCGGGCGACTGGATCAGCCGGAGATAGGCGTGGACGTCGCGGATCTCGGCGCGCTCGAAGAACCGCGGACCGCCGATCACCACATAGGGGATCTGCAGCAGGATGAACCGGTCCTCGAAGGCGCGCATCTGGAAGGAGGCGCGGACCAGGATGGCCATGTCGCGGAACTTGCGGGGCTCCTTCTCGGTCCCGCCCTTCCTGGCGCGCTCGATCTCCTCGGCGATCAGCCGGCTCTCGGCCTCGCCGTCCCAGACCCCGCGCACCACGACCTTCTCGCCGTCGTTGGCCTGGGTCCACAGGGTCTTGCCCAGGCGGCCCTTGTTGGCGCTGATCAGCCCCGAGGCGGCGGCCAGGATGTGGCTGGTGGAGCGGTAGTTGCGCTCCAGGCGGATCACGGTCGCGCCTGGAAAGTCGCGCTCGAAGCGCAGGATGTTGTCCACCTCGGCGCCGCGCCAGCCATAGATCGACTGGTCGTCGTCGCCCACGCAGCAGACGTTCTGGCGCTTCTGGGCCAGCAGCCGCAGCCACAGGTACTGGGCGACGTTGGTGTCCTGGTACTCGTCGACCAGGATGTATTTGAACCGGTCGTGGAACTCCGCCAGCACGTCGGCGTGGTTCATGAAGATGGTCAGGTTGTGCAGCAGCAGGTCGCCGAAGTCGCAGGCGTTCAGCACCCTCAGCCGGTCCTGGTAGAGCTGGTAGAGCCTCTGGCCCTTGTTGGGGCCGAACTCCGCGCCCTCGCCGGGCGGCAGGCGCTCGGGGGTCAGGCCGCGGTTCTTCCAGTTGTCGATCATCCCGGCCAGGGTCTTGGGCGTCCACCGCTTGGCGTCGATGTTCTCGGCCTCTAGCACCTGCTTGATCAGCCGCTCCTGATCGTCGGTGTCGAGGATGGTGTAGTTCGACTTCAGCCCCACCAGCTCGGCGTGACGCCGCAGGATCTGGGCGGCGATGGAGTGGAAGGTGCCCAGCCAGCGCAGGCCCTCGGCCTGGGGGCCGATGATGTGGGTGATCCGCTCGCGCATCTCGCGGGCGGCCTTGTTGGTGAAGGTGACCGCCAGCAGCTCCCAGGGCCTGGCCTTGCCGACCGCCAGGATGTGGGCCAGCCGGGTGGTGAGCACCCGGGTCTTGCCGGTGCCGGCGCCGGCCAGCACCAGGACCGGCCCGTCGGTGGCCTCGACCGCCGCGCGCTGTTCGGGATTCAGGCCCTGGAGATAGTCGGGGCCGCTGACACGGGCCAGGTCGCTGACGCGTTGCGCGGGCAGGGGAGCTGATTCAAAGGACGACATCGGAACATATGTAGCACAGACGCCGCGTGGCTTAAGTCCCGGAACCCGTCCGAATGCGGTTCGTTTCTCCGCCGAGCTTAGCTGTGACACCAAGGGAGAAAGACATGGCCGACAATTCCGGAAACGGCGCCACCCCCGTCCTGGCCTTTATCGTCGGCGGCCTGGTGGTCGTGGTCGCGGTGATCGACTTCTTCATGTACTCTGGCGGCGGTTTCGGCGGCGGAGACACCAAGTCCGTGGATGTGAACATCAAGGCGCCCGATATTTCAGCGCCGGCCAAGCCGGGCTAGGGCCATGGCCGACGACTCAAAGTCCTCTACACCTTGGCTGGCCTTCCTGGTCGGCGGGCTGATCGTGGCGGTCGCCGTGATCGCCTTCGTCATCTATTCGGGCGGCGGCCTGTCCAGGCCGCACTTGCCCAGCAACGTCGAGGTAGATGTGAACCTGCCCAAGGTCCCGCCGATCCCAGACGCGCCCAGGTTGCCCAACGCGCCCATTCCAACCCCCAAATAGCCGATGGATGACGAGGGGCCCCGCGAATCCAAGCCGATCCCCTTGTTCATCTGGGTGGCGCTCGGCGCGCTCATCGTGCTCGCCTTCATGTTCCTCCTGCGCGCCGCCACGCCTGCGGGTGAGGGCATGGGACCGCCGACCGCGGCCATGATCACGCCGACGGCGTCCAAGCCCGCGCCGCTGCTCGACGCCAAACCCGAGACCTAGGAACGCCTGGCGGCGAAGGCCAGGGCCGCGACCCGGCAGGCCGAGGCGAGCGGGCGCTCCGCTCGTCCCTCGTCGATGCGGGCGATCACGGCCGCCAGGCTCAGGCCGTCGGTTCGCGCCAGTTCGCCCAGCACCTCCCAGAACTCGGGCTCCAGGGCCAGCGAGGTGGCGTGGCCGGACAACAGGATGGAACGTTTACGAAGACGCGGCATGGTCGCCTTTGTGGGGCCAGGTGAGGCGCCGACGCAACCGCCCAGCCCGGATGCCGGATTGTCGCTTGCAAAAAGATGACGCTGGCGTCATTTTCGATCCGAACGCTGTTTCCTGGAGGCTGCTCCCCATGGCCATGACCGCCGACTCTTTCGACGTCCGCTACCAGCGCCAGGCCGATCCGGCCACGACGCCCATGGCTAAGCCCAGGCTCCAGTGGGGCGTGGCGCTGAAGGCGTTGCAGCGCCTGCTGAACGACAAGGAAGACACCGGCCAGGTGTTCGAGATCATGCGCGCGCTCAGCGGGAACTCGACGGCCAAGGGCTATGAGCGCCTGCTGACCACGCCGCAGGGCGGGCGCATGGCCTATGAACGGGTCGAGTTGATCGACAAGCTGATGGACGACGCCTGGCTGGACGCCTTCGCACCCGGCACGGTGGGGGCGGCCTATCGCCAGTTCATCCGCAGCGAGCAGCTCTCCGCCGAGGGCCTGGCCGAGGTCAGCCGAGCCAAGAGCAACGATATCGAGGTGCGCCATCCCCATGCCTGGTTCGGTCGCCGCACCCGCGACGTCCACGACATCTGGCACATCCTGTCCGGCTATCATCGCGACGGCCTGGGCGAGGCCTGCCTGGTGGCCTTCTCCTACGCCCAGACCAAGAGCCTGGGCTGGGCCCTGATGGCGGTTGGCGCCACCATCCGCTCGCGCGGGGGCGACCATCCCTACGCCAAGGCGATCTGGCAGGGCTACCAGCGCGGCAAGGCCAGCGCCTGGCTGTTGGGCGAGGACTATGAGCGCCTGCTGAACGAGCCGCTTGATGACGCGCGCCGCCGGCTGGGGATCACCCCGCCGACCGTCTACAACGCCATTCCGCCCGAGGCCCGCGACGCCGCCGTCCCCGGCCAGATGTAGGTTTCAGTCCTCGCGCTTGGCGCCGTCCAGCGCGCGGTCGGCCTTCTCACCTTGCGCCTTGGCGAGCGCCTTCTCGGCCTTGGGCCGGCCGAAGGCCGCGCGGTTGCGCGCGGCCTGGACGCGATCCTGATCGCGGACCTTGGCCTTCCTGGCCTTGTTTAAGCTCACCACCTTGGTCACGGCAGATACTCCGAGGGTCAGCCGACGTCCTTGGCCATGGCCCTGGCCAGGGCCGGGCGCGCGTTCAGGCGCCCGAGCCACTCATCATACACGGCGTGGCCCGGAAGCATCTGCCGGGCGAACTGCAGCAGGCTGGCGAACATGATGTCGGCGGCGCTGAAGCGCTCGCCCAGCAGGCAGGGGCCGGCCTCCAGCGCGCTTTTCAGACGCGCGTCCATGGCCTCGTACTGGGCTTTCAGCGCCGGATCGGTGGCGGTGCGGCCCTCGAAATGGGCGCCGATCACCGGCTCCAACACACCGGCATAATAGGCGAGCCAGGTGAGATAGGGCCCGCGCAGGGGATCGCCGACCACCGGCCCGATCCCCGCGGCTGGGAACTTGTCCGTCAGATAGAGCGCGATGGCGACGGATTCGCTGATCAGCACCCCGTCGTCCAGCAGGGCGGGCACCTGCTTGTGCGGGTGCGGATTGGCCGGGTCCTTGGCACCCACCCCGTCGCGCCGGGCGATGTCGACGACCTTGATTTCATAGGGCGCGCCCAGCTCCTCCAGCAGCCAGATCATCCGGGTCGAGCGCGATTTCGGGGCGTGGAATAGGGTCAGCACGGTGCGGCGTCCTTCGCAGACTGAAGTCGGTCAGGCGTGAACATAAACAGAACACCGTTCGTCACGCAACGTCTCGCGCAGCCGCAAGCGAGGTTCACCCGCTTACCTGCTCTCCCGCCGGCTATTTCAGCGAGGCGCAGAAACGCTGGATGCGGGTGCAGGCGTCTTCCAGCACCGCGTTGGACGTGGCGTAGCTGATGCGGAAGAAGGGCGAGAGGCCGAAGGCCGCGCCGAACACCACCGAGACGCCCTCCTGCTCCAGCAGCTGGACCGCGAAGTCCTGGTCGTCGCCGATGACCTTGCCGGTGGGCGTGACCTTGCCGATCAGCTTCTCGACCGAGGGATAGACGTAGAAGGCGCCCTCGGGCGTCGGGCAGTCGATGCCGGTCGCCTGGTTCAGCATCGAGACCACCAGGTCGCGGCGGCCCTCGAACAGCTTGGCGTTCGGCTTGATGAACTCCTGGGTGCCGTTCAGCGCCTCGACCGCCGCCCATTGCGAGATGGAGGAGGGGTTGGAGGTCGTCTGGCTCATCACCTTGGCCATGGACTTGATCAGCGGCTCGGGGCCGGCGGCGTAGCCGATCCGCCAGCCGGTCATGGCGTAGGCCTTGGAAACCCCGTTCATGGTCAGGGTGCGGTCGTAGAGCGCCGGCTCCACCTGAGCGATGGTCCAGAACTCGAAGTCGCCGAACACCAGGTGTTCGTACATGTCGTCGGTCAGGATCCAGACATGGGGATGGCGCAGCAGGACATCGGCCAGGGCCCGCAGCTCGGCCTTGGTGTAGGCCGCGCCCGACGGGTTCGAAGGCGAGTTCAGGAACAGCCACTTGGTCTTCGGCGTGATGGCGGCGTCGAGGTCGGCCGGCTGCAGCTTGAAGCCGCTCGCCGCGCTGGTCGGAGCCGCCACGGGCGTTCCGCCGGCCAACAGCACGATGTCCCAGTAGCTGACCCAGTAGGGCGTGGGGATCACCACCTCGTCGCCGGGGTTCAGCGTCGAGATCATGGCGTTCCAGATCACCGGCTTGCCGCCCGGCGAGACGTTCACCTGGCTGGTCTTGTAGGTCAGGCCGTTCTCGCGCTGGAACTTGGCGACGATGGCTTCCTTGAGCTCAACGATGCCGTCGACATTGGTGTACTTGGTCTTGCCGTCGCGGATCGCCTTGATGGCGGCTTCCTTGATGTTCTCCGGCGTGTCGAAGTCGGGTTCGCCCGCGGCCAGGGAGATCACGTTCCGCCCCTGCGCCTTCAGCTCACGAGCTTTCGCGTCGGCCGCCAGGGTGGCGGACGGCTTCACGCGGGCGAGCGCAGCGGATTCGAGCGGCATGGCGGGCGGGCTCCCGGAACAGGTTGAAAGGAACGGGCGCGGGTTTAGCGGAAGGCGGCGCAAAGGCAAAGCCGGCTTGGCCCGCGGAACGGCCTTTCCGGGCGATCGTTTGCGAAAAGCCACGCAGGAGCCCCCGATGTTCCGCCTCGCCTTGTTCGCCGTCCTGGCGCTCGCCGCCTGCGGCCCGCCCGCGCCGAACGCCAGGCCGGACGCCGGGACGGTTTCTCCGGCCGTGGAGCCGGCCCGCTATGTGGGCCGCTGGGCGGCGAGACCGGAACTTTGCCGGGACGGCGCATGGCGGTTCGAGGCGCGGCGCGTGGCGACCGCAGGCGAGGTGGCCTGCGATTTCGACAAGGTTTCCCCGACAGCCTCCGGCTATGAGATCGCGGCCCGCTGCACGGCGGAAGGGGCGTCCGCCCCGCAAAGGTTCACCCTGACCATGACCGACCCGGCCGCCCCCGAGGCGATGACGGCGGCCGGCGGTCCCTGGAGCGGGGCCACGACCCTGGCGCGCTGCCCGTCCTAGGCGAGGCCGAAGTTCGCCTCGCTGATGTCGAGGCGCTCCAGCTTGACCCTTGCCGCCTGATCGGCGACGGGAGGGCATGCGCCGCATCCTCCGCTTCATCAACGAAATGGACGCAAAGGCCTGGCGGACGCTGGCGGTGTCCTTCGTCCTGTTTGGCGGGGTGGGCGTGGTGTTCCTGTTCGGCGCCCAGGTGCTGGGCTTCGACGGGGAGGCGACGGTCGAGCGCTGGCTGGGCATGGCCTCCGACGGCCCCTGGGCCTTGCCCGCGGCTGTGGCGGCCTTCGCCATCCTGGCCTTCCTGGGCGTGCCGCAGTTCGTGCTGATCGCCGCGGCGGTGGTGGCCTTCGGGGCCTGGACCGGGTTCGCCTATAGCTGGATCGGCACCATGGTCTCGGCCCTGGTCGGTTTCTATGTCGGCAGGCTGGCGGGTGCGCGGGCGCTCAAAGCGCTGTCTGGCGAGAGCATGCAGCGGTTCATGGACCTGGTGGGTCGCAACGGCTTCCTGGCCAGCCTCATCGTGCGGCTGGTGCCTTCGGCTCCCTTCATCGTGGTCAATATGGCCGCGGGGGTGACGCCGATGCGGATGCGCCACTTCACCGCCGGAACGGCCCTCGGTATCGTGCCGAAGATCGCGCTCACGGCCTTCGCCGGCAACTCCATCGTCCAGGTGCTGAAGGGGCAGGGGGGCGGCCATGCGATCTGGCTGGCGCTGATCGTGGTCGCCTGGATCGCCATCGGCTGGTTCGCGCGTAACTGGCTGAAATCACGCGAGGACGCGATCAGCGGACCGCGCAAGGACTGAGACGATGTTGAAGCTGTTCTATTTTCCAGGCTCGTGCTCGCTGGCGTCCCACATCGCCCTGGAAGACGCCGGGGCCGACTACGAGGCGGTTCGCGTCGACCTCATGGGCGGCGAGCAAACCCGACCGGACTATCTGGCGATCAATCCGAAGGGCCGAATCCCGGCCCTGGTCACCGAGCGCGGCGTCGTGACGGAAAGCCCGGCGATCCTGGCGTTCGTGGCGCAAAGCCATCCGGGGGCGAATCTCGCGCCCCTCGACGATCCCTTCGCCTTCGCCCAGGTCCAGGCGTTCAACGGTTATCTCTCCTCCACCGTCCACGTCGCGTACGCCCATGGACGGCGGGCGGGGCGCTGGGCCGACGCCCCCTCGGCGATCGCGGAGATGAAGCGCAAGGTCCCAGAGACCATGGCGGCGTGCTTCGCCAGGATCGAGGCCGATCTGCCCGAGGCGCCCTGGGTGATGGGAGAGGCCTATACGATCTGCGATCCCTACCTGTTCACCTTCAGCGGGTGGCTCGCGGGCATCGGGGTCGAAATCGCGCAATTTCCAAAGGTTTTCGGCCACTTCCAGCGGATGAACACCCGATCGGCGGTCAGGAAGGTTCTTGCGCGAGAGGCGGCCTGAAGGCCCTTTCGACGCAAGACTGTTGCGGCGTGACCGGCATTTCGTTATGCCAGTCGCCATGCGTACGTCATCGCACAGCCTGCTTCTTCTCGACCTGGGGCTTAGCCGCCCCTGGGCCTGCCTTTAGGCTGCGCGACTTCGCGGCCGGCCTCCCAGGGGATTTCACCCGCCGCCCGCCCCCTTTAGAACGCCCCGCGAAGAGAGTTCGCAAATGACCCAAGCTTCCAACGACACCGCCCGCGATTCCCGGGATCGCGTCATCGTATTCGACACCACCATGCGCGACGGCGAGCAGTCGCCTGGCGCCTCCATGTCCATCGACGAGAAGCTCGAGCTGGCCAAGATCCTGGAGGACATGCGCGTCGACGTGATCGAGGCGGGCTTCCCCATCGCCTCCAACGGCGACTTCGAGGCCGTCCGGCAGGTCTCCGAGATCGTCACCGAGAGCACGGTCTGCGGCCTGGCCCGCGCCGGCATGGCCGACATCGAGCGCTGCGCCGAGGCGATCCGCCCGGCCAAGCGCGGCCGCATCCACACCTTCCTGTCCACCAGCCCCAGCCATCGCGACCACATCCTGAAGGCCAGCCAGGAAGACATCCTGGAGATGATCACCAAGTCGGTCGGCCACGCGCGCAACCTGTGCGGCGACGTGGAATGGTCGGCCCAGGACGCCACCCGAACCGAGCAGGACTTCCTGCGCCGCTGCGTGGAAGCCGCCATCCAGGCCGGCGCCCAGACGATCAACATCCCCGACACCGTGGGCTATACCTATCCCAGCGAATACGCTGAGATTTTCCGCGACCTGATCGAGAACGTGCCGAACGCCGACACGGTGATCTTCTCGACCCATTGCCATAACGACCTGGGCCTGGCCGTCGCCAACAGCCTGGCCGGGGTTCAGGGCGGAGCGCGCCAGGTCGAGGTGGCCGTGAACGGCATCGGCGAGCGGGCCGGCAACGCGGCCCTGGAAGAGGTGGTGATGGCCCTGAAGGTGCGCGGCGACCGGCTGCCCTACTTCACCGGCGTCGAGACCCAGCACATCACCCGCGCCAGCCGCTACGTCTCTGCGATCACCGGCTTTCCGGTGCAGTTCAACAAGGCGATCGTGGGCAAGAACGCCTTCGCCCACGAGAGCGGCATCCACCAGGACGGGATGCTGAAGGACCGCGGGACCTACGAGATCATGAGCCCGGAGACCGTGGGGCAGGGCGCCTCCAATCTGGTCATGGGCAAGCACGCCGGCCGCGCGGGTTTCCGCGAGAAGCTGAAGACCCTGGGCTACGAACTGGGCCAGAACGCGCTGAACGAAGCCTTCCAGCGCTTCAAGGACCTTGCCGACAAGAAGAAGCACGTCTTCGACGACGACATCGTCGCCCTGGTGGACGACGCCCTGGCCTCCGGCTCCGACCGCATCCAGGTCAAGAGCCTGAGGGTCATCGCCGGCACCGAGGGGCCGCAGCAGGCCGAGTTGATCGTGACGGTCGACGGCGTCGAGAAGGCGGCCTCGGCCACCGGCGACGGCCCGGTCGACGCGGTGTTCAACGCCATTCACGAGGCGGTGCCGCACACGGCCATCCTGCGCCTGTTCCAGGTGCATGCGGTGACCGAGGGGACCGACGCTCAGGCCCAGGTCTCTGTGCGCCTGGAGGAGGATGGCCGGATCGCCACCGGGCAGGCCGCCGATACCGATACGCTCACGGCCTCGGCCAAGGCCTATGTGAACGCGCTCAACAACCTCTTCGCCCGCAAGGAAAAGAGCGCGCCGGACGCCATCGCCAGCGGATTCTGATTTCGCTCGTCCCCGCGCCTGTGGGGACACCCTCGAGATTCGCCCAGGCTGCGTCCCAGCCTGGGACCGCGCATGCGCGGGGTGAGCGGAGTTCCACCCGATGCTCTGGATCCTACTGACGGCGGCGGCCGCGCCGCTGCAGGTGGCGCGCAACGCCCTGCAGCGCGGGCTGGTCGGCGACGCCGGCCCCTGGGGCGCGACCCTGGTGCGCTTCCTGTTCGGTCTGCCGTTCTCGCTGCTGATCTTCGCCGTGGTGGCCTTCGCCACGCCCCAGGCGGAGCCGCACCTGTCCTGGCGGTTCGCCATCGCCGTGACGGCCGGCGCCATCGCCCAGGTCTCGGCCACCGCGGCCCTGCTGATGGCCATGCGCCATTCCGGGTTCGCTGTGGCGACCTTCATGCAGCAGTCATCCCTGCCGCTGGCCGCCATCATGGGGTTCGTGGTGTTCGGCGACCACATGAACCCGGTCCAGTGGCTGGGCCTGGTCGCCGCGACTGCGGGCCTGCTCATCCTCTCCTGGCCAAAGCGCGACGCGGCCACCGGCGTGCTGAACGGTTCGCTGTTCGGACTCGCCTCGGGCCTGGCCTTCGCCGTGGCGCTGAACGGCTATCGCCAGGCGGGCATGGCGCTGGAGCCTGGCCATCCGATCTATTCGGCCACCGCCTCGCTCTGCGTGGCCCAGGCTCTGCAGTCGCTGGTCCTGGGGGGCATACTGGCGGCGACCCGGCCCCAGGCGCTGCGCTCTGTGATGGGGAGCTGGCGTCAGTCCCTGGGCGCCGGGCTCTGCGGAACGGCCGCCTCGGCTTGCTGGTTCTCGGCCCTGGCCCTGGCGCCGGCCGGCCAGGTTCGCGCCGTCGGGGTCATCGAAGGGCCCATCGCCGCGGCGGCTGGGCGGCGGCTGTTCAAGGAGCGCCTCAGCCTTGTCCAGATCGTCGGCGGAACCGCCACGGGCGTGGGCGTGGTGATGACGGCTCTGGGCTGATGCGCCTGCCGCCAAGCCGCGCTAGGCTTGGCGCATGCAGCTTTCTCGGATGTTGGGCGCGGTCGCGCTGGCCTGGTCCCTCGTTTTTGCGCCGGCCCAGGCCGCCTCGGTCACCGTGTTCGCGGCGGCCTCGCTGAAGAACGCCCTGGACGAGGTCGGGCGCGAATACGCCAGGACCGGCGGCGAGGCGCGGTTCTCGTACGCGGCGTCTTCCGCCATGGCCCGGCAGATCGAGCAGGGGGCGCCGGCCGACATCTATGTCTCGGCCGATGCCGATTGGATGACCTACCTGGCCGAGCGCAGGCTGGTCGTCGCCGCCACCCGCCGGGACCTGCTGACCAACCGCCTGGCCCTGATCGCGCCCGCGGACTCCAAGGCCGCGCTGAAGGTCGCCAAGGGCATGCCGCTGGCGCGCGCCCTGGGCGGCGGGAGACTGGCGGTGGCCGGCCCCGACGTACCGGCCGGCAAGTACGCCAGGGCCGCGCTCATCTCGCTGGGCGCCTGGGACGGGGTGTCGGGCAAGCTCGCCCAGGCCGAGAACGTCCGCACCGCCCTGCAGTACGTCGCCCGCGGCGAGAGCCCCTTCGGCGTGGTCTACGATACCGACGCAAGGCTCGAGCCGAAGGTGCGCATCGTAGGCCTGTTCCCGGCGGGCAGCCATCCGGCGATCGTCTATCCGGCCGCCCTGGTGACCGGCTCGAAGAACCCTGACGCCGCCCGGTTCCTCAGCTTCATGAGCGGGCCCCAGGCGGCGGTAGTGTTCCGCAGGCACGGCTTCAGGGTCCTGCCGCGTCGCTGACCTACTGCGCCTCGAAGAAGTCGTCGGGTCCTTCCACCTCCACCAGCCGGCCCTTGCGGATCTCCAGGAAGCGGGTGGCGGCCGCGCGGGTGAAGTAGCGGTCGTGAGAGACGAACAGACAGGCGACGTCGGCGCCGTCGAGCTGGGCCTCAAGGTCCTCCTGGCCCTCGATGTCCAGGTGGTTCGTGGGCTCGTCCAGGAGGTAGAGGTTGGGCCTGGCCAAGGTCATGCGCAGGAAGACCAGCCGCGCCCGCTCTCCGTGGCTGAGGTCGCCGATCGGTCCCTTGATCCGCACATAGGGGAAGCCCGCCTTGGCCAGCATGGCGTTGGCGTCGCGGCTTGTCGCGCCCTCCACCGAGGTCAGGTAGTCGACGAGGCTCAGCTCCAGCGGCAGGTCGGCCATGCGCTGGTCGAAATAGACCAGCCGGCTCTGCGGGTTGAAGCGGAGGCTGGCCTGGCCGTCATAGTGCCGCAGGGCCGGGTCCCAGGCCCGCGCCAGGGCCGAGAGCAGCATGGACTTGCCGGCCCCGTTGATCCCCAGCAGGGCGATGCGGTCGCCGACCGCCACCGACAGCTTGTCGATGTGGAACAGCTTGCGCGACCCGTCGGGGACGGTGACGGCGTAGTTCTCGATCCGCAGGGCGACCTTAGCCTCGATCTCGCCCTCGGCCAGCTCCAGCTTCCGCTCGCGGGCGGAATAGGCGCCGGTGCGCTCGGCCTCGATCCGGTCGATGCGTTTCTCGGTGGCCTTGGCGCGCTTGTGGAACTTGTCATTCTTGACGCCCCAGACCCGGTAGCGGGCGGCGACCTTCTGCAGCCGGTCGATCTCCTTGCCCTCGACCTGGCGTCGCACGGCGTCGGCGGCGTCGCGATGTAAGAGGGCCTGGCGCGCCTCGACGAAGGGCGCGGCGAAGCTGTGGGCGCCGTCGGCCCGCAGGAACAGGGTCCGGGTGGTGGTCCGCTGCAGGAACTCGCGGTCGTGGCTGACGATCAGCATGGGCAGGCGGTGGTTCTCGTCCAGCCACCCCTCCAGGACATTGATGTTGGACAGGTCCAGGTGGTTGGTCGGTTCGTCGAGGATCAGCAGGTCGGGTTCGGAGAGACGGGCCCCGGCGGCGATCAGCATCAGCCGCTGCCAGCCGCCGCTCAAGGCCCCAAAGGGTTGCTCGGCGGTCTCGAAGGCGACGCCGATCTCGTCCAGCAGGACATCGACCTTCCAATCCTCGGAACCGTCGGTCACGGGGAGGGCGGCCTCCAGCACCTGGCGCAGTGGCCGATCGGCGAGGCCCGCGGGCACGTCCTGCGGCACGTAGCCGATCTTCAGGCCCCGCGAGCGGACGATCTGCCCGTCCATCAGCACCAGCTCGCCGAGCAGGCACTTCAGCAGGGTGGACTTGCCGGCGCCGTTCTCCCCCACCAGGGCCGTGCGCGCGTCGTCCAGCTGGAAGGAGACGCCCTCGAAGACCCTATTGGATCCGTAGAAGAAGCTGGCGTTCTCGACGCCCAGGACGGCCTGACGGATAGACATCTCGTTTCACGCGCGGCCAGGCTGTCGATGGGGAAGGGACGGTTGAGCTTTCTAGGCCTATCCGCGCCGCAGCGCTGTAACCGCAGAGCGACACAGGGGCGCCGTTTCGCCTTTGGAGGCCGTGTCGGGCTCCCGAAGCTCCCGCCGGACGCGGCGTTGTGGTGAAGCCTGTTTACTCTCCTGCGACGCGAAACCACACGTCCGTCATTAGGCCTTGAATTGAACCCAATGGCAGGGCACACCGCCAAACAGTCCTGCATACGGAGGCTGGAGCGGCCGGGCGTCTATTCACGGCGTGGTAAGGCGGCAGGCACTAGACTCCTCGGACACATCATCGGCTTTCATCCCCCCCAGGGCTCTGCATGTTTTCATCCCTCTTCGGCGCCATCTCGAACGATATCGCCATCGACCTCGGCACCGCCAACACCCTCATCTACATGAAGGGCAAGGGCATCGTTCTGAATGAGCCGTCGGTGGTGGCGCTTCGCAACGTCGGCGGCCGCAAGGTCGTCCACGCCGTCGGCATAGAAGCCAAGCAGATGCTGGGCCGTACGCCTGGCCACATGGAAGCCATCCGTCCCATGCGGGATGGGGTCATCGCCGACTTCGAAGTCGCCGAGGAGATGATCAAGTACTTCATCCGCAAGGTCCACAACCGCAAGGGTTTCGTGAACCCCAAGGTCATCGTCTGCGTGCCGTCCGGCGCCACCGCCGTGGAACGCCGGGCGATCAACGACAGCTGCCTCAACGCCGGTGGCCGCCGGGTCGGCCTGATCGACGAGCCCATGGCCGCGGCCATCGGGGCTGGCCTGCCCATCCATGAGCCCACGGGTTCGATGGTGGTCGACATCGGCGGCGGCACCACCGAGGTGGCCGTGCTGTCGCTGTCGGGCATCGTCTATTCGCGCTCCGTCCGGGTGGGCGGCGACAAGATGGACGAGGCGATCATCAGCTACATGCGCCGCAACCATAACCTGCTGATCGGCGAGACCACCGCCGAGCGCATCAAGAAGGAGATCGGCACCGCCCGGGCTCCGGCCGACGGCGAGGGCCTCTCCATCGAGGTCAAGGGCCGCGACCTGATGCAGGGCGTGCCGCGCGAAGTGCGCATCAGCGAGAAGCAGGCGTCCGATTCGCTGTCGGAGCCGGTCAGCCAGATCGTCGACGCGGTGAAGATGGCGCTGGAGGCGACGCCGCCGGAACTTGCGTCCGACATCGCCGACAAGGGCATCATGCTGACGGGGGGCGGGGCTCTGCTCCGCGGCCTCGACGCCGAGATCCGCGACCATACCGGCCTGCCGGTGACGGTGGCCGACGACCCGCTCTCCTGCGTCGCCCTGGGGTGCGGCAAGGTGCTCGAACATCCGAAGTGGATGAAGGGCGTTCTTGAGTCCACCCTGGCGTAGACTTCGCGAGTCGGGGCGGCTGACGCTCCCTCGCATGCGAGCAGGTTCCGGTGGCCTTTCGTGAGAATCCGTTCGGCGAGCTGAAGGTCCCGCTGGCATGGACAGCGGGGGTCGCTCTGGTCGTGGCCGTCGTGGTGGCCGTCACCCTGCTGCTCTCCGACCGGCGCGAAACCTTCCAGACCGAGGCCTATGGCGCGACCCGCCAGCTGGGCGACGCCGTGGCCGCTCCCGTGACCCAGACCCTGGCCGCCCCCACGGCCTGGCTCGGCAATGGAGTGGACTACGTTCAGGGCTATTTCTTCGCCGTCTCCGAAAACCGCCGGCTGAAGGCCGAGCTTGTCGCGGCCCGGGAGTGGCGCGACGCGGCGCTCGCCCTGCGCGACACCAACGATCGCTACAAGTCCCTGCTGGGTCTGAAGACCGATCCGCCCATCCCCATGGCGGCGGCGCGCACGGTGAGCGGATCGCGCGGCCCCTTCGCCAACACCCGCCTGGCCAACGCGGGCGTCGAGAAGGGAATCAAGGTCGGCAATCCGGTGATGAGCGAGATCGGCCTGGTGGGCCGCGTCATCGGGGTGACGCAGGGCGCGAGCCGCATCCTCCTGCTGACCGACATCGCCTCGCGCACGCCGGTGATGGTCGACCGCACCAATGCGCGCTCGATCCTGACCGGGGACGGCGGGCCTAATCCGAAGCTGGAATATCTGCGGGGCAAGGACCCGGTGAAGGAGGGCGACCGCATCGTCACCTCCGGCGACGGCGGGGTGCTGCCGCGCGGCCTGCCGGTGGGCGTGGCGGTCAAGGGGCTGGACGGGCGCTGGCGCGTGGCCCTGGCCTCCGACGCCTCGCCCGTCGACTATGTGCGCATCCTGCTGTTCCAGGACTTCTCGCAGCTCGCCAACGCCGCGGAACTGAACCGCATCCCGCCGCCGCCGCCGCCCGAAGCTCGTCCCGCCGCCCTGGTCGGCGTCACGCCCGCCCCGCCGCCCGTCGCCGCGCGGCCGGCGACGACGCCCACGACGGGGCAGGCGCCGGCTCCGAAGGCCCCAGCTCCGAAGGCCGCTACGCCAAGGCCCGCGCCGCCGCGTCCCGCTCCACCCGCGACCCCGCCGCCGGCGGCAACCCCGACGCCCGAGCCGCCGCCGCCGGAGGCGCCGCTTTGAGCCTGGCCGGCGCGCGTCCCCTCAATCCGGTGATGTGGCTGGGCCTGCCCATGCTGCAGGCCCTGGCGCTCACGGTGCTGTTCGGCATCCCCTTCCGGGTGTTCGGGCTGCAGCTGCCGGAACCGATCTTCGCGCTCGCCCCGGCCTTCGCCTGGGCGGTGATCCGGCCCTCTATCCTGGCCCCCTTCGGCATTCTGGCCATGGGGCTGTTCCTGGACCTGTTCTGGGGAGGGCCGATCGGGCTGTGGGCCCTTTCGCTGCTGACCGGATATGGCGCGGTGCTGGCCGGCCGCACACTGATCGTGGGCCAGAGCCGGCTGATGATGTGGGTCTGGTTCGGCGCTTGCTGCGCCGTCACCCAACTCGCCGCCTTCCTTTTCACCATGGCCGACGCCGGTGGCATGGCCAGCATGGTCTCGATCGGGTGGCAGTTCCTGGCCACCGTCATCCTCTTTCCGTTTGCCGATCGCCTGATCGACCG
Organism: Phenylobacterium sp. LH3H17; assembly: GCF_024298925.1. Taxonomy (NCBI): domain Bacteria; kingdom Pseudomonadati; phylum Pseudomonadota; class Alphaproteobacteria; order Caulobacterales; family Caulobacteraceae; genus Phenylobacterium; species Phenylobacterium sp. LH3H17. Next base: position 2,906,364 of record NZ_CP101283.1, on the reverse strand, counting down.
GTTCGAGGACGCCGACGTGCGATTCCGCTAAGATCGGACCCATGAGCGAACCGTCGATCTTCTTCTCCGAGGTGAACGAACGGCAGGGGGTCTTCCATCGCCGGACGTTCCTGCTGGGCGGCTTCGCGGGGCTGGGTCTGGCGGCGCTCGGCGGGCGGCTCGCGCACCTGCAACTCGTCGAGACCCAACGCTACGAGAAGCTCTCGGCCTCCAACCAGTTCAACTTCCGCCTGGTGGCCGCGCCGCGCGGCCTGATCGTCGATCGCAACGGTGCTATCCTGGCCTCCAACCGCCCCAACTTCCGGCTGCTGGTCAGCCGCGAGGAGGATCTCGACCCCAAGGCGACGCTCAAGACCCTGGCCGCCTTCGTGCCCCTGGACGACGCGCGCCAGGCGCGCCTGGCCAAGGACATCGCCCGGGCGCCGAAGCGCTCGCCGGTCTCGGTCATGGAAGACATGAGCTGGGAGGAGTTCTCGGCGATCAATGTCCGGGCGCCGGAACTTCCCGGCGTCACCGCCGACATGGGCGAGGTGCGGGTCTATCCGCATGGCGGCGCCTTCGCCCACGTGATCGGCTATGTGGCCAAGGTCAACAAGGAGGACCTGTCGCCCACCGGACCGAACTCGGACCCCATCCTCTTGCATCCGGGCTTCAGAATTGGGCGGCAAGGCGTTGAAAAGGCGTTTGATCTCGACTTGCGAGGCAAACCTGGCGCCCGCAAGGTGGAGGTGGACGCCAACGGCCGCGAGGTCCGCCAGGACGAGGGCGGCGACATCGCCGCCATCCCCGGCAAGGAGATCCAGCTCACCCTGGACGTCGACGTCCAGAACCGCGCGCTCGAGGTGATGGGCGACGAGAGCGGCGCGATCGTCGTCATGGATTGCCGCACCGGGGACCTGCTGTGCATGGCCTCCTCGCCCAGCTTCGACGCCAACCGGTTCGTGCGGGGCCTGTCAGGCCCGGAGTACCGCGCGCTGGCCCTGTACGAGCGCAAGCCGCTGCTCGACAAGGTCATGAACGGCACCTATCCGCCCGGCTCGACCTTCAAGCCGACGGTGGCCCTGGCGGCCCTGGAGGCCGGCATCGATCCCGAGGTCCGGGTGAACTGCTCGGGCGGCTGGTACTATGGCGGCCGCACCTGGCGATGCTGGAAGCATGGCGGGCACGGCTCGCAGAACATGCACGACGCCATCAAGAACTCCTGCGACATCTATTTCTACCAGACGGCGCTGAAGATCGGCCCAGACCCCATCGCCAAGGCCGCCCACGCCATGGGCTTTGGCCAGACCTTCGACATCGGCGTTCCGGGCAACCAGAAGAAGGGCGTGGTCGGCTCCACCGAATGGAAGCGCAAGGCTGTTAAGCGCGAGCCGGTCTGGCAGCCGGGGGACTCCGTCAGCTACGGGATCGGCCAGGGCTATGTGGCGGTGAACGCCCTGCAACTGGCGGTGATGACCGCGCGCCTGGCCAACAGCAAGAAGGCGCTCAATCCGCGGCTCATCAAGTCGGTGGGCGGGGTGGAGATGCCCCGCGGCGACGCCGCCGTGGATCTGCCGTTCCCGGCCGAGCACCTGAAATATGTCCGCGGCGGCATGGAGGCAGTGGCCAACGACACGAGCGGCACCGCCTACCGCCAGAGCCAGCTCGGCCTGGGCGACATCAAGATGGCGGGCAAGACCGGGACCGCGCAGGTCCGCAGCTTCGACAAGCTGGCCTCGCGCAGCAGCGTCGGCGTGACCTGGAAGCTCAAGGACCACAACCTGTTCATCGCCTTCGCGCCCTATGACGACCCGCGCTACGCCCTGTCGGTGATCATCGAGCACGGCGGGATGGGGGGCGCCACGGCCGCGGCGCCCCGCGCGCGCGAGGTGATGCGCGTGGCCTTGCTTAAGGATCCCGAGCTGCGGGCCCGGATCGAAACGCCGCTGCCCATGCCCGAGGTCCCCGAGAGCGTGGTCATGGAAGGCGCGGCGCCCGAGGCCCCCATCGTCACCCCGCCGCCGCCGGTCCCGCCAGGAGCGCCCACATGACCGTCAGCGCTCTGACCCGGCCCGGCGAACGCGACCGGGCGATCGTCAAGTTCAGCGAGATCGACTGGCTGTTCGCCCTCGCGCTCTGCCTGATCGCCGGCGTGGGCTCGCTGATGATGTTCTCCATCGCCGGCTCGTCCTGGGATCCCTGGGCGGGCAACCACCTGATGCGCTTCGGGCTCTGCTTTGTGGCCATGGTGGTGCTGGCGATGGTCGACCTGCGGGTCTGGTCGTTCCTGGCCTATCCAATCTACGGGGTCGGGCTGTTGCTGCTCGTGGCCGTGGAAGTGGCCGGCGACACCCGGATGGGCGCGACGCGCTGGCTCTCCATCGGCCCGTTCAGCTTCCAGCCGTCGGAGGTGATGAAGCTGGGGATCGTGCTGGCCCTGGCGCGCTTCTATCACGGCATGTCGGCCGAGAGCGCGAGGCTGTCGTGGTGGCTGCTGATCCCGGCGGCGATGATACTGGCCCCGGTGGTGCTGGTGGCTCACCAGCCCGACCTCGGCACCGCCATGCTGATCGCGCTCACCGGCGGCGCCATCGTCATGTTGGCCGGCCTGTCCTGGAAGGTGATCGGAGCCATGGTGGGCCTGGCCGCGGCGGCCATTCCGCCGTTCGTGCTGTTCGTCATGCACGACTACCAGCGCAAGCGGGTGCTGACCTTCCTCGACCCCGAGAGCGACCCCTCGGGCTCCGGCTACCACATCATGCAGTCGAAGATCGCGCTGGGCTCCGGCGGCTTCTTCGGCAAGGGCTACGGGCTGGGATCACAGAGCCAGCTCAACTTCCTGCCCGAGAAGCAGACCGACTTCATCTTCGCCACCCTGGCAGAGGAGTTCGGCTTCCTGGGCTGCATCTCGGTGCTGTTCCTGTACGGCGCGGTGATCTTCATGGCCCTGCGCATCGCCTCGATCTCGCACTCCCACTTCGGTCGGCTGGCGGCGGCCGGGACGACGGCGACCTTCGGCCTCTATGTGCTGATCAACGGGGCGATGGTGATGGGACTGGCGCCGGTGGTGGGCGTGCCCATGCCGATGCTGTCTTACGGCGGCACCGTCATGGTGACGGTGATGATCGGCTTCGGCCTGGTCCAGGCCGTGCGCGTGCACCGCTATTCCGAAGTCACCAGCGGCACCGGGGCGCTGCTCTAGCCGCGCAGCGCCTGGTCCGTCGCCCGCACCAGGCCGTCGACGATGCCAGGCTCGGTGGAGGCGTGGCCGGCGTCCCAGACGATGTCGAAACGCGCCTCCGGCCAGGCGGTCTTCAGGGCCCAGGCGCTCTCCATCGGCGTGACAACATCGAACCGGCCCTGAACGATCCAGCCAGGGATTTTCCGTATCTTTTCGATATTCTTCAGGATCCAGCCGTCCTCGTCGAAGAAGCCGCCGTTGGCGAAGAAGTGGCACTCGATCCGGGCGAAGGCGACGGCGAAGTCGATCTCGTTGAACTTCGAAGGCCGGGCTTCGGGACCGCGGATGGAGATGGTGTCGCCCTCCCACTGGCTCCAGGCGGCCGCGGCCTCGGCCTGGACGGCGCGGTCGCTCGAGGTCAGGCGGCGGTGGTAGGCGCTCATCAGGTCGCCGCGCTCGGCGACCGGGATCGGGGCGGTGAAGCGGGCCCAGGCGTCGGGGAACAGGATCGAGGCCCCGTCCTGGTAGAACCATCTCAGCTCGCGCTCGGTGAGCAGGAAGATGCCGCGCAGGACCAGGCCGTCGACCCGATCGGGATGGGTGATGGCGTAGGCGAGCGCCAGGGTCGAACCCCAGGAGCCGCCGAACACGGTCCATTTCTCGACGCCCAGATGGACGCGCAGGCGCTCGATGTCCTCGATCAGCGACCAGGTGGTGTTGTCGTCCAGGCTGGCGTTGGGCCGCGACTTGCCGCAACCGCGCTGGTCGAACAGGGCCATGCGCCACCTGGACGGATCGAAGAAACGCCGCATGGTCGGGTTGATCGCCCCGCCCGGACCGCCGTGCAGGATGACGCAGGGTTTGCCATCGGGGGTACCGCACTCCTCGTAGAAGATTTCATGCGGGCCGCCGGTGGCCAGCCAGCCCTGGGCATAGGGCTCGTTCTCCCGGAAGAGACCCCGCCTGTGCGCGGACGATGAGACGACGGGCGAGGGGGTGTTGCGTTCCATGCCCCCTGTTTACTGCGGGAAGCGGCGATCCATCCAGTCCAGGATGAGGCGATTGACCTCGTCGGGCTTCTCCTGCTGCGTCCAGTGGCCGGATTCCTTGACCAGGACCTTCTCCAGGTCGCCGATCACCTCCTCCATCCCGTCGGCCATGGCGGGGGAGAGGACCACGTCCTTCTCGGCCATGATCATCAGGCAGGGGACGCCGTCGACCCGGGTCGGGAGGCTCGCCGACTTCTCCCAGTTGCGGGTGAAGTTGCGATACCAGTTGATCCCGCCGGTGAAGCCCGTCCGTTCGAAGGACTCCACGAAGGCCGCCAGCTCGTCGGAGCTGAGCAGCTGGTAGGCGGTGTCGGACTTGTCCCAGGCCCTGAGCGCGTCGCCGAAGGCGAAGGTCGGGGTTTCGGCGGTCGGCTGGCCGGACAGGGTCAGGCCCGATCCCGCGCCCTCGCCGACCGCGGCCTCGATGGCCGCCGGGGTGCGCATGAAGAAGCGGATGGTCTTGTCGACGTCGTCGGCCAGGGCCGCGTCGGCCACCCCCGGCTTCTGGAACCAGACGATGTACATGTCCTCGCCGAACATCATCCGCATGCCCGCGATGGGGTCCATGGGGGGGCGGCGCATGAAGGGGGTGTTGAGCCCGACGATCCCGGCGACCCGCGTCGGGTGCATCAGGGGCATGGCCCAGACAACAATACCGCCCCAGTCGTGGCCGACGAACACCGCCTTCTCCACGCCAAGGTGGTCGAGCAGACCCACCAGGTCGCCGGTCAGGTGCTCCATGTCGTAATCCGTGATCGCGTCGGGCGCCGAGGTCAGGCCGTAGCCGCGCTGGTCGGGGGCGATGGCCCAGCGGCCGGCGGCCTCGCAGGCCTTGAGCTGGTGGCGCCAAGAGAAGGCCAGCTCCGGAAAGCCGTGGCAGAAGACGATGGGGACGCCTTTGCCCCGCGGCCCCACCTCGTAATAGGCCATGTCGACGCCGTTGACGGCGGCGTGCTGGACGGGCGGCATCTGGCGGGCGAGGGCGGACATTGGGCGGCTCCCTGACGGTTGTGGCGGCAGAGTTGCAGGCTTCCTTGGGCGGAAGGCAAGCGCGGCTTGGCTGTCATGTGAACCGCGCTAGAAGGACGCCATGACCGACCAGCGCCCCGCCGAAGACCACACGCCCTGGGGGCTGGTGATTCTGTTGGGATCGCTGACCGCCTTCGCGCCGATGTCCATCGACATGTAACTGCCCAGCCTGCCGGCCATCGGCGCGTCGCTGGGCGCCAGCGCCTCGCAGACCCAGGCGACGGTGGCCGCCTTCTTCGCCGGCATGGCCATCGGCCAGTTCATTTATGGCCCGGCGTCCGATCGTTTCGGCCGGCGCGCTCCGATCATGGTGGGCATCGCGATCTTCATCGCCGCCTCGATCGTCTGCGCGCTCGCGACCTCGCCGGAGATGCTGATCGGTGCGCGGTTCGTCCAGGCCCTCGGCGGCTGCGCCGGGGGGGTGGTGTCGCGCGCCATCGTCCGCGACCGGTTCAACCACACTGAGACGGCGCGGATGCTGTCGCTGATGATGCTGATCATGGGCCTGGCGCCGATCCTCGCCCCCCTGCTGGGCGGGGTGCTGCTGGCGCTCGGCGGCTGGCGGTGGAACTTCTGGGTGCTGGCCCTGTTCGGCCTCGCCTGCGGGGCGGCGGCCTTCTTCCGGCTCAAGGAATCCCGCTCGGACGAGACCGCGGCCCAGGCCGCCTCAGAGAACCCGTTCCAAGCCTACCTGGCATTGCTGCGCCAGCCGCGGCTCGTGGGATACGCCCTGGCCGGCAGCCTGAACGGCGCGACCCTGTTCACCTACATCTCGGCCTCGCCGGAGCTGCTGATGGGGACCTATGGCATTTCATCCTCGGCCTTTGGCTGGGTGTTCGGCCTCAACGCCGCAGCGGTGATCGGGGCCAGCCAACTCAATCGCTACGCCTTGAAGCGCCGCACGCCGGACGAGGTGCTGGCTCGGGCGAGCGTGGTCGCGGTCGCCGCGGCCCTGACCCTGGCCGCCGCGGCGCTCACGGGCATTGGCGAGCGCTGGAGCGTGCTGCCGCTGCTGTTCCTGCTGCTGGGCAGCTACGGATTCATGCAGGGCAACACCGTGGCCGGGGCGCTGAATGTCGATCCCAAGCGGGCCGGGTCGATCTCGGCGCTGACGGGTGGGGCGTCATTCGGGGTCGGCGCCCTGGCGGCCAGCCTGGCCGGCGCCTTTCATGACGGGACGCCCCGGCCCATGGCGCTGGTGATGCTGGCGGCCCTGGTGGGATCGGCCTTGGCGCTACGGTTCCTGGCCTTGCCTAGAGGCGCTCAGGCCTGAGGCTTCCAGGCCCCGCGCCCCAGCATCAGCCAACCGGCCAGGAACAGCAGGCCGCCGATCGGCGTGATCGCACCAAGGATCCGCGGCGCGCCCAGCGCCATAGCGTAGAGCGATCCCGAAAACACCAGGACGCCGCTCAGGAACAGAGGCGGAGCCAAGGGGGCCTTCACCCTGGCGCTGGCGAACACTGCCAGGCAGTGGACGAAGGCGTAGAGCGTCCCGGTCTGCAGCCATTCCCGAGCCTTGGGATCGGTGACGCCGTGCGCCCCGAACGCGCCGAAGCCCACCGCGAGGAGACCGCCGAGCGCGGCGAGGATCAGCCAGATGCGCAAGTCGTCAGCCCCAGACCGCCGGGCGGCGGTCCTTCCAGGGCGCTTCCTTCTCCAGTTGGGCGGCGAGGCGGAACAGGGTCGCCTCGTCGGCGAAACGGGCGGTGAACATCATGCCGATGGGCAGGCCGTCAGCCGACATCTCCAGTGGCAGCGACATGGACGGCTGGCCCGAGAAGTTGAACGGCGGGGTGTAGGGGAAGGCCGCGCCCTGTCGGCGGTTCACCTCGCGCGGCTCGAGGTTCACCGGATCGATGTGGCCGACCTCGGGGACGTTCGTGCCCAGGACGGGGCAGAGATAGACGTCCCAGTCCTCGAAGAAGGCCAGGGTCCTGCGGTTCAACACCCGCAGATCCTGCCAGCCGCGCCAAGCCTGTTCCCCGGTCACCTTGCGCCCACCTTTCAGGGGGGCCCAGGTTAGGGGCTCCAATTCGTCCGGCTCGGGCTCGCGGCCGATCTGCTCGATGAGCCGAGCCATGTCGGCGGCGAAATTGGCGCCGGAGACCGGCCCGCGGGCGGCGTAGAGGGCGCGGTAGTCGATGCCGAGACCCTTCTCCACGACCTCGTGGCCCAGGCTCTTCAGCAGGTCGGCGGTGCGCTCGAGGGCGGCTTGGATCTCCGGATCGATGGGCCGGCCCGAGGCGGTCTCGGACGACCAGGCGATGCGCAGCTTGCCGGGGCTCGCCTCGATCTCCTCGACATAGGGGCGATCCTTGGGCGGGGCCGCGAAGGGGGCGTCAGCCCGGGGCGTGCCGGTGGCGTCCAGCATGGCGGCGCTGTCGCGCACGGTGCGGGTCACCACATGGTCGACGGTGAAGCCCATGGCGTAGGCCGTGTCGTCCGGACCGTTGGGATTGCGGTCGCGGGTGACCTTCAGCCCCACCAGGCCGCAACAGGCCGCGGGGATGCGGATCGAGCCCAGGCCGTCGCTGGCGTGGGCCAGGGGCACGATGCCGGCCGCCACCGACGAGGCCGCGCCGCCCGAGGAGCCGCCGGAGATGTGGTTGGGGTTCCAGGGATTGCGGCAGGCGCCGAGATGAGCGCCTTCCGTCGTGCCGGTGATGCCGTATTCCGGGGTGTTGGTCTTGCCCAGCGGCACGACCCCGGCGGCGCGATAGCGCGCCGTGAGATCGCCGTCGTCGGCGTCCACCACGCTGGCGGCGAACTTGCTGCCATAGCTGCGCGGCCAGCCGGCCACCGGCATGCCCAGGTCCTTGATCAGGAACGGCACGCCCCGGAATGGCCCGTCGGGCAGCGGCCCCTTTGCGGCCTCGCGGGCCTCTTCATAGGCCTTGTAGACGACCGCGTTGAGCGTCGGGTTGTGGCGCTCGATCCGCTCGATGGCGGCGTCGACGAGCTCCAGCGGCGTCACGTCGCCCTTGGCCACCAGGGCGGCGAGCGAGAGCCCGTCGTGTTCGGAATAGTCGCTGATCGGCATGTCGTCCTACCTCTGGCCGGCGGAAAGGAATGCGAGTTTCTCGACCGGCGCCAGGCCCGCCGCCTCGCGTTTCAGCACCGCGAAGGCGCCCTCGGCGGCCTCCAGGGCCTGGTCGATGTCGGTCGCCGTCATCGCCGCACACAGGAACATGTTGTGCCAGGGATGCATATAGACACCCCGCGCCAGCATCTGGCTGACGAAGCAGAAGCCCTTCCGCAGGTCGGGGTCGTCGTCGAACAGGTAGAGCGGCATCTGGGTCGGACCCGAGCAGCGGAGGCCAAAGCCGGCCGCCGCGGCGCGTTCCACCAGGCCGCCGGCCAGCCGGTCGCCCAGGGCCATGATGCGCTCCAGATAATCGGTGTCGCGGACCAGGCGCAGGGTCTCCAGGGCGGCGGCCATCGGGGCGGCCTGGAACCAGAACGAGCCGGTGACATAGATCGAGGCGGCCGCCGTGCGGGCCTTTTCCGAGCCGAGCAGGGCCGAGATCGGGTGGCCATTGGCGATGCACTTGCCCCAGGTTGAGAGGTCCGGCTCGATGCCCAGCAGCGACCAGGAACAGTCCCGCGCCATGCGTAGGCCCGCCCGCACGTCGTCGACGATCAACAGGGCGCCGGTCTGGTCGCACAGCTCCCGCGCGCGGCGGGCATAGGCGGGATCGGGCGCGGCCTGGTCGATGAAGGCGTCATGCTTGAAGGGGGCGGCGAAGATGGCCGCCAGGTCGCCGCCGGCCCGGGCCACCGCGTCCTCCAGGCTGGCCACGTCGTTGTAGTCGCAGAACAGCTGGTGAGCGCGGTCGGTGTCGATCGTTCCGGCCGGGCGCGGCGTGCACCAGGGCGCGGCCCCATGGTAGGCGCCGCGGGCCCGGATGATGGTCTTGCGCCGGGTGTGCGCGCGGGCGGTGACCAGGGCCATGGAGGTGGCGTCGGTGCCGTTCTTGCAGAACATGGCCCAGGCCGCGTGGGTGACCATGGCGGTCAGCTCCTCGGCCAGCCGCACCATCAGCTCGGTGGGGCCGGTGAGGGTGTCGCTGAGGCTAAGCTGGCGGACATAGGCCGCGTCGATCTCGGGATTGGCGTAGCCGAACAGGTTCGGCCCATAGGCGCACATCAGGTCCAGATAACGATTGCCGTCGACATCCCAGATATGGGCGCCCTCGGCCTTGGCGAAGAACTGCGGATAGTCGTCGGGCAACAGGCCGACTGACTGGTGGCCATACATGCCGCCGGGGATCACCGCGCGGGCGCGTTCCCGCAAGGCTCGGTCGAGGCTGTTGGCGCGGTCCATCGCGGTCTCCTCCACCCGATCATTGTCGGGCGGATCAGACCTTACCCCGACCCCGCGCCTCGGCAACCATGCGAGGCGCGGGAGGCGCGGCTTCAGACCGGCTGGGCGCCCGCCAGGAAGTCCATCTTGCCCAGCGGCACGCCCTGGCTACGCAGGACTCCGTAGGCGGTGACCACATGGAACAGGAAGTTGGGCAGTGAGAAGCGCAGCAGGAAGTCGGTCGCCGTGAAGGTCATGGTCCGGCCGGGGAACTTCAGCTCGATCGTGCGATCCTCGCCGCCGTCGATCTGTTCGCGCTTGATGGTCTCCAGGAAGGCAATGGTCTTGGCGACCCGTTCCTTGAGCTGCGGATAGTTCGTTTCCTCATCGGGGAAGCTCGGCGGGGTGATGGCCGCCAGACGCGCGCCGCCGCCCTTGGCCGCGTCGCTGGCGAGCTGGACCTGGCCGATCAGCGAATGCATATCGGGCGCCAGCCGCGCCTCGGCGAGGGTCGAGAGCGCCACGCCGTTGGCCGTGGCATGGGCCTCAGCCTTGTCGAGCATGGCCGACAGGTTGCGCAGCATGTGCAGGTAACCCGGGATCGAGGCGTCGTAGAGGGACAGGGACAAGGCGTTCTCCGATAGGATTGTGGTCCAGGCCACATAGGACGGCGCCAACGCCTTCGCCATGGCGGCGCTAGAACATCCCGACCAAGGTGGTGAAGAAGGCGATCACGGCGGCCAGGATCGCCTTGGAGAAGATCCACAACACAGCGATCGAGATGATGGCGAAGATCCAGCCGATGATCGCCGCCAAGCCGTCGCGCTCGGCCCCGCCGATGGCGAAGGCGGCGATGGCGAAGGAGGGCAGCATGTTGCCGAACGGGATGGGCAGGAAGACGATCAGCGACAGCCCGAAGCAGAGCAGGCCCACCAGCCGGTCGCCGACCGGGTTGTACATGAAGGTCAGCCGGGGGCGCAGGGCGCGTTCGATGCGCTCGAGATAGGGGGTCAGCTTGGCCACGAGCGCGCGGAAGTCGGTCATGCTCATTTCCCGCTCCAGCAGCGCCTTGGGCAGCCACAGGGTGCGGCGGCCCAGCATCCACTGGGCGGTGATGAAGATCAGCGGCGCGCCGAGTACGGCCGAGACCCCGGGCGGCATGGGAAGGACCAGGGGCGCGGCGAAGATGAACATCAGGGCGCCGAAGGCCCGGTCCCCGAAGGTCTCCACCACATGGGCGACCTTGATCTTGCGCGCCGAACGCTTGCCGACCTCCTCGAGGAGTTCGGAAACGCGCGCGGCTCTGGAGGGTTCGGACATCGCAGCTTGGCGCTAGCACGCGTCGAGGGCGTAGCGGAAGATGATGCACGCGAGTCTTTGGAGATGTCGCAAGAATGGCGCAGACGACTCGCGGTAGCTGACGTCCCAACATGAACCAGCCCGTGCGCCTTGGTCTGTTCTACGCGGCCCTGTTCGTCGGCACGGGGGCCAGTTCGCCCTATATCCCGGTATGGTTCGCCAGCCGTGGACTGTCTGGCGCGGAGATCGGGCTGATCCTCTCGGCGCCGCTGCTGGCCCGGGCGGTCACCGCCCCGGCGATCGCCATGTGGGCCGATAGCTTTAAGCTCAGACGCACGCCGCTGATCCTCATGGCGCTCGCGGCCGCGGGCGCCTACGGCCTGCTGGCCGCGCCGTTCGGCTTCGCCTGGTGGTTCGGAGTCTGGTTCTTCGCCTCGAGCGTTTTCGCCACCATCGTGCCGTTGACGGACGTCATCGCCTTCACCCGCGCCCGGCTGGACGGGTTCAATTTCGGCTGGCCGCGGGGCATCGGCTCGGCGGCCTTCATCGTCGCCAATGTGGGCGTGGGGGCGCTGCTGGTGCGCCACTCGCCGGAACTGGTTCTGGTCTGGATCACCGGGGCGGCGCTGGTGGCGGCCCTGGCCGCCCGCACGCTACTGCCGCCCGATCCCGTCCGCGAGGGCGGGGCGCAGAGCCGCCTTTCGGAGCGGTTCGCGGGGCTGACCGAGCTCTTGCGCGACCGCGACTTCATGCTTGCCGTGATCTCGGTCGGCCTGATCCAGTCGGCGCACGCCTTCTATTATTCGTTCTCCACCCTGGCCTGGAAGCAGCAGGGCATCCCGGAGAGCATGACCGGGGTCCTGTGGGGGGTGGCCGTGGGGATCGAGGTGGCCTTCATGTGGTTCTTCGAGCCCTGGCGGCGGCGCGTGGGGCCACGCCATCTGCTCATCATGGGCGGGACCGCCGCGCTGCTGCGATGGAGCATCCTGTCGCTTTCGCCGCCTCTCTGGGTGGTGTTCCCGTTGCAGAGCCTGCACACCTTCACCTACGCCGCCACCTTCCTGGCCTCGCTGCAGATCGTCGAGCGGCTCTCTACGCCCGCCAACGCCTCGGCCGCCCAGACGATCAACTCCGCCCTGTCCGGCGGCATGCTCATGGGCGCGGCGACGATCGGATCAGGCTGGCTGTTCGACGCCGTGGGAGCCAAGGGCTACCTGGCCATGGCCGGCATGTCGGCCCTGGGCCTGATCGGCGCCCTGCGGCTCTACGGCGTCCGGCGCCTGGACGCCTGAGCTTACGCTGGGACAGTCTTGCAGGCGCCGGCGAAGGCGCGACTATGACCCCAACGAAGACGTTGGGAGACGAACCATGCGGGCCCTGCAAGCCGCCGCGCCCTGGGGTGCGGACAATCTGAAGATCGCCGATCTGCCGGAGCCGGCGCCTGGTCCGGGCCAAGTCCTGGTCCGCATGAAGGCGGTGTCGCTGAACTTCCGCGACCTGCTGATGATCAACGGCATGTACGGCCGCGGTTCCACCGACACCAAGGACGTGATCACGCCCTTCTCCGATGGCTGCGGGATCGTCGAGGCCGTGGGACCTGGGGTCAACCGGGTCGCGGTGGGCGACCGGGTGGCCACCCTGTTCTTCCAGAACTGGACCTCGGGCCGTCCGACCCTGGAAAAGCTGTCCTCGGCGCTGGGCTTTCCGATCCCCGGGGCGGGCCGCGAACTGGCGGTGTTCAGCCAGGAAGGGGTCTCCAAGGTTCCGGACTTCCTGACGGATCAGCAGGTGGCGACCCTGCCATGCGCGGCCCTGACGGCCTGGCGCGGACTCTTCGAGGACGCCGACCTGGAGCCCGGCGACACGGTGGTTCTGCAGGGCACCGGCGGCGTGTCGATCTTCGGCCTGCAGTTCGCCAAGGCCGCCGGCTACCGAACGATCATCACCTCGTCGTCCGACGAGAAGCTGGAGCGGGCGCGGGCGCTCGGGGCCGACCACCTGGTCAACTACAAGTCCACGCCCGAATGGGGCAAGGCGGTGCGCGACATCGCGCCTGACGGCGCCGACTTCATCATGGAGGTGGGCGGCGGCGGCACCATCCAGCAGAGCCTGCGCGCTATCCGCATCGGCGGCCACATCGCGATCATCGGCGTGGTCGCGGGGGCTGGGGACATCAATCCCGCCGTGCTGATCGGCAACTCGGCGAAGTTGCAGGGTCTCTCGGTCGGCTCGCGCGAGATGTTCGAGGCCATGTGCGGGGCGATCGAGCTGCATCGCATCTCGCCCGTGGTGGACAAGGTCTTCCCCTGGACGGAGGCGAAGGCGGCTTTCGGGGCCATGGCCGCCGGGGAGCACTTCGGCAAAATCGTGCTGGAGTTCTGAACGGTCGCGTCCGTTAGTTTAGCGGTTGCTGAAGTGATCTTGCCTTGCGGTGTGGGCGGCGTTAGTGAAGTCATGTCTTAAGCAAAGGAGCGTGACATGACCCTTCGCCTGCACCAGCATCCGTTCGCCTCGTACTGCCAGAAGGCGCTCATGGCCTTCTACGAGAACGGCGTCGCCTTCGAGGCGGTGATGGTCGACCTGGGGGACGAAGCGTCCCGCGCGGCCTTCTACGCCCTGTGGCAGATGGGCAAGATGCCGGTCCTGGAGGACACGGCGCGGGGCGTCGTGCTGCCCGAGGCCAGCATCGTCATCGAGCATGTGGACACCTTCTATCCGGGGAAGGTCAGACTGTTTCCGGAGGATCCGGCCCTGCGGTTGCGCGCCCGGCTGCTGGACCGGCTGTTCGACAACTACGTCCAGGACCCCTTGCAGCGGATCGTCGGCGACCGGTTGAGGCCAGAGGGTGCGAAGGACCCGGCCGGCGTCGTTCAGTGGCGCGGCATCCTGCGCACCGCGTACGGCGTCCTGGACGGCCAGATCGGTGAAGGCCCCTGGGCGCTGGGCGAGGTGTTCAGCTTCGCCGACTGCGCGGCCGCACCGGCGCTGTTCTACGCGGATGCGCTTGAGCCCATCGGGCTGACCCATCCGCGACTGGCGGCCTATCACCAGCGTCTGCGCGCGCGCCCGTCCTTCGCGCGCGTCGTCGAGGAGGCCCGGCCGTTCCGGGCGCTCTTCCCCGGCCCGGAGCTCACTCAGATCGAGTAGTCGAGCTCGCCTTCAAGCCATGCGACGATCCGCTCGGCGGCCTCGATGGGGGACATGGCGGTGGTGTCGACCACGATCTCCGGATGCTCAGGTGCCTCGTAGGGGCTGTCGATGCCGGTGAAGTTCTTCAGCTCCCCGGCGCGGGCCTTCTTGTAGAGACCCTTGACGTCGCGCTGCTCGGCGACCGCGAGCGGAGTGTTCACATAGACCTCGACGAAGTCGCCCTCCGCCTGCAGCTCGCGCGCCATGCGCCGCTCGGCGCGGAAGGGCGAGATGAACGAGACCAGCACGATCAGGCCGGCGTCGACCATCAGCTTGGACACCTCGGCGACTCGGCGGATGTTCTCGACCCGGTCCTCGTCGGTGAAGCCCAGGTCCTTGTTCAGGCCATGGCGGACATTGTCGCCGTCCAAGAGGTAGGTGTGGCGGCCGTTGGCGTGCAGGCGCTTCTCGACCAGGTTGGCGATGGTGGACTTGCCCGAGCCCGACAGGCCGGTCAGCCAGACGACCCGGCCGCGCTGGCCCTTCAGCGCCGCGCGTGAGGTCTTGTCCACGTCGAGCGCCTGCCAGTGGATGTTCTGGCTGCGGCGCAGGGCGAAGTGCAGCATGCCTGCCCCGACTGTGCGGTTGGAGATCCGGTCGATCAGGATGAAACCGCCCAGGTCGTGATTGTCCGCATAGGCGTCGAAGGCGATGGGGGCGTCGAGCGAGAGGTTGCAGACCCCGATCTCGTTGAGCTCCAGCCGCTTGGCGGCCAGGTGCTCCAGGGTGTTCACATTGACCTTGTACTTGGGTTCGGTGATCTGGGCGGCGACCGTGCGGGCGCCTAACTTCATGAGGTAGGGGCGGCCCGGAAGCATGGGCTCGTCGTCCATCCAGACCACCGTGGCCTCGAACTGGTCGGCCACGGGCGGCGGGGAAGAGGCGGTGGCGATGACGTCGCCGCGGGAAATATCGATCTCGTCGGTGAGGGTGAGCGTCACCGACTGGCCGGCCACGGCCTCGGGCAGGTCGCCGTCCTTGGTGACGATGCGGTCGATCCGGCTCTCGCGGCCGGAGGGCAGGGCCTTGATTTTGTCGCCGGGCCGGATGACGCCGGAAGAGACGAAGCCCGAGAAGCCCCGGAAGTCGAGATTGGGGCGGTTGACCCACTGGACCGGCATGCGGAAGGGCTTCTCCCGCTGGTCGTCCTCGACCGGCAGGCTCTCCAGCAGCGGCAGCAGGGCGGGGCCGTCGTACCAGGGCGCGGCGTCGCTGTGGGCGGTGATGTTGTCGCCCTTGAGCGCCGACATCGGGATGGCGGTGAAGTCCTTGATGCCGATCTGGGTCGCGAACGCCCGGTACTCGGCCAGGATCGTCTCGTAGGTGTCCCGGCTCCAGCCGACGAGGTCCATCTTGTTGATCGCCAGGACCACGTGGCGGATGCCCAGCAGGCTGACGAGGTAGGAGTGTCGGCGGGTCTGGGTGAGTACGCCGCGGCGGGCGTCGATGAGGATCACGGCGGCGTCGGCGGTCGAGGCGCCGGTGACCATGTTGCGGGTGTACTGCTCGTGACCGGGGGTGTCGGCGACGATGAACTTGCGCTTGTCCGTGGAGAAGAAGCGGTAGGCGACGTCGATGGTGATGCCCTGTTCGCGCTCAGCGGCTAGGCCGTCGACCAGCAGGGCGAAGTCGATCTCGCCGCCTTGGGTGCCAACCTTCTTGGAGTCGGCCTCCAGCGCCGCGAGCTGGTCCTCGAAAATCATCTTGGAGTCGTAGAGCAGGCGGCCGATCAGGGTCGACTTGCCGTCGTCCACCGAGCCGCAGGTGAGGAAGCGCAGCAGGCTCTTGTGCTGGTGGGCCAGCAGATAGGCCTCGATATCGTCGGCGATCAGATCGGACTGGTGGGCCATCAGAAATAGCCCTCCTGCTTCTTCTTCTCCATCGAGGCGGCCTGGTCATGGTCGATCATCCGGCCCTGGCGCTCGCTGGTGGTGGTGAGCAGCATTTCCTGGATGATCTCGGGCAGGGTGGCCGCGGTGCTCTCCACGGCGCCGGTGAGCGGGTAGCAGCCGAGTGTGCGGAAGCGCACGGACTTCATCGCCGGGATCTCACCGGTCCGCAGGGGCATGCGCTCGTCGTCGACCATGATCAGGGCGCCGTCGCGCTCCACCACCGGCCGGACATCGGAGAAGTAGAGCGGGACGATGGGGATGTTCTCCAGGTGGATGTATTGCCAGATGTCCAGCTCGGTCCAGTTGGAGATCGGGAACACCCGCACGCTCTCGCCGGGGTTCTTGCGGGCGTTGTAGAGTTTCCAGAGCTCCGGGCGCTGGTTCTTGGGGTCCCAGCGGTGCTGGGCCGAGCGGAACGAGAAGATGCGCTCCTTCGCCCTCGACTTCTCCTCGTCGCGTCGCGCGCCGCCGAAGGCCGCGTCGAAGCCGTACTTGTCGAGCGCCTGCTTCAGGCCCTCGGTCTTCCAGATATCCGTATGCAGGGCGCTGCCGTGGTCGAACGGGTTGATGTTCCGCTCGACGGCCTCGGGGTTCTTGTGCACCAGCAGCTCGAAGCCCAGCTCCTTGGCCATGCGC
This sequence comes from Phenylobacterium sp. LH3H17, assembly GCF_024298925.1. Taxonomy (NCBI): domain Bacteria; kingdom Pseudomonadati; phylum Pseudomonadota; class Alphaproteobacteria; order Caulobacterales; family Caulobacteraceae; genus Phenylobacterium; species Phenylobacterium sp. LH3H17. The sequence goes on along the minus strand of NZ_CP101283.1, from coordinate 2,889,807 downwards.
TCGCGCATCTCGTACATGGCCCGGAACTTCCAGGTCGTGTCCACGTGCAGCAGGGGGAAGGGCGGCTTGGAGGGATAGAAGGCCTTGGCCGCCAGATGCAGCATCACGGCCGAGTCCTTGCCGATGGAATAGAGCATCACCGGGCGCTCGGCCTCGGCCGCCACCTCGCGCATTATGTGGATGCTCTCGGCCTCCAGGCGCTGGAGATGGGTCAGGGTCTCGGTGGAGATCGCCGGCGCCTGCGCCTGCATCAGGGCTGAACCTTGCACATGAACCTCGGGCGGGTATCCGCCGCTAATCGGAAATCGTCCGTTCGCCACCTGGCGCACGGATTGGCCCTGGCGGTGGATTAGGGGACCCGACCCCCCGTGACGATAGAGATTTACTGACAGCGTCCCAAGGAAATTGCAGCGGAGCCGACACAACTCCCGCCGCGGCGGTGGTGTCCGAAAACCGCCAGACCCGAGCCGACAATGTCCGAAAACCGCGAGACAATCCCCAGCGCCGACCCCATCCTCCCGGCATGGATATGGATGACGACGCCTGCTACCGCGCCTTTCAGACCCGCGACGTCCGTTTCGACGGACGCATCTTCAGCGGGGTGAAGACCACGGGGATCTATTGCCGCCCGGTCTGCCCGGCGCGGATCCCCAAGCGCGAGAACATGACCTTCCACCGGTCGGCCGCCGCGGCCCAGGAGGCGGGGTTCCGCCCCTGCCTGCGTTGCCGCCCCGAAACCTCGCCCGACCTGGGGTCGTGGCGTGGCACCTCGAACACCGTCTCGCGGGCGCTGGCCCTGATCGAGGCCGGTGCGATGGACGCCGGCGATGTCGACGCCCTGGCCGGCCGGCTGGGCGTGGGCGAGCGCCAGCTGCGCCGGCTGTTCCAGCAGCATGTGGGCGCCTCGCCGGTGGCGGTCGCCCAGACCCGGCGGGTGCTGCTGGCCAAGCAGCTCCTGCATGAGACCCGCCTACCCATGGCCGAGGTGGCGCTGGCCGCCGGCTTCGGCAGCGTGCGGCGGTTCAACGAGACCTTCCAGCAGCTCTTCCGTCGACCTCCCGGGACCCTGCGCCGGCTGGGCGGAGCCGAGATCGCCGCTGGCGAGGGTGAGGCCGCGACGATCCGGCTTCCCTATCGCGCGCCCTATGACTGGCCGGCCATGCTGGCCTTCCTGTCCGCCCGCGCCATCCCGGGCGTCGAGACAGTCGCCAACGGCCGCTATGCCCGAAGCCTGGCGGTGGGCGACGCGCGCGGCGTGGTCATGGTCGAGCCGGGCGAGGGGCCTTACCTGAAGGTCACCCTGCGGTTCCCCAAGGTCCAGGCCTGGCCGGCCATCATCGCCAAGGTGCGCCGGGTGTTCGACCTGGCCGCCGACCCGGCGATCATCGAGGCGCACCTCTCCGAGGATCCCGACCTGGCGCCGCTGGTGGCGGCGCGACCGGGCCTGCGCGCGCCGGGCGCCTGGGACGGGTTCGAGCTGTCGGTCCGCGCGGTGCTTGGCCAGCAGATCACTGTCCACGCGGCACGCCAGCTGGCAGGCAAGATCTCCGCGGCCCATGGCGAGCCCTTGCTGGACGAGGCGGCCAACAAGATGGGGCTCACCCAGTTCTTCCCGACGCCCGAGCGGCTGGCCCTGGTGGATGTGGAAACCCTGGGCATGCCCCGCGCCCGCGGCCGGGCCCTGGTCGGATTGGCGGCTGCCGCGGCGGCCGACCCGGACCTGTTTGGAACCCGCCGCAGCCTGGACGAGGCGGTGGCCGCCCTGCGCGCATTGCCGGGCATCGGCGAGTGGACGGCCCAGTACATCGCCATGCGCGCCCTGCGCGAACCCGACGCCTTCCCCAGCGCCGACATCGGCCTGATGCGGGCGCTGGAATCCCCCGACGGCGTGCGCCCCACCCCCGCCGAGCTGCTGGTCCGGGCGGAGCGGTGGCGGCCGTGGCGGGCCTATGCGGCCTCGCACCTCTGGGCGGCCGATCCCAAGAATCCCTCGGAGACCAAGCATGCCCAGGCCGCCTGAACCCCTGTTCCTCGATCGCATCGACACCCCGGTCGGGGACGGCCTGGTGGTGTTCGACGCCGACGGGGCGCTACGCGCTTTCGACTGGGTCAGCCACGAGGCGCGGATGCACCTGCTGCTGCGCCGCCAGAATGGCCCCGTGACCCTGACGGACCGCGCCGCGCCCAAAGCGATCGCCGAGGCCTTCGCTGCGTATTTCGGAGGAAATCTGCAAGCCATCGACACCCTCGTTTGCCGAACTGGCGGTACGGCGTTCCAGCGGAGCGTCTGGGCCGCCTTGCGCGCGATCCCGGCTGGAGAGACCTGGAGCTACAAGCGTCTGGCCGAGGCGATCGGCAAGCCGGCGGCCGTGCGCGCCGTGGGCCTGGCCAACGGCGCCAATCCCATCGGGATCGTGGCGCCCTGCCATCGGGTGATCGGCAGCGACGGCAGCCTGACCGGCTATGGCGGCGGTATCGAGCGCAAGCGCTGGCTGCTGGGACACGAGGGGGCGACCTTCCGTGATCTCGCCGCCTGAGGAACAGCGAGGCGCCGAGGTCACATGACCGAAATTTCATGTTACCGCGGATCGTCCAACTGCGGCGCTTGTCGTATAACGCCGCTCGCCGGAATCGTATCGGACGACCGGGGAGAGCTCCGATGCAGACCTTGACCGAGATCGTCGCAGCCGTGGTGGTGCATTCCTCCGCCGCCGCCTATGCGCATTTCGGGGTGCCGCTGGAGGCTCACCAGGTCGAAAAACCCGTCCCCGCCGAGCGCACGATCGCGCGCACCACCGCACCGAAGCCGGCCGCCAAGGCTTCCGTGAAGCTCACCGCCAAACCGGCCAAGACCGCGACGGACGCCATCAAGGACTGCCCCGATCAGCGCGCCGTGGTGATCAAGACCTAGGCCCACGACGCTCCGCGACAATCCGACCCTTCGGCCAAGATTCGCGCCGATGCCGCTTTGCGCCGACAAGGTTCGCCGGTAATCCTTTCGTTGAGGCGCGAACTCGGGTTGGCGCGCAGTGTGGGAAGGCCGCCGAAGTCGGACCATGAAGATTAAAAAGCGGCACCAACCTGTTGATTTTCAAACGCTAGGCGATGAGGGTCTGACCCCCGCGACGCCACTCGCCGAAATGCCCGAACTGGATCTCTCCGCCGAGGAGGAACTGTTCGCCATGCCGCCCCTGCCGCCGACTCGGGAGGCCGAGCCCCAGGCCGCCGCGCCGCTGTCGCCGATTCCGCCGCAGGCCGAGGTCGCCGTCGCGTCGCCGCAAACTCCGGCGCGCCGGCTGCAGAGCCACGAAGCAGCGACTAGCGAGGCGCCGTCGGGCTGGCCGATCTACCTGGCGGCGTTCGTGGTGTCGGTGCTGTGGGCCGCCGCGCCCATCGCCTTCGCCTGGGGCTATCGGCGCGCAGTCGCGCCTTTCGACTACGAGCCCTTCGCGCTGATGGTGTTCGCCCTGATGGCGTTGGGACCCGCCCTGTTCGTCTGGCTGGCCGCCTACATGGTCCGCCAGGGCCAGAAGCTGAGCGCCGAAACTCACCGTGCCAAGGTGCTGGCCGACGAGATGGTGAGCCCCGCACTGGCCGCCGGCGCCCAGACCTATGACGTCGTGAACAGCATCCGTGAAGAGATCGCTCAGGCCGGCGTCGCGGCGCACGAGGCGCGCGAGACCCTGGTGGCCTTGCGCGACGCCCTGGCGGTGGAGACCGAACACCTGGTGGTCGCCGCGGCCAACTCCGCCCGCACCGCCGCCGAGCTCGCCCAGACCCTTGGCCGAGAGCGCGAGGAGATGGGCGGCCTGTCCAAGACCCTCGACGCCCAGGCCACGGCGGTCTCCGACACCATCACCCAGCAGGCGCGCATGGTGGCCGAGGCCTCCGACCTGGCCGAGACTCAGCTCCGCGAGGCCGAGGCGGCCCTCGCCGCCCGCGCCGCCGATCTGGCCGCCGCCGCCGGTGAGACCAGCGACGCCGCGCGCACCGCCGCCGAGGACCTTACTCGCCACATCGCCCGTCTGGAGACCGCGGGCCTGGGCGTGTCCGAGCAGATCAGGGCGGTGGAGACCGGGCTCGCTGAACAGCGGGCCGGTCTGGTCTCGGCGGCGCATGCCCTGCGCGGAGACCAGGAAACCTTCGCGGTCGAGGCCGAGGGCCACGGTGCGCAATTGGCGGAATTCATCAGCCAGGCACGACTGTCGACCGTTGAGATGGGCGATCGGGCGGTAAAGGGTGGCGAGAGCCTGCGCCAGATGATCACCGAGGCTGCCGAGCAGTTCCGCGAGCTGGCCGAGCAGGCCAGGGCCGAGCGCGACGAGTTCGGCCAGTCGACCCTGCACGCCATGGAGGCCGTCTCCCAGGCCGCGGCCGCCGAGCGCGCGCGGCTGGAGGAGCAGACCCGCGTGACGATCGAGGCCTTGGGGCGCGCAGCCGAGGAGACCCGCCAGGCCGCCGAGCGCCACGCCGAGACCGCCCGCAACCAGGTGGACCAGCTCTCGGAGGCCGCCTTCACCGCCGGTCAGCAGGCCAACAAGGTGTTCGAGACCCGGTTGGCCGAGGCCCGCGCTCTGATCGAGCAGTCGACCCAGATGGTGGAGCAGGCCGGCGCGGCGACCGCCGGCAAGCTTGAAGAGGGCGCCAGGACCGCTCGCGCCACCCTGGACGAACTGGCCGCCTTGCTGGTCGAGGTCGAGGCTCGCGCGGCCCAGATGCCGGTCACGGCGCGTGGCCAGGCCGAGCAGGTCCGCAAGGCGGTGGCCGACAGCATCGACGAGATGATGGACCACGCACGGCGCACGGCCGACGAGACCCAGGCCATCGACGAGGTGTTCCAGGAACGCGTGCGGCGCAATTACGAGATGCTGAGCGAGGCTGTGCGGATGATGGGGGCGGTGGCCGGCACCAGCGCCATGCCGCCGCCCGTCTCCGCCCTACGCGAGCGGCTCGCGCGTCCCGAACCCAAGGCCGCGCCGGCTCCGGTCCCCGAGCCGCAGCCGGAGCCCGTGGCGGTCGCCCCGCCCGCGCCCGAACCCCTGGCCGAACCCGTGCGTGTGGTGGAAGTGGTCGCCGAGGCGGAACCCGACCTGGAATTGACCGAGCCGGTGAAGGCGGCGGACGCCCAGGCCAGCCTGCGCCAACGCCTGCGCCTCACGCCGACCGCCACCGACTCGGAGTTCAGCCAGGTCTTCGGACAGGCCGGCGGGCGCGACAGCCAGGGGGGCGACGGCTGGACCTGGAAGGACCTGCTGTCGGCCATCGACGAGCAAGAGGTCGAGGCGCCCCAGCAGCATGCGCCCCTGGAGGACACCCTGGCGGGCGAGATCGGGGCCATGGGCATCGATCCGGCGGCCCTTCTGCCGCGCAGCCGCGTCGATGAACTGGCTGCGGCCATCCAGGCCCGCGACCTAAACGGCGCTCGCGAGGTCGTGCGCCGCCTGGCGCCGGCCGCCACCCGCCGCCTGGCGCGGCGGCTGGCCACCGACGAGGCGCTCAAGGGCCAGGTGGTGACCTATCTGGCGCGCTACCACGGCTTGCTCGACGACGCGGCGAGCCGAGACCATGAAGGCTTCCAGGTGGCGAGCCTGCTCAGTTCCGAGGCCGGCCGGACCTATCTGTTGTTCGACGCCGCGGTCGGCGACCTGGCTTGAGGCGACGGCTCAGCCTTCGCGACGAGCGTTGGCCGACCCGCGACGCCTTCGTTATCGCCCGCGGCGCCAAGAGCGAGGCTCATGTGCTGCTGGCGCAGATCGAGCAGGATGGCGTCGTCGGCCGCGGCGAGGCGGTGCCCTACGCCCGATACGGCGAGACCATGGCCGGCGAACTGGCTGGGGCGGAGGCCCTGCGCGACGCGGTCGAGCGGGGCGCGAGCCGGCTGGAACTGCAGGACCTCGCGCCGGCCGGCGCCGCGCGCAACGCCCTGGACTGCGCCCTCTGGGACCTGGAGGCCAAGCTGACGGGGACGCCCGCCTGGGCGCTGGCGGGTCTGCGGGGGTTGGAGCCGGTCACGACCTGCTTCACCCTTAGCCTGGACGCGCCCGCCGCGATGGCCGCGGCGGCGCGGGCGGCGGCCCACCGGCCGCTGCTGAAGCTGAAAATCGGCGGCGCCGGGGATATCGACCGGGTCGCGGCGGTTCGAGAAGCCGCGCCGGCGAGCCGGCTGGTGGTCGACGCCAACGAGGCCCTGGGATTCGAGGACCTGCGGCGGCTGGCGCCGGATCTGGCCCTATTGGGGGTCCAACTGATCGAACAGCCCCTGCGGGCTGGCGAGGACGCGGCGCTTGAAGGCTACGACTGTCCGGTCCTGCTGTGCGCCGATGAAAGCCTGCACACCCGCGCCGATCTCGCCGACTGCGCGCGGCGCTATGGGGCGGTGAACATCAAGCTCGACAAGTGCGGCGGCTTGACCGAGGCGCTGGCCGTGGCGGCGCAGGCCCGCGCCATGGGGCTGCAGGTGATGGCCGGCTGCATGGTCGCCACCTCGCTCGCCATGGCGCCCGCGATGATCTTGGCGCAGGGCGCCGAGGTGGTGGACCTGGACGGGCCGCTGCTGCTCGCCCGGGACCGGGCGCCGGGGCTGGTGTTCACCGGCTCGGAAATCGCCCCGCCCTCGCGGGACCTCTGGGGCTAGCCTCCGAGGTCCTCCTTGGCGCAAGGTGGAGCCTCACGCGGAGCTTGGCGTTCTCGATCCATGGAAGTCTCCAAAGACAGGGCCCACCGAGCCTGGCGGCACGCCGAACGGATAAAACGCCTTTCCGACCGGCTGGTGGGTGTCGGGCCGATTGGCGTCGGCCTGGACGGCCTGCTGGCCTGGGTTCCCGTGGCGGGGACGGTCTACAGCCTGGGCGCCGGGGCGCTATTGATCTCCGAGGGGATCGCGTCCGGCGCCAAACCCGTCACCCTGGCCCGGATGGCGGCCTATATCGCGCTCGACTCGGCCAGCTCCGTGCCGCCGGTGGTGGGCTGGATCGTAGACACCTTGTTCCCTGGCCACCTGATGGCGGCCAACGCGCTTCAGAAGGACATCGAGGCTCGCCACGGCCCGTCCGAACTGGCGGACGACTGGCTGCGGCCGAAGCGCCGCAAGGGCGTGCTGTCGCCTAAGCGCTGACCTGAGCCCCTAGGCCTTTTCCAGCTGGGCGTAGCCCATCTGCTCGTTGAGCCGCTCCATGACCTCGATGGCCGCCTCGGGCACCACCGTGCCGGGAGTGAAGATCGCTGCCACCCCGGCGTCCTTGAGCGCCTGGAAGTCCTCAGGCGGGATAACCCCGCCGACAACCACCAGGATGTCGGCGCGTCCCAGCTTGGCCAACTCGTCCTTGAGCTCGGGGACCAGCGTCAGGTGGCCGGCGGCGAGCGAGCTCGCGCCCACCACATGGGCGCCTTCGGAGACGGCCTGGGCGGCGGCCTCGGCCGGGGTCTGGAACAGGTTGCCGATATCGACCTCGAAGCCCAGATCGGCGAATCCAGAGGCGATGACCTTCTGGCCGCGGTCGTGGCCGTCCTGGCCCATCTTGGCGATCAGCACCCGGGGCTTGCGCCCATCCGCCTGGGCGAATGCGCCGGTCATCGCCTTGGCGCGCTCGGCCTGGGGGGTGGAGCCGGCCTCGCGCAGATAGACGCCGGTCACCGCCGAGGCCTCGGCGGAATGGCGGTCGAACACCTTCTCCAGGGCCAGGCTGATCTCGCCCACCGTGGCCTTGGCGCGGGCTGCGTTGACGGAGAGCTCCAGCAGGTTGCCGGTCCGGCGCGCGCCGTCGGTCAGCGCCGCGAGCGCCGCCTCCACCTCGACGGGATCACGCTCGGCGCGAAGGCGGGCGAGTTTTTCGAGCTGGCGTTCGCGCACCGCGCTGTTGTCGACCTTCAGCATCGGGATGACTTCGGCGCCGTCGGGGCGGTAGCGGTTCACCCCCACCACGCTCTGACGGCCGCTATCGATGCGGGCCTGGGTGCGGGCGCTGGCCTCCTCGATGCGGCGCTTGGGCAGGCCGTCCTCGATGGCCTTGGCCATGCCGCCCAGGGCCTCGACCTCGGCGATGTGTTCCAGGGCGCGAGCGGCAAGGTCGGCGGTCAGGCGTTCGACATAGTAGGAGCCGCCCCAGGGGTCGATCACCCGGGTCTGGCCGCTCTCCAGCTGGAGGAAGAGCTGGGTGTTGCGCGCGATCCGGGCGGAGAAGTCGGTGGGCAGGGCCAGGGCCTCGTCCAGCGAATTGGTGTGCAGGCTCTGGGTCTGCCCGCCGACCGCGGCCATGGCTTCCACCAGGGTGCGCGGGACGTTGTTGTAGACGTCGTGGGCCGCAAGGCTCCAGCCGCTGGTCTGGGTGTGGGCGCGCAGGGCCAGCGAGCGGGGGTCCTTGGGGTCGAACTCGTCCCTCATCAGCCTTGCCCAGAGCAGACGGGCGGCGCGCTGCTTGGCGATCTCCATGAAGGCGTTCATGCCGGCGTTCCAGAAGAACGACAGGCGGGGGGCGAACTGGTCGACGCTCATGCCGGCGGCGACGCCCGCGCGGACATATTCGATCCCGTCGGCCAGGGTGTAGGCCAGTTCCAGGTCCAGCGTCGCCCCGGCTTCCTGGATGTGATAGCCGCTGATCGAGATGGAGTTGAACTTCGGCATTTCGCGCGAAGTATATGAAAAGATGTCCGAAATGATCCGCATCGAAGGGCCGGGCGGATAGATGTAGGTGTTGCGGACCAGGAACTCCTTGAGGATGTCGTTCTGGATGGTGCCCGACAGCTTCTCGTGGGGGACGCCCTGTTCCTCGGCGGCGACGATGTAGAGCGCCAGGATCGGCAGGACCGCGCCGTTCATGGTCATCGACACGCTCATCTTGTCGAGCGGGATGCCATCGAACAGGGTCCGCATATCGAGGATCGAGTCGATGGCGACGCCGGCCATACCGACATCGCCCTTCACCCGGGGGTGATCGCTGTCGTAGCCGCGGTGGGTGGCCAGATCGAAGGCCACCGACAGGCCCATCTGTCCCGCCGCCAGGTTGCGCCGATAGAAGGCGTTGGAGTCCTCGGCCGTGGAGAAGCCCGCATACTGGCGGATGGTCCACGGGTTGGTCAGGTACATGGTCGGATAGGGGCCGCGCACATAGGGCGCCAGACCTGGGAATCCCGGATCGACCCCCTCGATATCAGCGGGACCGTAGGCGGGCTTGACCGCGATACCTTCGGGGGTCTCCCAAAGCGGGCCGCCGGGAAGGGACGCCGCGGCGGCGGGACCGTCGAAGGGCAGGGTGGCGAAGTCGGGGAAATGGCTCATCGGGCGGCCTCATGGGGCGCGGCGAGACGGATGGGGGCGAGCGGCGGGCAGGCGCCGTCGGGCCCGGGCAGGCGGACGGAGGGCGCCTCGACGGCGCGCGGCGCGGCGGAGGCGACCTCGACCGGCGCGGCCTGGGTCGGGGGAAAGGCGGTGACACCGACGATCTTGGGCGGGCCGGCGGCCTCGCGGACCGCTCGCACCTTGGCGACCTCGGCGACGATGCGGCCGGCGGTGAGCGCGGCGACCAGACCGCCCTGGCCCTCGATGATCTGGAACTCGACCCACGCGGCGCGGGCCATCTCGTCGGTGAGGGCCTCCACATAGCCCGAGCCCGCGGCGGGATCGGCGACCCGTCCGAGGTGGGCCTCCTCCATCAGCACGAACTGGGTGTTGCGGCTCTGGCGGCGTGCGAAGGCGATGGGCAGGCCGATCGCGTCGGTGAACGTCCCGAGCGCCACCGCATCAGCGCCGCCGACACTGGCCCCGAACGCCGCGGCGGCCAGGCGCAGCATGTTGGTCCAGGGATCCTGGACGGTGAGCATGCGGCCCGAGGACCGGCTTTCGATGCGGGCCGGAGCGGTCACGCCGCAGGCCTGGGTGACTCGGGTCCAGAGCACCCGGGCCGCGCGATGCTTCGCCAGGGTGGCGAAGTAGTCGGTATCGGCCGAAAGGCCCAGGACAATGCCCCCGAAGGCCTCGGCCATCGGAACGCCGGCGCGGACCAGGGCCTTGGCGTAGGCAACCGCCGCGGAGATCGCGAAGGCCAGCTCACCGGCCTCGCCGCCGCCGGCTTCATGGACGACCCGGCCCGAGGCCAGGAAGAGACTCGCCTTGGGATGGGCCTGGGCCAACCGCGCGGCGACCGTGGCGGCCGAGATCAGGTGGCTCTCGATGGGGCCGGGGCTGGCGCCCGTCCGGGCGAAGGCGCTCAGGGGATCGAGGTGGAGGGCGAGCGGAGCGGTGGGCGAGCCCTTGGCGGCGGCGGCCAGCCAGTCGGCTGCCTTTGGGCCCAGGAACCCGGCGTCGAGCGCGATCGGCGCCATCTCCAGCAGGACCCCGTCAAGGACCCGGGCGAGGTCGCTCGCCGATCCCACGGTGACACCGGCCTGGCCGGCGGGGTCGAGCGAAACCACCGCCGAGGTCGCGCCCCCCGTGAGGTCGGCCAGCAGGTCGGCGTTGGCGCGGGCGGGCTCGGGATGAGCGATGGCGACGCGAACATCCCAGGGCTGTTCCGGATCGCGGGCGCGGGGTGTGAACGCCGCCGGGGCCGGGGCCGACGGATAGAGCGGCTCGATGGCCAGTCCCTCGGCCGTGGTGCGACGCAGGCTCTCGAAGGGCGCGTCCTTGAGGGTCTTGGCGACCAGGGCGCGCCAGTCGGCGTCACTGGCGGACGGAGGGGCGGCGGCAAGTTGCGTCATGGTGCGCCATTGGGCCGCGTGGGTCCCGCGCGTCAAGTTCACGCGGCGTGAGCGGTGACGGCGGCTTGCGCGTCGGCTATTCTTGTATATACGTTGTAAAAATTAGATCGACGCCATTTAACCAAGGATACGATTCCCATGGCCCTGCCTCCCGTCCTCGCCGAGCGCCTGCGTATTCCGGTCATCGGTTCGCCCCTGTTCATCATCTCGGGTCCCGAACTGGTCATCGCCCAGTGCAAGGCCGGCGTGGTCGGCTCCTTCCCGGCGTTGAACGCCCGGCCGGTGAGTCAGCTGGACGAATGGCTGGCCCAGATCACCGAGGAGCTGGCCGACTGGGATCGCAAGAACCCCGATCGCCTCTCGGCCCCCTTCGCCGTCAACCAGATCGTCCACAAGACCAATGACCGGCTGGAGCAGGACGTCGAGCTGGCCGTGAAATACAAGGCGCCGATCACCATCACCTCGCTAGGCGCCCGGGAAGACGTGAATAACGCGATCCACTCCTATGGCGGCATCGTGTTGCATGACGTGATCAACGACCGCTTCGCCCGCAAGGCGGTGGAGAAGGGCGCCGATGGCCTCATCCCCGTGGCGGCCGGCGCCGGCGGCCACGCCGGGCACCTGTCGCCATTCGCCCTGATCCAGGAACTGCGCGAGTGGTTCGACGGACCGATCGCGCTCTCGGGCTCCATCGCCAACGGGGCGGCGGTGCTGGGCGCACAGGCCATGGGCGCGGACTTGGCCTATATCGGCTCGGCCTTCATCGCCACCCAGGAAGCCCGCGCCATGCAGGGCTACAAGGACATGATCGTGGCCTCGCGCGGCGACGACATCGTCTATTCCAACCTGTTCACCGGGGTGCACGGCAACTATCTGCGCCCGTCCATCGAGGCCGCGGGCCTGGATCCGGACAACCTGCCGGAAGCCGATCCCTCCAAGATGAACTTCGGCTCGGGCGGCAACCAGAAGGCCAAGGCCTGGAAGGACATCTGGGGCTGCGGCCAGGGCATCGGGGCGGTCAAGGATATCCCCACCGCCGGCCAGCTCATCGACCGTCTGGCGGCCGAGTACGAGGCGGCCAAGGCTTCGCTGGCCCGCAAGACGTCGCTCACCCGCGGCAGCGCGCTGGCGATGGCAGCTGAGTAGGGGCGCTAAAGTTGTAGAAGCGCGGCGATCTTGGCCTTGACCTCCGCCAGGATCGCAGGCGCGACCGAGCCTTTCCGAATGGCGCGCCTCGCTCGCCAATCCAGGCTTTTTACCTGATCGGAAAGGATCACGCTGGGCGGGTCGTCCGACGCCACCACCTCGAAGACGTACCCCTTGATCCGCGACGTCATGGGACAGCAGAGCATCATCCCGCGAAGTCGGTTATAGCGCGCCGCCGACAGGACCAAGGCAGGGCGATGACCGGCTTGCTCGTGGCCCGCCTGGGGATCGAACTCAAGCCAGACTATGTGCCCCGCGTCCGGAACGTAGTCCGGCACTACCAGGCCTCCTGTCCAACGGGTGGTCCAAAGTCGACATCTTGCGGGAAGGTGTCGGGGGTCATCCGATCCAGCATCTGATCGAGATCGTACTTCGGCGCGCGCACAGGCTCGATAACAACGCGCCCGCCTTCCTCCCGAACGTCGACGGCTTGGTCAACCGTGAGGTCCGCCGCGGCCATAACCGACGACGGGATTCTCACCGAGGCGCTGTTGCCCCATTTCTTGATCTGGACGCGCACGGCCGCACCTCATGTATCGACTAAGTCGATACTGTCCCTGGCGGCTCCATGTGTCAACATTTGTATGACTGGCCGCGATACGCCTTCAGCTCCCCGTAGAGGTGTATTTCGATACCCCGAACCTCCAGGCCAGTAACGAGACGGCCAGGAACAGCAATCCTGCCGCTGGGGTCAGCGGCAGGATCCAGGCCGGCGCGCCCAGCGGATCGGGCTTGTCCAGGATGGCGAGGACCGGGAAGTAGGCGACGCAGCCCAGGGGCACGACGAAGATCAGCAGGTTCCTGAACCAACCGGCGTAGAGGCTGAGCGGGAACTGGGCGGCCTGGACGCCGCCATAGGTGAGCACGTTCATCACCTCCAGGCTCTCGACGGTCCAGAAGGCCAGGGTGGCCTGGAAGATCATCAGGCCCACGAACAGGGCCACCCCGCCGACGATGGTCCAGAGCGCGAGGCCGACCTTGGCCGCGTCCCAGTCCAGCGACAGGGTGGCGGTGGCCAACCCGATGACGATCAGGCCCTGGAGAAGACGGCCGACCCGGGCCAGGCGGAAGTCGTAGCCGATGAGCTGGATCGCCGCCGAGCGCGGCCTTAGCAGGATGCGGTCGAAGTCGCCGGTCTTGATGAAGTGGGCTCCGAACATGTCGAAGCCGCGGCTGAGAAAGTCGGCGATGGCGAACGAGACGCTGATCATCCCGAAGAACATGGCGATGTCGCCGAAGGTCCAGCCCTGGACCGGGCCGAAGCGGGCGAACAGGGCCCAGGCGGCGACCACGTCGATGATGGTCGAGAAGAACTGGCCCACCGCCAGCATGATGGTCGAGCCGGGGTACTGCAGCTGGCCGCGGACCGAGGCCGAGAAGTAGCGGGCGAGCAGGAAGAGCGCGCTCATGGGGTCAACCTCCCTGCATCTGGAGGCGCGTCATCACCCGGGTCATCCAGGCGCGGCCGATGGCGATCATGACGAGAGTCCAGAAGGCCTGCAGGGCGAGGCCCGTAGCGGCGCCCCAGCCGGTCAGGCCGCCGAAATAGATACGGAACGGGATATCCAGGAAGCTGGCGAAGGGCTGGACCAGCAGGAAGGTCTGCATCCAGTCAGGATAAAGGGCCAGCGGCAGCAGGTTGCCCGACAGCGCGATGATCAGGGAGGCGACCAAGGTGTTGACGCCCCGCTCGTCCATCGTCACCACGGCGCTGATGTTCAGCAGCATGACGAAGGCCGAGGAGACCAGGACCACCAGCAGCATGGAGAGGGCGAAGAGCCCGAAGGCCACGGCGTCGGCGGGCGGTCGCCAGGACCATGCCTCCAAACCCAGCAAGGGAAAGGCTACTCCGGCCACGGCCAGCATCAGCAGGGCGCGGGGCAGGGCGCGGGCGGTCATCCAGGCCGCGGCACGGACGAACCACCAGTTGTAGGTGTCGATAGGGCGCAGTCGCTCATAGCCGATGGCGCCTGTGCGAACCGCCTGGCTGATCTCCGGATCCCCGCTCCAGGGCGAGAGCACCAGGAAGGCCTGGGCCAGCCAGGTGTAGGTGATCACCTGCGACAGGGTGATCGGCGTGTCGCTCGCCGCCGCATTGGCGAAGAAGGCCGCATAGACCATCACCTTGATCCCGCCCCACCAGCACTGGGTGGCGAATCCGGCCAGCGCCGCGGCGCGGTACTGCAGCATGAGCTGGAACCGGGCGGCGAAGGCGGCGGCGTAGGGGCGGATGGCCTCGTTCACGGCTCAGGCCTCCGCCGCGCCGTGCAGGTCGTAGAACTTGGCGATCACCTCTTCGATGGCCGGTTGCTCCACATGGACGTCCTCGACCGCGTGGTCGGCGGTGATGGCGGCGATCAGCCGGGGCGCGCCGACGACGGCCGGATCGAAGGCCAGTTCCAGGGATCGGCCGTCGCGGGCGCGGACCTCGACGCCGGGCAGGTCGATTTCCGGCGCCTCGTCCACGAAGTCGATGAACAGCCGGCGTTCGCGCAGGACGTCGCGCCGCAGGGCTTCGAAGGGACTGTCGGCCAGCACCTGGCCATGGCCGATGACGATGACCCGCTCGGCGAGCGCCTCGATGTCGTGCATGTCGTGGGTGGTCAGCAGGACGGTGACGCCGCGCTCGCGGTTCAGGCGCTTGACGAAGTCGCGCACCGCCAGTTTCGAGGGGGCGTCCAGGCCGATGGTCGGTTCGTCCAGGAACAGGACTTCGGGCTCGTGCAGCAGGGCCGCGGCGATCTCGGCGCGCATCCGCTGGCCCAGCGAAAGCTGACGGACCGGCTGGTCGAGCAGGCGCTCCAGGCGCAACAGGGCCACCAGTTCGTCGCGGGTCCGCGCATAGCGCCCCGGGTCGATGCGATAGATGTCGCGCAGCAGGTCGAAGCCGTCGATCACCGGCAGGTCCCACCAGAGCTGGGAGCGCTGGCCGAACACCACGCCGATGCGGGCCACGTGCCTGATCCGCTCCTGGTAGGGGACGATGCCGCCGACCTCCACGCGACCGCTGTCGGGGCGAAGTATACCCGAGAGGATCTTGATGGTGGTCGACTTGCCGGCCCCGTTCGGACCGATGAAGCCCAGCAGCTCACCGGCCTCCAGGGAGAAGGAGACATCCTTCAGCGCCTCGACCGTGCGCCACCGGCGATGGACAAGCCCCTTGAGCGCGCCCAGGACGCCGGGATCGCGTTCGGCGACGCGATAGGTCTTCGCCAGGTCCTGAACCAGGATCTGGGGCATGGGACACCGCCGCGATTTCAAAGAGAGAAGGAGGCGGACGCTAGGCGGCGGACCGCAAGCGGTCAATTGCCGCGCTTGGCCGGGCGCATCCAATCGCGCCGTCGCGACTTTAGGGAGACACGGACAACCTGGAGCCGCGATATGTGGAAGACATTTTGCGGCCTTGCCCTGGCGGGGCTGCTCGTCAGCGCCTGCGATGATCCCGCCACGCGTCCGCCGGAAGTCTACGTCCCGGCGGTCCCCGCGCCGCCGACCGATGTCGCGCTCGTGGCCCTGCGCGGCGCGCTCGGGCCCTGCGAAGCGGCCATGGATGAGGCGGCCGATCCGATCGCTCAGTTGGCGGCCGGCGGCCGCGCCTCCACGGAGGGCCGCGCGGTCATCGAGCGGGCGCGGCTGATCTGCGGCGGGGCGACGGCCGAGATCCGGTCGCTGGGTGTCTGGGGTCGGCTCAAGGATCCGTGCGCCCGGGCGACCCAGGCGCGGGAGGTGGTCGCCACCGGCGCTCTCGAGATTCTCGAACTGCGCGGCTCCAAGCTGGGCGTGCCGGCCCTGCGGGACAAGATCGCCGATCAGGCCACCGTCTCGCGCGCCTGCGCGGGCGAGATCATGGTGGCCGAGCGCCAGTCCCCGACGGGCTGATCGTGGCCTGGGCGCCCAGGTTTTCTCATCGCGCCAGAGAGGCAAAACCGCTGGCGCGCCGTTGAGCGCCCGGCCATGCTCGCGAGCGGTGGCGATCGGGAGCTGACATGGCGCAGGCGGACGGCAAGCGGCGGGGATTTCTTGGATCCTTCGGATTCCAGGTCCTGGCCGCCATGGTGGTTGGCCTCGCACTCGGCATGCTGGCCCGCAACCTGGGAACCGAGCCTGGGCAGCAGGGCCATGGCCTGTCGGAAGCCCTGAAGCTGATGGGCTCGACCTTCGTCCAGCTCCTGAAGGTGCTGGTGCCGCCCCTGGTGTTCACCGCCATCGTGGCCAGCATCGCCAATCTGCGGGAATTGCAGAACGCCGCGGCCTTGGTCTGGCGCACGCTCATGTGGTTCGCGATCACCGCCTTGATCGCAGTCAGCATTGGCATCGCGCTCGGCCTGGTCCTGCAGCCGGGGGTCAACACCAGCGTCGCCGTGGCGGCGGCGGAGGCGTCGAGCACCCAGGGCTCCTGGATGGACTTCCTCAAGGGGCTCGTGCCGTCGAACATGCTGGGGTTGAGCGCCGCCACCAAGATAACCGACGGGTCGCCGACCACCGCGCTGTCGTTCAACGTGCTGCAGATCGTGGTGATCTCGCTGGTCACCGGCATTGCGGCGCTGCGGAGCGGGGCGGCGGCCGAGCCCTTCCTCGCCTTCAACGCCTCGGCTCTGGCGATCGTGCGCAAGATCCTGTGGTGGGTGATCCGCCTGACCCCGATCGGCACCATCGGCCTGCTGGGCAACGCGGTGGCGCACTATGGCTGGGACGCCTTGGCCCAGCTCGGGGCGTTCGCGGCAGCGGTCTATATCGGCCTCGGGCTGGTGCTGTTCGTGGTCTATCCGGCGCTGCTGGCGCTCAACGGGCTCAATCCGGTGAAATTCTACCTGGCCGCCTGGCCGGCGATCCAACTGGGCTTCGTGTCGCGCTCGTCCATCGGCACCCTGCCGGTGACCCAGACGGTGACCGAAACCGGCCTGGGCGTGCCGCGTGCATATGCGGCCTTCGCCGTGCCCCTGGGGGCGACCACCAAGATGGACGGCTGCGCGGCCATCTATCCGGCCATCGCCGCGATCTTCGTGGCGCAGTTCTACGGCGTGCCGCTGGCCTTCACCGACTACCTGCTGATCGTCTTCGTATCGGTGATCGGATCGGCGGCGACCGCCGGCCTGACCGGGGCGATCGTCATGCTGACCTTGACCTTGTCGACGCTCGGCTTGCCGCTGGAAGGCGTGGGCCTGCTGCTGGCCATCGACCCGATCCTGGACATGGGCCGCACGGCCACCAATGTCGCCGGTCAGGCGCTGATCCCGACGCTGGTGGCCAAGCGCCAGGGCATACTGGACCAGGCGGTCTACGACTCCGCGGGCGTCGAGCCGGCGATCGAGGACCAGCCTGTGGCCTAGGCCCCAGGGGTTCCACCCGCTAGCATGCCGCGACGTCTGTATCGTGGGAGTCCGGCGCCGATGATCGATGACGAGAGCGCCAGCCGCTGGTCCGGCTCCGACATCGGCAGCGCGGCGCTGCTGAAGGCCATGTTCGACGCCGCCGATGTGATCGCGGGCGTGTTCGAACTGCTCGATGACGACTACCGATATGTGACCGCCAATTCCAACGCCGCGGCGTTCTATGGCAAGAGCGAGGGAGGCCTGGATGGTCTGACCGGCCGGGATCTCGGCGTGACGCGGGCGCAGATCGACGCGCGGCTAACGACCCTGCGGGCCTGCTGGGCCGCCCAGGAGACCCAAACGTCCGAGTATCCGTTCTCGCTGGAGGGCGGCCGGCGCGGCTGGTTCCTGGGGACCTTTTCGCCCATGCCTGGGGAGCGGCCACGGGTCGCCTTCGTGGTGCTCGACGTCACCGCGCGCCACCAGGCCCAACGAGACGCCGACCGCCAGAAGGCGCGGTTGACCCTGGCGCTCGACGCGACCGGGCTTGGGCTCTGGGAGTACGACCTGGCGACCGACCAGGTGGACTGGGACGCTCGGATGCGGACCCTGTTCGGAGTGGGGCCAGAGGCCGCCATTGACTTCGCCACCTATGCGGCGGCGGTGCATCCCGACGACTTCCCATTGGTAGAATCCGCCTATGGCGACGCCCTGGCCGGCAAGGACAGCGGCGCCTATGTCGTCGAGCACCGCACGACGGCGGCCGGCGCACGCGGGTCGGCCGCCTGGGTGCGTGGCGCCGCCCAGGTGGTGTTCGCAGGCGACGGTCGGCCGCGCCGGGTCATCGGAACTGCGCAGGACATCACCGCCCAGGTCGTCGCGCGCGAACGCCAGGACCTGCTGCTGGCGGAGTTGAACCACCGGGTGAAGAACAACCTGGCCACCGTTCAGGCGATCGCCGCCCACGCCTTCCGCAGCGCCGGGCACGATCCGGGCGCGTTCCGAAGGGCTTTCGAGGAGCGCCTGCAATCGCTGGCGCGCGGCCACGACCTGCTGACGCGCAACGTCTGGGAGACCGCCGAACTGACCGAGATCTTCGCCGCGGCGCTGGCGCCGTTCGACCAAGCCTGCGTGCGCCTGCATGGCGAGGCGGGCTTCGTGCGGTTGAAGCCGGACCTGGCCGTCAGCCTGGTCATGGTGCTGCACGAGCTGGCCACCAATGCCGCCAAGTACGGCGCGCTGTCGGCGCCGGGCGGAGACGTGGCGATCGACTGGAGCATGGAGCCGCAAGGCCTGCGGATCGTCTGGCGCGAAAGCGGCGGGCCGCCGGTCTCGCCGCCCCAGCGCGAGGGCTTCGGATCCCGTCTGATCAGGGCAGCGCTCGGGTCGTTCGGCGGGTCAGCCATGCTGGCGTTTCCCCCGGAAGGGCTGATCTGCGAAATGACCGCGCCGCTCGACGGCCAGGTCGCGGGTTCGGCTAGACCTTGAGCCGGCCGTTCATCTCGTCGCCGGCGTCCTTCGGAAGCGGCACGAAGAAGAACAGCGAGACGAAGGTGAGCGCACCGAGAACGACGAAGGCAGGCGAGATCGCCCCGGTGGTCAGATGGGTCTCACCGCGGGCGACCATGAAGGCGTGCATCAGGGTGGCGGCCAGGCCGATGCCGATGGACTGGACGAGCTGCTGCATCATCGAGGAGGTCGTGGACGCGCGGCTCATTCGGTCCTGGTCGATATCGGCATAGGCCATGCCGTTCAGGCTGGTGAAGTGCAACGAGCGGAAGAACCCGCCAATGGCCAGGACGGTCATGATCAGCCAGTGGGGCGTGGTGGGCGTGAACAGG